>NZ_LN876586.1:0-316318 GCF_001282725.1 Inediibacterium massiliense | reverse complement strand
CTACCAAAACTTACGATTTTTCTTATAGTCATATCTTCAGGAGCTATATTATGTTGAGAAAGACATGCCATCTCTTTTGCTATTTCTTTTCCATTCATTTTCCAAAGCAATTGTTTGTCTAAATAAATAGTTCCACCCATAGGCTTTAATAATCTTCCTATAGCCTTTAAAACCGTTGACTTTCCCGAACCATTGGGTCCAATAATTGTAATGATTTCTCCCTTTTTTACATGTAAATTAAAATCTTTTACAATGGTTTTTCCATCATATCCTACTTTAAAATCATTCACCTTAAGCACTGTATTTTCGCCTCCTTAGAAGGAATAAAAAAAATGGACAGCCAATCATAGCCATCATTACTCCTACAGGTAATTCTATAGGTCTTGCAATATATCTAGCTAAAGTATCTGCTAAAAGAAGGATTATTCCTCCTAAAATAGTACTCATAGGAATCAAATATTTATAGTCAGATCCTAAGATCAGCCTGCATATATGAGGAACAATAATTCCTATAAACCCTATAATCCCTACAGCAGAAGTGCTAATTCCTGCTAAAAATACTGCAACTAAGGATATAAATATTCTTGCTCTATTTACATTCATACCTAAGTTAGTAGCTACATCATCCCCTAGGGCTAAAAGATTGGCTCCTCGAATACAAAATAAAGATAATATAAGCCCTACAATACAATAAGGTAAAAAGTAGCTCACTTCCCTCCATCCTCTATAGGCAATACTTCCATTAATCCACAGTAAAACTCCTTGGATTTTATCACTGTTCATAATCGCTAACAAAGCAGTAGCTCCTGCAAACATAGCATTGATGGCTACTCCTGATAAGATCACTCTAATAGGCTTAATGCCGTTATCCCAGGATAAAATAAATACTAATGTACATGCGAGTATGGCTCCTAAAAAGGCCATAAGAGGCAATAATCTATAAAACTGTGGGAAATATAACATCATTAAAATAGCTGCTAAACTTCCTCCAGAAGAAACTCCTGTAATTCCAGGATCAGCCAATGGATTTCTCATAACTGATTGAAGCAATGCTCCAGATATAGATAAGCTTGCCCCTACAAATACTGCTAATATAATTCTAGGCAATCTCATATCCATAATAATGCTGGCATTGATTTCATCCCCTTTTCCTAAAAAAGTATCTATGATTTCTCTAATAGATAAATCTACACTTCCCACTCCAATTGTTGCAATAATTAAAAGTATCAACAATATTAAACTGAAAAATATTATCCATATTTTTCTTTTTTCTTTTCTATTTTTCATATTTTCACCATTTTCCTTATTATTTGTATAGATATTCTTTCATTTTTTCTAGGGATTTAGTTGCATGTATATCTCCTGTTACTCCAAACTCTTTTGGATCTAAATCATATATTCTATTTTCTTTTACGGCTTTAAATTTTTTCCATTGAGGATTTTTCTCAAATTCCTCTGCTACTTGTTTTTTTGATTCATCTATGTATCCATGATACATTCTAAAAATAACATCTGGATTTTCCTTTAATGCTACTTCTAAGGAAAAAGGTACATAAGCTCCTTTATATTTCGATTTAACTTGTGATGTAATATTTTCTGCTCCTAATTTATCAATTAAGCTTCCTGTAAAAGAATTTTTAGTAGCAAGCATAAAATGACCTGGTGCTCCAAATAAAATCATAACCTTTACTTTTTTGTTTGGATCCATATCTTTTAATATTTCTTTTTCCTTTTTTTCAAATTCTTCGATTAATCTTTTTCCATTTTCTTCTTGACCAAATTCAGTGGATAATTCTCTTATAGTATTTTTTACAGAATCATAAGAGTTCAAATCACAATATCTAGTGTTGATTCCATTTTGTTCAAATTTATTTCCTATTAATTCTTGAATAGCGCTAGAAGTAATAAATATATCAGAATTCAAACTTCGAATTTTTTCTAAATCTGGATTGATAGGCAATCCTATTTCTGGAAGATCCTTTATTTTATCAGATATACCATATTGAGTGCTGGGTCTTGCCACCATTTTTATATCTAGCTCTGCTAGCATCTCTGCTACAGCTACACTTCCTGCCACAATTCTTACTTCTTTTTTGGAGTCTGTTTCTTTAGAATCTACCTGTGCCCCTTTTGCGCTACAACCAACAAATAACATACTCATCATAAGCGCCATTATAATAGCTACCACTCTTTTCATTCATAATCCCCCCTATATCCATGAATAAACTCCGTTTTAAGAAAATATAAATTCGCTTAAAACAGAGTTATCATTCAAAAACTGATTATTTTAATAAATTTCTATCTACTATTTTTTCTTTTTCACTACTTTATTAGACTTTGGTGTATTTTTATTTACAGCTTTGTCTTGTAGTTTTGTAATATCATCTTGTAATTGTACTCTAAATTCAACATCTGCATTTCCCATAGGAACCACAGTCATACCTAGCTTAATTTTGGAATCTAGCTTTGGAATTTCAAATCGAATCGTACTATCTGTTTTGTTTTTTCCTTCTTCATTTTTTTCTTTGTATGTTTTTGTTACTTTACTAGTATGGTCTACATTTTTACCATCCACTGTTACTTTGACATTTTTCATCCAATCACTTCTTATAAGCTTTAACTCTATATATTTTTTTTCTTTCTTTTTTTTATCTTTTGTTACCTCTAAAACAGCCTGTGGATCCATATATTGACCTGCTATAGATAATTCATCTGCATTTATTTTAAGTACATCAGCACTTACAGTATATTTTCCTATTTTTAAAGGTTCCTTTTCTTTTACTTGTACTGTTTTTTTTGTAGTATTTACTTTATTTACCTTTCCCTTTTGAGCAAAAGCTTGTGTAGATGGTAACAACAAAGCTCCTATTACAAATGTTATCGTACAGATTTTAAACACTTTACTTTTCATCATGACTCTCTCCTTTATTTTTTTGATCTTTCACTTTAAAAGTTTCTTTCTTTGGAATAATACTAAACTCAAGTCTTTTATTTTTGATAGAGTCTATATTCATATGAAATCTATATTTGGAATCTATATTTGGTATCTCAAATTCTACTTCACTATGATCTGTATCTTTCCACTCATGTTTTACACTTGACCAGTCCACAAATGCTGTAAGATCTTTTATTTCTTCACTTTTTTCAAAAAATACTGTCATATATGTTTTTTTATCTTCTACTCTAAGTCTTATATTGTCTTTTAAATACGGTTTTACCATTTCTGAATGATCATTAATTTCTTTTAATATTTCTACTTCTGCTTCATATATACCGTCTTCCTCTAAATTGATCTTTGAAAATTCATTCATATCATCTTGAAAGTCATCTTTTTCCTTAATTATGACGCTTTCTTTTTGAGGAAGAACCTCCAATACAACTTTTTTATTCTCTTTACCCTCTAGATCCATTTGTAATTTTATTTTTGAATCTAAGTCTTTAATCTTAAATTGGATGGTGCTCACTATTTTTCCGTCTTCATATTTTTTAATGTCCTCAATCTTATGCTCTACCTTATTGCCATCTACTGTTATTTCAATATTTTTCATTTGTCCACTTTTCTTTAAAAGCATTTTCATATATTTTTTTGAATCTTCCACTTTAATATTAGCCTTTTGTCCTATATATTCTTTTAAATCTGATACTTCCTCGCCCTTTTCATTAACAAGTTTGAGATCCACTCCATATATTCCGTTTTTATCCATTTCTATATTTATATTGGTTTGTCCTTTTCTTGAGTTATAACTAATATCATCACTATCTTTTTTTATAAGTGTATTCTTTTGTGGGACAAGTCGAAAAGCTACGCGGATATCACCTATTGGCATAATAGTCATTTTACACACTATTTTTGAATCTAAACTTGGAATTTCAAATTTAATCATACTATCTATTTTGTTTTTTCCTTCTTGATTTTTTTCATCATATTCTTTGATAGTTGTAAGGGTATAGTTTACTTTTTTGCCATCTACAAATACTTCTTTATCTTTCATCCAATCACTGTGAATTAAAACAAATTTTATATATTTTTTCCCATTCTTCACTTCATAAATTGCTTCATCACTTAAATATGTAATCGCCATAGATTCTGAATCATCATTTTCTTTTAAAGTTTTAATCTTTACTCCATATATCCCATCTTCATTTTCATTAATGCTATCATTTTTACCTCCGTTTCCATTACTACCCCCATTATTTCCTGGATTATTACTACTGTCTAATTCTTTATAAGCTACAAATTTGGTAAAATGCTTAGTCCAAATTACTAAATCTTTTCCTACATCTATTTTAGCCTCTTGTCTGTTAGCATCTTTGCTCAGCATATGATTTGCTGCTTGTTGAGTATCTTGAGAAAGTATATTTGTAATTTCTTTAAGTTGTCCATCTTTTAAATAGCCTGCTTTTTTGCCTGCCTGACCTTTCATCACTAATCTTATTGGTTGATCAAAGTTTAAATTTCCATCTTCAAAACCAACTTCTACTACTCTTTCTAATTGAATATTAGATATATTTTCATTCTCTATAAGAGTTGGCATTTTAATAGTTCCATCCCATTTCCCATTTTCAGAGGTTATTGTAATGCCTTTTGGTATTTCTACTTGAGCTATATTTGAATCTATTGCTATTTTAGGAAGTTTTACTTCTTTCTTTTCATTTCCTGATACAGGTACTTGAATCGTTGCATTTTTTATATCTTCTACATTAATATTAAGTTGACCTTTTTGAATGATTTCATCTGTTAATTTAGGAATTACTATTCTTTTAGATTGATCAGTAACTTGTAATTCCATTGGTTTTTCCAATGAAATTTCAATTACTTGTTCATTGTCTTTTGGTTGATCAGTATTGGGCTTTTCTGGTTTTGGTTCTGGCTTTTCTTCTTCTGTATCTTCTTTGATGAATTTTAATGTGTCTTTGTTTGGTACTACTCTAAAAATTGCTGGCATATTTCCCATTGGTTTTACATTCATACTAAATTTAATTTCTGATTCTAAATTGGGTATCTCAAATTTTATACTACTTTCTGTTTCTCCTTCTTCATTTTTATTAATCACTTTTGCTTCATGTTTTACTTCTTGTCCACCTACACTTATTCTTATATTACTCATCCAGTTACTGCTCTTTAATAACAATGTCATATATTTCTTTGCATCTTTGACTTGGATTTTTGCTTTCTCTCCTACATAAGCTCCTGCTATAGATTCTTTATCTTCTTTTTCTTGTAATCCTTTTACTTCTACTTCATATGTTCCATTTTTGTCTAATTCTACACTTGGTTTTTCTGGTTTTTCTGGTTTTTCTTCTTCTATATCTTCTTTGATAAACTTTAATGTATCTTTAGTAGGTACTATTCTAAATCCAGTTCTCCTATTTCCCATTAGTGTCACATTCATATTTATTTTTATTTCTACATCTAAACTTGGTATTTCAAATTTTACATTGCTTTCTGTTTCTTTACTTTCATTTATTTTTTCTTCATGTTTTACTACTTTGCCATCTACACTTACTTGTATGTTGTTCATTATATTTCTTTGATTCAATTGAACAATCATATATTTTTTTGCATCTTTTACTTGAATTTCTGCTTTTTCTCCTAAATATTTTCCTGCTCTAGATTCTTCATCTACATCTTCTTTTAATCCTTTTACTTCTACTTCATAGATTCCGTTTTTGTTTAATTCTGTACTTGGTTTTTCTGGTTTTGTATCCGGTTTTTCTGGTTCTGGCTTTTCTTCTTCTATATCTTCTTTAATAAATTTTAATGTATCTTTATTTGGTACTACTCTAAAAATTGCTGGCATATTTCCCATTGGTTCTACATTCATACTAAATTGAATTTCTGATTCTAAATTTGGTATCTCAAATTTTATACTACTTTCTGTTTCTCCTTCTTCATTTTTATTAACAATTGTCTCTTCATGTTTTACTTCTTGTCCACCTACACTTATTTTTATATTGCTCATCCAGTCACTTCTCTTTAATAACAAAATCATATATTTCTTTGAATCTTTTACTTCGATTTTTGCTTTCTCTCCTAGATAAGCTCCTGCTATAGATTCTTTATCTTCTTTTTCTTGTAATCCTTTTACTTCTACTTCATATGTTCCATTTTTGTCTAATTCTATACTTGGTTTTTCTGGTTTTGGTTCTGGCTTTTCTTCATCTTTGGATTCTTCAATTAAATGTAATGTATTTTTGTCAAATACTATTCTACCTTCTAAATTCCATGGTTCATAATGTATTGGTATAGTCATAATCATCTCAGAATCTATACTTGGAACTTCATATTTTATGAATAAATAATCGTCAGTTTTTATCTTACCTGTTCGTTGTGTATACTTTACTTCTTTTCCATCTACAGCTATTTTTCCTATCTTTATACCTTCAGACTTAAATATTGCAATTTCAACGTATTTTTTACCATCTATAATTTGTAATTTCCCTTGATCTGCTAACAGCCAATCTAAAGTATCTGATAGTTCATTATTTTCTTTTTGAAGTACTTTTACATTTCCTTCATATGTTCCATTTTTACTAATATCTACATTTGGTTCTTCTGGTTTTGGTTCTGGTTTCTCTTCATCTATATCTTCTTTCATGAATTTTAATGTATCTTTATTTGGTACTACTCTAAAAATTGCTGGCATATTTCCCATTGGTTCTACATTCATACTAAATTGAATTTCTGATTCTAAATTGGGTATCTCAAATTTTATACTACTTTCTGTTTCTCCTTCTTCATTTTGATTAATCACTTTTGCTTCATGTTTTACTTCTTGTCCACCTACACTTATTTTTATATTGCTCATCCAGTCACTTCTCTTTAATAACAAAATCATATATTTCTTTGAATCTTTGACTTGGATTTTTGCTTTCTCTCCTAGATAAGCTCCTGCTATAGATTCTTTATCTTCTTTTTCTTGTAATCCTTTTACTTCTACTTCATATGTTCCATTTTTATCTAATTCTATACTTGGTTTCTCTGGTTTTGGTTCTGGTTTTTCTTCATCTATATCTTCTTTCATAAATTTTAATGTATCTTTATTGGGCACTACTCTAAAAATTGCTGGCATATTTCCCATTGGTTCTACATTCATACTAAATTGAATTTCTGATTCTAAATTTGGTATTTCAAATTTTATGCTACTTTCTGTTTCTTCTTCTTCATTTTTATTAATCACTTTTGCTTCATGTTTTACTTCTTGTCCACCTACACTTATTTTTATATTGCTCATCCAGTCACTTCTCTTTAATAACAAAATCATATATTTCTTTGAATCTTTGACTTGGATTTTTGCTTTCTCTCCTAGATAAGCTCCTGCTATAGATTCTTTATCTTCTTTTTCTTGTAATCCTTTTACTTCTACTTCATATGTTCCATTTTTATTTAGTTCTATAATTGGTTTTTCTGGTTCTGGTTTTGGTTCTAAGTTTTCTTCCTCTTGTTTTTCCTCCATTTTATTTTCTATTTTTACTTGATTTTTATCTAAACTTTCTTGATCTTCTTGTTCTTGCTTTTGATCTTCACTTTTTAAAGTTTCTGCATCTATTTCTATTTTGCTGTCTTCTTTGATCTCTTTATCATTTTTTTCTTTAGATTCTGTTTCCGTCTCCTCTGATTCTTTTTCTATATGAATTGTATCTTGTTTTTCTTGGGTATCGTCTATAACTTCTTCTATATCTTGATCTGATTTTATTTCATTTTCTTCTTTTACATCATCATTATCATTTTCTGCGGTTACCTCTATTCCATCATCTGATTTTTTATCTATATCCTCTATATCTTGCTTTTCTTTATTATTTTCTATAGTTTGTACATCTTCATCAGATTCATCTGATACTTCATGGTCTGTCTTATCCTGACTCTTTTCTTCTTTATCTACACTGCTTACTTCTTGTATAGATACACTCTCTTCATCGGAAATAGCTATTGAAGCTTGAGGTATTCCTCCTATAATCAAAACCATTATTAACAAAATACTAATTCGCCTATGAATGTCTTTAAAAATATTCATAATGTCTCTCCTTTTTTTACATTTTATTTAAATCATAATTCATCCCCTAGTTTTATTTTATAATTCTGCTTTCAGTTACTTATGATTTTAAAAATATAAGTATGTTTATAATCTTATTAAAATCAATATCTATCAATGCTATTTCTAATCACATACTTTTTCATTTGATATTTTATTTATATATCTCCTTCATTTTTTACATAAAATCTCTCCTTTCCTTTTTTAAAATTCATCTAAGGGATGATTGATCATCATATTTATCACTTTTTTCATTTTTTAACACTTATAAAAATAAAAAAGTCTTGACCTCCACAAAAGATCAAGACTTTTTATTCTAAACATACAATATAGACTTATATCCACACTTCTATATTGATAAGTAATGATATATAAGACATATTTTATCTTGCATCTATCCTTTTCTCGGAAGGTCATATGCTACAATTTTTAGGCAGGTCTCCTGACTTATGGATCATCGTTTTTCTTTGTCTTCCCAGCAGTTTCCCAGTGACATATAAAAGAAGTACTTCCCACTTACAGTGGCCGGACCGTTTAGGATTTTCACCTAATTCCCTTTTCATCTTTGAATTTTATATCAAAGAACCTAAAAACAATTATTTAGTTTTTTATAACAGTATCATTCAAGTTTATAAACTTATCTGACTTTACTAGTTTATACCATATGTCATTATTTTTCAACCAATATATTACATTTTTTACATCATCATTTAAAATATTACAAATATATACAAAATCATGATAGCAAATATAAATATTTAGATACAAAATTATCAATCCCATAAAATAAAACACCTGTTAGATTTCTCTAACAGGTGTTTTATCCTAAAGTTAATATGCTTTTGCTACATAAACCATATGTTTTGCTTCTTTTCCACAGAAATGACATTTGTGTCCTAAATTTTCTTGCTCAAAAGGAATACATCTAATAGTAGCACTTGTCTGTGCTTTTACATTTTCTTCGCATTCTTTTTCTCCGCACCACATAGCTTTTGCAAATCCAGGCTCTTTATCCATTTTTTCTTTAAAATCTTCAAAGCTTTCTACATAATAAGTTTTTTCATCTCTATGCTTTCTCGCTTTTTCTAAAAGATTGTTATGAATATCATCTAATAATTTTTCTACTGTTTCCTTTAAATGATCCATAGAAACAGCTTCTTTCTCTAATGTATCTCTTCTAAAAATCATTACTTGATTATTTTCTATATCTCTTGGCCCTATTTCTATACGAATTGGAACCCCTTTCATTTCCCACTCATTAAATTTCCATCCAGGTGAGTAGTTTTCATTATCATCAATTTCAATTCTTATTTCGTCTCCTAACCCTTTCTTAAGCTCATATGCTTTATCTAATACGCCTTCTTTATGTTGTGCAATAGGGACGATAACAACTTGAATAGGAGCTACTCTTGGAGGTAATACAAGACCTCTATTGTCTCCATGTACCATGATGATTCCACCTATTAATCTTGTAGATACTCCCCATGATGTATGATAAGGATGTTCCATCTCACCATTTCTTCCAAGATAAGTAATATCAAAAGCTTTTGTAAAATGTTGTCCTAAATTATGAGAAGTTCCTGCTTGTAATGCTTTCCCATCATGCATCAAAGCTTCCATTGTATAAGTTGCATAAGCTCCTGCAAATTTTTCTTTTTCACTTTTTCTTCCTGTTACAACAGGCATAGCAAGTAAATCTTCCGCCGTTTCTCTATAAATATTAAGCATTTGCAAAGTTTCTTGTTGAGCTTCCTCATAAGTTTCATGAAGGGTATGTCCTTCTTGCCATAAAAACTCTGAGGTTCTTAAAAATGGTCTTGTTGCTTTTTCCCATCTGACTACACTACACCATTGATTGTAAAGATATGGAAGTTCTCTATAAGAATTAAGCCATTTTGAGTACATAGAACAAATAATAGTCTCTGAAGTAGGTCTTACACAAAGTCTTTCTGCTAATTCCTCTTTTCCTCCATGAGTAACCCACGCAACCTCTGGTGCAAATCCTTCTACATGCTCCTCTTCTTTTTTTAAAAGACTTTCAGGAATAAGTAATGGAAAATACATATTTTTATGTCCAGTATCTTTAAATCTTTTGTCCATATATTTTTGAATGTTTTCCCATATTGCATATCCATAAGGTTTAATAACCATAAATCCTTTTACAGGTGAATAATCTACTAAATCTGTTTTTAAAATTACATCTGTATACCACTGTGGAAAATCTACTTCCATAGGTGTAATATCTTGTACAAATTGTTTATCTTTTTTTCCCATAATCAATCTCCTTTTCCAAAAATTTAAAAAACCCTTCATCTGCTTATAGAGACGAAAGGTTTTATTTCGCGGTACCACTCTAATTCATTTCATAAAGAATGCCCTCATACTAGAAATAACGGACTAGCACCGTAAAGACTTACTTTTTTCAGCCTTAAGCTCCAGGATGGGTTCGAAAAGATATCACATACAAAGTCTTTCAGCCTTAGAACCTTGCTCTCTAAAAGGATCTTCCAATCTACTATTTCCTATCACAGCCTATATCCATTTTAACTTATATACATATTACCCAATAACAATTTGTTTGTCAATATAAATCATTCAACGCTTGCAACTGCATAAGATGCAATTCCTTCACCTTGTCCCACAAATCCTAAACCTTCTGTTGTAGTAGCTTTTACATTTACCTGGTTTATATGGAGCTTTAATGTATTTGCAATATTTTTTCTCATATCTTCTATGTAAGGAGCCATCTTTGGCTTTTGAGCTACAATGGTAGCATCTATATTGATAATTTTATACCCTTTATTTCTTAAAATATTATTTACTTCCTCTAAAAGTTTTATACTATCTGCATCTTTAAATTCTTCATCTGTGTCTGGGAAATGTCTTCCTATATCTCCGAGAGCTGCTGCTCCTAATAAAGAATCCATAATAGCATGAAGTAATACATCTGCATCAGAATGCCCTAGGAGTCCCTTTTCATATGGAATATCCACACCTCCTATAATAAGCTTTCTATTTTCTACAAGCTTATGTACATCATACCCCATTCCTACTCTCACTTTTATTCCTCCTTTTTAAAATAGCTTCTCCTATGTATAAATCCTCTGGAGTAGTAATTTTTATATTTTCATAGTTTCCCATTAACATTTTTACTTTCTGTCCCATTCTTTCTATCAACACTGTATCATCTGTCCCTATATATTGATCTTTTATGGCCTTTTTATGTGCCTTTATTAAAAGATCATAACAAAAAACTTGTGGTGTTTGAATAGCCCATAAAAACTTTCTATTAGGAGTACTTACAATATTTTTATCTTCATCTACCACTTTGATTGTGTCTTTTACAGGTACTCCTACTCCTACAGCTTTGTATTTTATAGCTTCATCAATACTCTCTATGATATTTTCTTCTTTAATAAAAGGTCTTGCTCCATCATGAATCATTACAATACTACATTTTGCATCTACTTCTTGTAAACCATTATAAATAGAATTTTGTCTTTCTTTTCCTCCTGATATCACTTTTTTTACTTTTTTAAAATCGTAAAAAGAAATAATATTTTTATCGCAATAATTTATTTCATCTGGATGTGTAACCACAATTATTTCATCTATAAAACTTGATTGTTCAAAAACTTCAAGGGTATGAGCTAAAATAGGCTTGCCTAAAAGATTTATATATTGTTTATTGATCTTTTGATTCATTCTTTTTCCCTGCCCTGCTGCTGCAATAATAACTGATATAAAGTGATCTCTTAGCACTTTTTCACCTCTTCTCAAAATTAAGCCCAGCATATGCTGGGCTTAATTTTATTATAACATATATTATTATGCAGTTTTATCTACTAACATTTTAGGCTTTGCAAAAATCATTCTTCCTGCCGCTGTTTGTAATACACTTGTAACTAATACTCCCATAGTCTCTCCAATATGTTTTCTTCCACCTTCTACTACAATCATTGTTCCATCATCTAAATAAGCAACTCCCTGTCCCGATTCCTTACCTTCTTTAATAACTTGCACAATCATTTCTTCTCCTGGTAACACTACAGGTTTTATTGCATTGGCAAGTTCATTAATATTTAAAACGGGAACTCCTTGAAGTTCTGCTACTTTATTAAGATTGTAATCATTAGTAACTACTTTCCCATCCATAAATTGAGCAAGTTTTAACAACTTAATATCTACCTCTGCAACATCTTCAAAATCTTTATCTGTAATTTGTACTTCCATATTTAGTTCTTTTTGAATTTTATTCAAAATGTCTAAACCTCTTCTTCCTCTAGCCCTTTTTAAACTATCTGAGGAATCCGCAATATGTCTTAATTCTTCTAATACAAATTCTGGAATCACAATAGCTCCTTCCACAAATCCTGTTTGAGTAATGTCCGCAATTCTTCCATCAATAATAACACTTGTATCTAATATTTTAGGAGTTGCCGCTTTACTTCCTTTTGTTTCTGTTTTCTCTTTTGCATTTCTTTTAAATAATACAGCCAAATTTCCAAGATCATCTCTTTTTTTAGTAGCAATACTTACTCCAAGATATCCTAAGAATATGTAAAGCATAATGGATAAAATAGTTCCAACTATTGGTATAGATATACCCATTAAAATATTGCTAATTAAATAAGCAATCAAAAGTCCTATAGTCAACCCTACAGACCCAACAATCATATCCATGGTAGGAATCTTTTGCAACTCTCCTTCTACCCAATTGGCAGAATTGAGACCTTTTTCCATCAACCATGGAGCAATAATAAAAAATATAATTCCGCCACCAACTGCACCTATGATACCAATTATAAAAGCCATAAGAGGGGTAATTGTAGGTATTTCTATGAATTCCTGAAACTTTGCAAGCTTTAACAAAAGCATGGTCACTGCATATCCTAATGAAGCACCTGCTAGTGTCAGTGCTCCTCTTATAATTTTATTGAACATAAATGCTCACCTCCTATCTGAGAAGTATAGCCATGCTAATTTTATTTTATAACTAAATACTACCACTTTTCAACCTATTTTATATATTTTAGTCATTTCATACTATGTATGATAAAAAGTGAAGCGTCATAAGACGCTTCACTTAGGAATTGATTTATTGAATCGCTTCATTGATCAATTCTTCTGCTTTATCTTCTTCTATGCTTCCTGCTAATACTAATTCACTTACTAGAATTTGCTTTGCATTGGCTAACATTTTCCTTTCTCCCGTAGATAGTCCTTTTTCTCTATCTCTAAGAGTAAGATTTCTTACAACCATAGCCACTTCGTAAATATCTCCACTTTTGATTTTATCCATATTTGCCCTATATCTTCTGTTCCAATTTTTAGGCATCTTTGATATATCGTCATTTAGTACAGCCATTACTTGATCTACTTCTTTAAAAGATATAATTTCTCTTAAGCCGATGTCTTCTACATTTTCTAGTGGAATCATTACCTTCATATCTCCTAGGGGCATCTTCATAATATAATATTTCCGTTTCTTCCCTAAGATTTCTTTTTCCTCTATCGCTTCAATAATTCCTGCTCCATGCATAGGATAAACCACTTTATCACCTATATTGAACATACGGCAAAACCTCCCAAGTTACACTTTACCTATAATTTAGTATACAACATGGAAGATCTTTTGTCAAGAAAATAATAATTTTACCATACCATTATAAGATTGTCAATGTTCTTTTGATCATTTTTTATTTCATATATTTTTTCAGAAAAGTTTATCATTATTTGCCAAGTTCTATTTTATCATAATTCCTTTTATTTTTACCCATAATATGCTAGAATAAACTTAAGTTGAAAATGTTTTCATTTATTTTGATCGAGGTGACTAAATTTATGAATAATTCTCCACTGAATCAATTTCAAGATAGCGTATCGAATGTATTAATTCGACATAAAAGTATTTTAGATATTATATCTAAATACCAAGAAAGTTGCAGTAAAGTCAATAGATCTATTATAAAATCAGCAACCAATTGCGGCTGTCTTCATATTGATGCAAAAAAACAATCCATTCCAGATGAAATTTCTTATGAAGAGTTAAAGAATTTTATGGACAACCATATTTCTGGTGAGCTTTGTGAAATTTGTAAAGATAAAATAGAAGAAGAAATAGGAAATCATCTTTTTTATCTCGTGGCAATATGCAATTCTTTAAATCTTGATTTAAATGAAATACTATTAAAACAATCTAAACATATTCAAACTTTAGGAAAATACAGCTTATACTAAAAATCGCATGTTCCTTTGGGAACACGCGATTTTTTCATTATCTAATATGTCGATCTAATAAAACTTGCTCCTGAACTCTTCTTAATCCTTCTTTAATAGCTCTTGCTCTTATTTCTCCAATTCCTTCTACATCATCTAATTCTTCAATAGATGCCTTTAGAATTTTTTGAAAATCTCCAAAATGATTTACTACATTTTGAATAACACCCATAGGCAATCTAGGAATTTTACTTAATATCCTATATCCCCTTGGAGAAGCAGGCATATCTAATAAATCATTTACTCCTCCATATCCCAAGATTTTCCCAATATTGGATAAGTCAAGAAGTTCTTCAGAAGATAAGTTTTTAATTTGTCTTGCAGTAATAGGATAATCACGATCTTCTGTCTTAATAATATAGTCTTCTACTACAAATTTTCCATCTTCTTTTACATGATCTAATAATTCTTCTAACTGCATACTAATAAGGCGTCCTTCATTTCCAAGCTCACTAATATATTTTTCTATTTCTACTACAACTCTCATAACCATTTCTGTCCTTTGTAGCACTATAGAAACATCTTGAATAGTTACTAAATCTTCAAACTCTAAACCACTTAAGTTAGTCATAGCTTGATCTAAAACTTTTCTATATTTTTCCAAAGTCTGAATAGCTTGATTTGCTTTATTTAATATTTTATTTGTATCTTGAATAATATATTTAGAATATCCTTTATAGATGGTTATAATATTTCTTCTTTGAGAAATAGATATAACAATAAGTCCTGTTTGTCTTGCAACTCTTTCTGCCGTTCGGTGTCTAATTCCTGTTTCCGAAGATGGAATAGAAGGATCTGGTATGAGTTGAGTATTTGCATATAATATCTTTTTTACATCTGAACTTAAAATAATAGCTCCATCCATTTTAGCAAGTTCATATAAATAAGCACTAGATAAATCTACATTAATATAAAATCCTCCATCTACGAGATTCATCACCTCTTCATTATCCCCTATAACTATTAATCCTCCAGTTTTTGCCCTTAGGACATTTTCTAATCCTTCTCTTAAAGGAGCTCCTGGCGCTATGATCTTAATAGACTCCATAATTCCTTTTTCTTTTACTTTATCCTCTTTTACCAATTGCTTTATCCTCCTAATATCATTTTTCCTATTTTTCTATTATATTACATATATTCATTAGGATAAAAGGATTTTTTAAAAGTTTGTTTCATTTTTCAGAAACATATGATCTATTGCATCTTTTAAAGAATAAACTCCTATTAATTCCATTTCAGCATTTTGAATTTTTTTAATGCTTTTTTGAGGAAGTATACATCTTTTAAAACCCATTTTTCCTGCTTCCTTAATCATTTTTTCCATATTTGAAACAGGTCTTATTTCCCCTGTAAGTCCAATTTCTCCAATAGCAATAGTATTTGTCGTTTTAATAATCAATCCCCTCATACTTGAAAATATAGCCAATGCTACTCCCAAATCTGCTGAAGTCCCTTCTAGCTTTAATCCTCCTACTACGTTTACATATACATCTTGATTGGCAAGAGGAACTCCTACCTTCTTTTCTAAAACAGCCAAAATTAAATTTAATCTATTCAGATCTACTCCAATAGCAGCTCTTCTTGCAAATCCTAAATTAGTAGGAGCTACCAAAGCTTGCACTTCCAAGAGAAGAGGTCTTGTTCCTTCTAAGCTACTGATGACAATAGCTCCTTCCGTGTCTACTACCCCTTCTAAAAAAGTTTCTGATGGATTTAGTACTTCTTTTAATCCTTCTTCTCTCATTTCAAATACACCTATTTCACTAGTTGTCCCAAACCTGTTTTTAAGGGAACGTAACACTCTTAATTCTTGTGTTCTTTCTCCCGTAAAATGAAGTACCGTATCTACAAGATGCTCAAGTATTCTAGGTCCTGCTAATTCCCCTGTTTTGGTCACATGTGCTACGATAAAAATAGGAATATTCTTTGTCTTTGCCACATGCATAATATGATTGGTACATTCTCTTACTTGAGATACACTGCCAGGAGCAGAAGAAAGCTCCGGTTGAAATAATGTTTGAATAGAATCTATAATTACTAATGAAGGATTTAAACTTTTTATATGTTCTTTAATCTTACCTACATTGGTTTCTGATACAATCATTAAATCTTTTTCAATAGCCTCAAGTCTTTCTGCTCTCATTTTAATTTGTTCTTCTGATTCTTCTCCCGATACATAAAGAGTGGTTCCATATGCTTTTGCGATGGTACTACTAGCCTGTAGAATAAGGGTTGACTTCCCAATTCCAGGCTCTCCTGAAATAAGCACCAAAGAACCCTTCACAAGTCCTCCTCCAAGAACTCTATTAAGTTCTCCTATATGAGTATCTAATCGATCATAAGTACCTGATTTGATCTCTCCAATAGGAAGAGGTTTATTCATTCCTGTAATGGTAGGTGATTTTTTATACTTATTTTCTTGTATCCTCTCCTCCACCATACTATTCCAAGTTCCACATACACATTGGCCCATCCACTTCGGACTTTCGTATCCACATTCTTGACATACAAAAATAGTTTTTTCCTTTTTTGCCATTTTATCCTCCGAAATCCTTATTCTCTATCAAAAATATAGCCTATCTATTCTGATTTTATACTTTCCCTCTTATATAGTCAATCAGGGACTTTATACCTACTAAATTTTAAAAATAGGATAAACTCTCATGAGTTTATCCTATTTGCACTCCCATTTCATCCATTTTTAACATTTTTAAATCCCAATTATTTTCTAATTTTTCTAAATATTCATTCATTTTTTCTTGAAATGTGGTATTATCTTCTTCTACGATAGCAAGAAGAGTAGATCCTGAACCACTTATGACTTCTGCCTTTGATCCTAATAATTTGGAATGATCAAATATTTCTTTTATATCTTTGATAAGTGGAGCTCTATAGGGCTGATGAATCTTATCTTCCATGGATATCCGAAGCTTATCTATTTCTCCATTATTCATAGCACAAATAAGCATTGCCACTCTAGATAAATTAAAAATACAATTCTCTTTGCTATAAGAATGTGGAAGCACTTTTCTTGCTTCATGAGTAGATACAAAAAAATCAGGACTCATTACAACAAATCTTAAATTTTTAGGAACATTTACTTTTGAATAGATGACTTCTCCATTTTCATAAATAGATGCATACATACCTCCTAAAACAGCAGGTACAATATTATCTGGATGTCCTTCCATTTTTGTTCCTATATGAATCATATCATCTTTTGTCAGTACATTTCCAAGTAATATATTTGCAATCATTATTCCACCTACGATAGCGGTTGCACTACTCCCTAGCCCTCTGCTCATAGGTATTTGTATACTCGGTGTAATTTTTATTCCATCTATTTTTGTTTTATGTTCATCTAAGACCTTTTTCATGCTTTGATAAACCAAGTTATCTTCTAGAGAAAGATCACAGTCTACCATCGTAAATCCCTTTTCAACCTTTTCTACTTTCCATTCATTATAAAGAGATAAAGCCATTCCCAATGTATCAAATCCAGGACCCATATTTGCAGTAGTTGCAGGCACACGTACCTTAAACATATTCATCATCCTAACCTATAATCTCTTTTTCTACAAGGTCAAAATCTGCTTTTATTTCTTTAATATTTCCTCCCATGTTTACTGCAATATCAGGATCTTTCAGTCCATTTCCTGTAAGAACACATACAACCTTACCTTTTTTTAGTTTTCCTTCTTTATATAGCTTATATATTCCTGCGATAGAAATGCAAGAAGCAGGTTCTGCAAAAATACCTTCTTTACTTGCCAAAATTCCATAAGCTTTTAAAATTTCTTCATCGCTAATTTTATTAATTGCTCCATTAGATTCTTCAAGGGCTGCTACAGCTTTTTCCCAGCTAGCAGGATTGCCTATTCGAATAGCTGTAGCAATAGTTTCAGGATTTTCAAATACCTTATTCTCTACAATTGGAGCAGCTCCCTCTGCTTGAAAGCCTAACAATTGAGGCAGTTTATTAATTTTTTCATGTTCCTTATATTCTTTAAATCCTTTCCAATAAGCAGTTATATTTCCTGCATTTCCTACTGGAATAGATAAATAATCTGGTGCTTCTTCTAATTGATCACATACTTCAAAGGCTGCTGTTTTTTGTCCTTCGATTCTATAAGGATTCACAGAATTTACAAGAGTAATAGGATGTTTCTTTGAAATTTCTTTTACCATATTCAAAGCATCATCAAAATTTCCATCTATAGCAATAATTTGAGCTCCATACGCAATGGCTTGAGCTAATTTTCCCATAGCAATTTTTTTATTAGGAATAATCACAATAGATTTTATCCCTGCCTTGGCTGCAAAAGCGGCAGCCGCCGCTGATGTATTTCCTGTTGATGCACAAATAATAGCTTTCGACCCTTCTTCTACAGCTTTTGTTACTGCCATAGTCATTCCTCTATCTTTAAAAGATCCAGTAGGATTCAGTCCATCATATTTTAAATAAATCTCTAAACCTTCCATTTCTTTCTCAATATTTCTTGCTCGAATGAGTGGTGTATTTCCTTCGCATAAGGAAATAATATTTGTATTTTCTCCTATAGGTAAATATTCTCTGTACTTATGAATGAGTCCTTGCCATTTCATTTTATTTTCCTCCTTATTCCATAGCGATGAGTTCTATTTTTGTAGTGCCTTCTATATTATTTAAAGCTTCTAAAACATAATCAATATCTCTATTAGATTCTGATATATCAAATGTAATACTTACATTAGCAATTCCATTGATGGGGATATCTTGATTAATGGTTAATATATTCATATTACAATTTGCTATTGTATTTAAAATCTTTGATAAATTTCCAGGCGAATGTTCTAGTAAGAGTGTGATGGTTACCTTTTGTCCCCTACTTCCTTCTGATGGAGTCGATATATAATCTTTATATTTATAAAAAGTACTTCTACTAATTCCAGTCATTTGAGTTGCCTCCGTTACCCCTTTTGCTTTTCCTCTTCTTAATAATTCTTTCGTTTCTAATACCTTTTCATAAATATCTGGGAGGATCGTAGTATCTATAATTAAAAACTTCCTATTACTCACCTAGTTCACTCCTTTTTGTCTCTTTAATGTAAACACTTGTTCTTTTCTTGCGAACTTATTTCTAATAGTACCACATCTTTCTCTTATATACAATATATTTTTTATAAAAAAAGCTGCTCCTAAAAGCAGCTTTTAAACTGTTATCACATTATATTTTAACAAAGTCATAAAAAATAAGGCACATTTATTGAGAATTTATGAAAATATAGAATAAGAGAGAAAATGGTTAGAATTACACTGTTTGAGCGTAGCGAGTTTGTAATGCTATTTTCGACCGTTTCTAGATATTTTCCAAATTTGAAAATTAGTGACGTTTTTTCTGACTTTGTCTATACTGCTTATAAAAGCAGCTTTATTTATTCATTCTTTCCAAGTTTTAACTTATTTCTAAATATAATCTCTCCATTTTGTACATCTACAAAAATTTCATCATTCTTAGAAATATTTCCTCTTAAAATTTCTTCTGATAAAGAATCTTCTATCATCTTTCGTATAGCTCTTTTTAATGGACGTGCTCCATATTCTGGATCAAATCCTTTTTCTCCAAGCAACTTCTTGGCTTCATCTGAAATTTCCATGTGAATATTTAATTCTTTCATTCTCTTAGTTAAATCTAAAATCATAAGATCTACAATTTCATAAATATCACTTTGATTTAATCCATGGAATACAATAACTTCATCAATTCTATTTAAAAATTCTGGTCGGAAACTTCTCTTTAGCTCACCTATCACATTTTCTTTCATTTTTTCATAGGCATCTTTTTTCTCATCTTCTATGTTTCCTGTAAATCCTAATGTTTTTTGCTTCTTAATAGTATGAGCTCCTACATTGGAAGTCATGATGATTACTGTATTTTTAAAATCTACTACCTTCCCCTGTGAATCTGTCAATCTTCCATCATCTAAAATTTGAAGCAATATATTAAATACATCTGGATGAGCTTTTTCAATCTCATCAAATAATACTACTGAATAAGGCTTTCTTCTTATTTTTTCTGTTAATTGTCCTCCTTCATCATATCCTACATATCCTGGAGGAGATCCAACAAGACGAGATACCGCATGCTTTTCCATATACTCAGACATATCAATACGAATGAGGGCATCTTCATCTCCAAATAAAACTTCTGCTAATGCCTTTGAAAGCTCAGTTTTTCCTACTCCTGTAGGTCCTAAAAAAATGAATGATCCTACTGGGCGTTTTGGATCTTTAAGTCCTACTCTAGCCCTTCTTACTGCTTTAGCAATGGCTTCAACAGCTTCTTCTTGTCCAATCACTCTCTCATGTAAAATAGCTTCCATATTTAGTAGTTTATTGGATTCTTCTTTTGCTAATTTATTTACTGGAATTCCAGTCCAGCTAGATACTGTTTGAGCAATTTCCTCTTCTGCTACAGTAGCTTTTCCCGTTTGCCCTACCTTCCAATTTTTTTGTCTATTATTTAGTTCTTCTTTTACTCTTTTTTCTTTATCTCTTAATCTTGCAGCTTTTTCAAAATCTTGAATACTGATAGATTCTTCCTTTTCCTTTGCTATTTCTTCTAATTTTTCTTCTAAATCCTTAAGCTCTGGAGGCTGAGTTACCATTTGTAAACGAAGCTTTGAGGCTGCCTCATCAATTAAATCTACTGCTTTATCTGGTAAAAATCGATCTGTAATATATCTATGAGATAAATTTGCTGCCGCTTTTAATGCTTCGTCTGTAATTTTTACTCCATGATGAGCTTCATATTTATCTCTTAATCCTTTTAGAATTTCTATGGTTTCTTCTATAGTAGGTTCTTCCACTTGAATAGGTTGGAATCTTCTTTCTAAAGCAGGGTCTTTTTCAATGTGCTTTCTATACTCATCTAAAGTAGTAGCACCAATTGCTTGAAGTTCTCCTCTTGCCAAAGCTGGCTTTAAAATATTAGATGCATCAATAGATCCTTCTGCTGCTCCTGCTCCAATAATTGTATGCATCTCATCTATAAATAAAATAACATCCTTTGACTCTCTTAATTCATTCATAACTTTTTTTAGACGATCTTCAAACTCTCCCCTATATTTTGCCCCTGCAACCATGGAAGCTAAATCAAGCGTTACAACTCTTTTGTCTTTTAGAGTCTGTGGAATATTACCTTCTACAATTTTTTGAGCCAAACCTTCTGCTATGGCAGTTTTTCCTACTCCTGGCTCTCCAATTAAACAAGGATTATTTTTCGTTCTTCTACTTAATATTTGTATGACTCTTTCAATCTCTTTTTCTCTTCCAATGACAGGATCTACTTTTCCTTCTTTGACCATCTTCGTAAGATCTCTTCCATATTCATTTAAAGTAGGTGTTTCCTTATGATATACTTTTTCTATATGATCTCCATTTGGAGTACTTAAAAGCTTCATTACTTCTTCTCTTGCCTTAGATAGACTTACACCACTATCTATTAAAAGCTTTGCTGCTACTCCTTCTCCTTCACGTATAATCCCTAATAAAAGATGTTCTGTTCCTATATAGTTATGTCCTAATCTTCTTCCTTCTACAAAACTAAGCTCAAATATTCTTTTGGTCCGTGGAGTAAATCCCATAACTTGAATGTCATCCATATTTCCTAAACCTATTAGATCTTTTATTTTTTCCTTAATTTCTTCTACATTTACATTCATATTCTGTAGAGCTTTTGCTGCAATACCTTCCCCTTCTCTTAAAAGCCCTAATAAAAGATGTTCTGTTCCCACATAATTATGCCCAAGACTTCTAGCTTCTTCTTGAGAAAGTATAATTACCTTTTGTGCACGCTCTGTAAATCTATTAAACATATCCATAACAATGCACCTCCTAGTATTTTAATTTTTCTCTAACCATAGTAGCTCTTCTTATATCCCTTTCGTTACTACTTAAAGACTTATTTGCTTGTTTTTGAAGATAAGCAGGTTGAATTAAAACCATAATTTCATTTACATTTTCAGTAGAAATATCTTTTAAAATTCCTAGATCCATTCCAAGTCTTACATCAGATAGAAGCTTCATACATTCTTGAGTAGTTAAAATTCTTGCATTACATAGTATTCCAAAAGATCTATAAATTTTATCCTCTAACTGAGTTTTATTATTAGAAAGAATTGTACTTCTTGCATCTCTCTCCTTTTGAATAATTTGTTTTGTCACATCCTTAAGATTTTGGATGATTTCTTTTTCACTTCTTCCGAGGGTTAGTTGATTAGATATTTGAAATAAATTGCCAATAAATTCTGTTCCTTCTCCATAAAGACCTCTCACTGCAAGACCAATTTGATTTGCTGCTTGCAAAATTCTATTCATATATCCAATCATAGATAAAGCAGGAAGATGAATCATTACTGAAGCTCTCATTCCTGTTCCTATATTTGTAGGACAAGATGTTAAGTATCCTAATTTTTCATCAAAAGCATATTTTACTCCCTCTTCTAGAACATCATCTACTTTATCTGCTAAATCAAAAGCATTCTCTAGTTGAAATCCTGGTAAGAGACATTGAATTCTTATATGATCTTCTTCATTAATCATAATACTAATAGACTCATCTTTGTTCAAAAGAGCAGCGCTTTTTTCATAGTTTGTTGCTAAATAAGGACTAATAATATGTTTTTCTACAAACACCTGCCTTTCTAGTGGAGAAATTTCATCTAACTTAATCAATTCACTCTCGTCTTTTAAAGCACTATTTCCTTTTAATATGGTATCAGAAATCAGCTCATATACTTCTTTACTTTTTCCTTTTGTTAAAGCAATTGGAAAAGGAAATTCCTCAAGATTTCTAGCGAGACGTATTCTGCTACTAATGATAATATCCCCATCTGGACCTACCTCATTCATCCATTTTGTCATATCTACACCTCCTCATCTTCCCTTTTCATCTGACTTTCAAGTTCTTTGATTTGGTCTCTAAAAAGAGCTGCATCTTCAAAAGCTTCTTTTCTAATAGCATCATTTAACTTCATTTTTAATTCTTTAATTTGATTTTTAATTCTTAATGATCCTCCAGCTCTCTTGGGAATTTTTCCTATATGACTTTCATTTCCTTGTATTCTTTTGATCAATGTATTGAGTTTCTCGTAAAAAGCATGATAACATTTTGAACATCCTAACCTTCCCAACTGCTTAAATTTTCCATAAGTCATACCACAATGATCACACTTGGTAGCTTGGATATAATCTACCTTGATAGGAGAATCTTGTATAGAATCTAATATGCCCGTTAAAAAATTATTGATAGAAAAAGAGTTTTCAAATGTTACTTGTTCTGTTTGCTTAGCACATTGTTCACATAAATGAACTTCCGTTTTTTTATCATTTAAAATCTTAGTCAAATGCACAGTAGCAGGTCTTTTATTACATCTTTCACATATCATATTTAGTCCCTCCCTTTAAAATTAAATACCGCAACAATCATACTTTTAAGGAGATTTGCTCTAATTTCATCCTTTATATTCATAGGGGTACTAATACTTCTGTCACTTATAGCTGATTTCATAATTGATTTTTCTCTTTCTGTAATGATTTTTTTATCTGTTAAAAAATCAATGATAGCTTCTGCCTTCATACTACTCATACCATGTCCAATTTCACGAAGCAATACATTTATATATTGATTTTTATCTATATTGGTTTGTGCAATTTTAATATGTCCCCCTCCACCCCTTCTACTTTCAATCAAATATCCTTTATCTATTGTAAAACGAGTAGTAAGTACATAATTAATTTGTGAAGGAGCACAATTAAAATAACTAGCTAATTCGTTTCTTTGAATTTCAATACTTCTATTATTGGCTTCTTCTAGCAATTCTTTTATAAATATTTCAATTAAATCACTTATTCTTGCCATTGTCATCTCCCTTTTTGACTTTCTTTGACTTTAGTATATTTTAATGAATTTTTATCATATTTTCAAGGGCTATCTTCTTGTTTATTTCCCTTTTTTTGAAAATTAATCATCATCATCCTTGTTTTTCTTTATCTTTCTGTATATTTTTACCCTTTATCTCTCTTTTTATCTATCATAGAAAAAAGCCAATCCTAGATTGGCTTTAAACTGTTGAGAAACTATATTTTACTTTCTTGCCTTTGTAGCTTCAATAATTTTAGGGGTAAGTTGACCTGGAACTTCTTCATACCTAGTAAATTCCATAGTAAAGCTTCCCCTTGCTTGAGTCATAGAGCGAAGGTCAATGGCATATTTAAATAATTCTGCTTGAGGAGCCTCTGCAATAACCTTTTGACTTCCATCTTCTAAAGGCTCCATTCCAAGAATTCTTCCTCTTCTTTTATTCATATCTCCCATAATATCTCCCATATAATCATCTGGAACAATAATTTCTACACGCATAATAGGTTCTAATAAAACTGGATTTGCTTCCTGCATTCCTTTTTTAAATGCTAAGGATGCTGCAATTTTAAATGCCATTTCTGATGAATCCACATCATGATAAGATCCATCATATAAAATAGCTCTTAAATTTACTACAGGATATCCTGCTAATACTCCACAATCTAGACATTCCCTAAGTCCTTTTTCAACAGCTGGAATATAGTTTTTAGGCACAGAACCTCCAAAAATTTCTTCCTCAAATAAAAATTCTTCTTCTACAGGTTCGAATCTTATTTTTACGTCTCCATATTGTCCATGTCCACCAGATTGCTTTTTATGCTTTCCTTGTACATCAGCTTTTCCTTTTATTGTTTCACGATAAGGAATGATTTGATCTACAATATTTACGTCTACACCAAATTTATTTTTTAATTTGCTGGTAATCACATCTATATGCATATCTCCTTGGCCACCAATTAATGTTTGTTTCGTTTCTGTATTACGATAAACCATAAAGCTTGGATCTTCTTCTGCTAATCTATGTAATCCTGTCCCTATTTTTTCTTCGTCTCCCTTTGCCTTCGGTTCTACAGCCATAAAGAGAGTAGGTTGTGGAAATTCTATTTTAGAGTATTGAATAGGAGCAATCTTATCACATAAAGTATCTCCTGTTTGTGTATACTGAAGTTTTGATACAGCTACAATATCCCCTGCTACTACTTTTTGTACTGGAATTTGACTTTTTCCTCTCATCAAAAATAGATTTCCTATTTTCTCTAATTGCTCTTTTTCAGGGTTATATACTTCCATATCTCCTGTAAGACTACCTGAAATTACTTTCATTAGTGAAATTTTCCCTATATATGGGTCTACAATGGTTTTAAAGATCAATGCAGAAAAAGGTTCTTCTTCCCTTATATTTCTTACCACTTTTTTTCCATCATGAGGACTTACTCCTTCATATCCTGTCATATCCTTAGGACTAGGCATATAATGATTGATCATTTCCAAAAGTGTATGTACACCTATATTATTTGCTGCAGAACCCACTAACACAGGTACAATCTCTCCTGCTAATACACCTTTTCTTAAGCCCTCATGAATCTCCTCTTGGCTAAATTCCTCTCCTTCAAAATATTTTTCCATTAGCATTTCATCGCTTTCTGCTACTGATTCTATAAGCATCTCTCTAATGGGTAGAATTTTTTCCATCCATTCTTCTTTAATGGGAGCATCTACACATTCTTTTCCATTATATTCTCTTGCAATTAGATCTACTACATTTACAAATCCCCTCAATCCATGGTCCGTTCCCAAGGGAATTGCAAAAGGTGCAACGGCCTTTCCAAATTTTTCTCTCAATTGGTTAATGACTTTATCATAATTTACATTTTCTTTATCCATTTTATTGAGGAATATGAATTTAGGCATTTTTTTATTGTTTGCATACTTCCATGCCTTTTCTGTTCCTACTTCCACACCAGAACTTGCATCTACTACAATAATTGCTCCTCCTGCTACACGAAGAGTACTATTGACTTCTCCTATAAAATCAAAGTAACCTGGTGTATCTAATATATTATATTTATATCGATCCCACTCAATAGGAATCACACTGGTATTGATGGAAAGTTTTCTCTCGATCTCTTGTTTGTCAAAATCTGATATAGTATTTCCTTCTTCCGTTTTTCCTAATCTATTTGTAACTTTTGTTGTATATAAAATAGCTTCTGTTAAAGCAGTTTTTCCACACCCCCCATGTCCTACGAATGCCACATTCCTTATTTGATCACTTCCATATTCCTTCATATTACTTCCCCCTCATTCCAGAATTTGTTGTAATCTTTAGACAACTTTATTAAATATATTCTTTACTATTCTGAAAATTCCTTCTTATTTTATAATTTATTCAATAAAATTTATTTCACTCTTTTCTCCTTCTATGCATAAAATAATTAGTAAAGTCCTGTAAGGCGGGTGAACTCTATTGAATAAGAAATTTTTAAAGTCTCCCTTTAGAAATCTTTTTGTTGGTGTAGATACATTTATTCCCCTATCTAATGGTAGATGGGTAAAAGCTATTAATTTTGACAATGCTGCTACAACACCTCCCCTATGGTCCGTCATTTATGAAATTATAAATTTTTCTCCATGGTATTCTTCTATTCATAGAGGGACAGGATATAAATCTCAATTTTCTTCTTCTATTTATGAAAAATGTAGAGAAATTGTAAGAAATTTTGTAGAAGCTGATGAAAAAAAAGATACTGTCATTTTTGTAAAAAATGCTACAGAAGCCATCAATAAAATTGCTTATCGATTATGTAGTGAAAAAAAGGTTGTATTATCTACTTATATGGAACATCATTCTAATGACCTTCCTTGGAGAAATCACTATCATATAGACTATATTCAAGTAAATACATTAGGAAAACTTTGTTTAGATGATTTAAAGAATAAACTTGAGAAATATAAAGATCAAGTAGCACTAGTCACTGTTACAGGAGCTTCTAATGTAACTGGATATAAAAATCCTATTCATGAAATAGGAAAATTAGCTCATATGTATGGAGCACAAATATTGGTAGATGGTGCTCAACTTATTCCACATGGACCCTTTTCTATGAAAGGATCTCATCCTTTAGAGTATATTGATTATGTTGTTTTTTCTGCTCACAAAATGTATGCTCCTTTTGGTAGTGGTGTATTAATAGGATCAAAAAATATCTTTGAAAACGGACCTCCTGAATATCCTGGAGGAGGTACTGTAGATATGGTTACCCATGATTTTATTAAGTGGACTGAGCCTCCTTCTAAAGAAGAATCTGGCACTCCAAATCTTATGGGAGTCCTTGCTTTGACTAAAGCTATCCAAACTCTTTCTCAAATTGGTATGGATCATATAGAAAAATATGAAAGAAATTTAATTCGATATACCTTAAAACAATTAAAGAATATTCCTTATATAAAAATTTATGGAGATGAAGATTATGAAGATCGGATTAGTATTATCTCTTTTAATATGGAAAATATCCCTCATAACCTACTAGCCTATATATTATCTTGTGAATCTGGTATTGCTGTTAGAAATGGGTGTTTTTGTGCTCAACCTTATATTCAAAATCTTTTAGGTCTTTCACAAGAAGATATTGAGGAAAGAATAAATGATCCTCTTATGGTACATCCTGGAATGGTTCGAATTAGTTTTGGTCTTTATAATGACTATGATGAAATTGATGTATTCATAAATATGCTTAAAAAAATCTCTAAAAATAGAGATTTTTATATAAACAAATACAAAGATTTTGATTCCTCTCTTTAGGGAGGATTTTTTTTTACAAAATAGGTTAGACTAAAAGCACAATTATATTTTATAGAAAGGAGCTTGAATCATTGAAAAAAATGAGTTTGCTTATATTTAGCGGAGACTACGATAAAGCACTAGCTGCCATGATCCTAGCCAATACAGCAAGAGAAATGAATATAGATGTCACATTATTTTTTGCCTTTTGGGGTCTTTTATTATTAAGAGATCCTGAAAAAATGAGCATGGAAGATAAAACAAATTTTGAAAAAATGTTTGCTGCTATGACTCCAAAGGGTCCAGAAGACCTTCCTTTATCTAAAATGAACTTTAGTGGAATAGGAAAGCAAATGCTCATTTCCATGATGAAGGATGATGATGCACCTTCTTTAACAGCCTTTTTAAAGGGTGCTATTAAAAAAGGTGTCAAATTTTATGGATGTAAACTTTCCATGGAAATTATGGGCTTTCAAAAAGAAGAGTTGCTGCCTGAACTAGAAGTGATTACTTCAAAAGAATACATAGAAGATGCACTCGGCTCAGATATTCAATTATTTATCTAATTTTACAAAATGTGATTGATTCATTGATCCCTTAACAAAAAATGAAACATATACAAAAAATGTAGTCGAACGAAAATTCTGAATTTTTTTCTTTTCTTAGAGGAATCTTTATAACTTTAAAGAAAAGATTAAGTAAGATTATGTTGCAAAAGAATGTTTCATTGGGGGTATTAAAATGAAAATTACAAAAAAAATGTATGAAGAACATCTTAATGCGTTGGGCGTTCCCAAAAAAGATAAATGTAGTCAAAATAGGAGAATAAAAAAATATGGAAGTTGGTTAAGAAGAACAAATAAAAAATCTTTTGATGTTTTTTACGAAGAATATATACAATATATTAAAACAAGCGCTGCCAAAGAAGTTCTTTTTATTTTAAAGCAAGAGAAAATCCAAGATGAATGTCAACTTCTCACTCCTAAAGAATGTCAAAAAAGAGGATATGGTGGAAATCTTCCTTTGGTTATGATTCAAAGTGATTTAGAAAGTGCGTTTATTGCAGAATTTATCAAAGAGCAAATTCCAAAGGATAAATATTTCTTAAAACCTTGTTCTTATTATATGCTTGGAATCTATCCAAATGAAAAGAAACAAAGAATGATAGGATAAAAGACAGGCAAAGCCTGTCTTATCTTTTCTCTGGAAGAATTTCGATCCAATACCCATCTGGATCATTGATAAAATATAATCCCATTTCTTTGTTTTCAAAACAGATACATCCCATTTTTTCATGATGATCATGAGCTTTTTTATAATCATCTGTAGTAAATGCCAAGTGACTCTCATTATCTCCTAGATTATAAGGTGTCGTTCTATCTCTTAGCCAAGTCAATTCAATTTTATGATGAGTTTTACTATCTCCTAAAAATACCAAAGTAAAACTTCCATCTTGTGCTTCTTTTCTTTTGGTCTCTACTAAACCTAATGCATCTTTATAAAAATCTATACTTTTTTGAAGATCAAATACATTGATATTATTATGATTAAAAGTAAATTCCATATGATACACCTTCTTTCTAATTTTCTTTCATATTGCCATTTTTCTATTTTTTTGTCAACGTCTTTTTCATCTCAATATATATAATATTTTCAAAATAGGAAATTTTTGTTTAAACCATAATCTTTTGTGGTACCATAATAAATATAGATAAAATTTTGAATCCATAATTTTATATACTTATTTTTAAAATCTATAACTTATTGCAAAGAGGAGGATTTATAATGATTAGTGAAAAATTGATGAATGCTTTAAATGATCAAATGAATTATGAGTTTTATTCTGCTCATGTATACTTAGCTATGGCAGGTTTTTGTGCTTCAGAGGATTTAGATGGGTTTTCTAACTTCTTTATCGTTCAAGCAGAAGAAGAAAGATTTCATGCCATGAAAATATTTAATTATATATCCGAAATGGGAGGACGAGTAAATATTTCTTCTTTCGAGGATCCTGAAAATGAATATGCATCTATTTTAGATGTTTTTAAAAAGGGATTGGCTCATGAAAGAATAGTAACAAAAAGAATATATGATCTTACAGATCTAGCTACTGAAGAAAGAGAACATGCTACCATAAGCTTCTTAAAATGGTTTATTGATGAACAAGTAGAAGAAGAATCAAACTTTGGCGCTCTTGTTAAAAAGTTAGAAAGAATTAGTGAAAATAGCAATGCCCTTTATATGTTAGATACAGAACTTGCCCAAAGAACCTTTGTCCCTCCAACAACACAAGAATAAGGATCTTTAAAAGATCCTTATTCTTGTTGTTTTACAGATATTTTTTTAGACAATCTTTTAGATAAGAAATAAGTAATCACGATAGCCATCAATAGTCTAATCCCTAATAATAAATATCCATTTGCACCTACGGCTACAAATACTAATGTATCTTCAAATATAGCATGACAAGTAACTAAAAAGGTAATCAAAAGAACAAGATCTACTTTTGTAAGATCTCCTTCCTTAGAACTTTGAACAATTACTCCTGCTCCATAGGATATTCCAAAAATAAGTCCTACTAAAAGAGGTACAATCGCTTCTTTGGAAATAGAAAACAATTTCGTAATAAATATAAACTTTTCTGCAATTTTGTTTAATATGTGATAATCTTTTGCCAGCTGTAAAATAACCATCAAAGGAATTACAATTACTGCAATGGTATAAACTGATTTTAAACTTCCTATAACTCCTTCTTTCAAAATCATAATCATATCCATGCACCTACCTGTCCTATAACCATTCCTACTCCTACCGCAAGTCCTGCTCGAAGTAAAATCACCTTGATCACATTGACTTTTAATTGTTTTACAACAGCTGTTTCCATAAATAAAGAATGGCAAAAAGATAGCATGACTGCTAAGGTAGTTACTTCCATAGGCGTTAGATCTATAGCCTTAATGGCACCAATAGCGGCATATATATTCAAGCAATTTCCTAAGACTAATACAATAGCTGCCTCTCCAGGCAAGTTAAATAGTTTCATCAATGGGCTAAAAATTTGAGCAATGTATTCAAGTACAGGTGTATATTTTAAAATCGTTATAAATAGATATACAGGGATAATAATTTTACCTAACATCCAAGTTGTTTCTATTCCTTTTTTAATACCCTCTTTAATAGACTCAAGCATACGCCCACTCCTTATTCTCTAAAATTCCGCATAATTAGCAGTTCTAGGGAAAGCAATCACATCTCGTATATTACTCATTCCTGTTATATACATAATGAGTCTTTCAAATCCAAGTCCAAAACCTGCGTGCTTTGTTCCTCCATATTTTCTAAGCTCTAAATACCACCAATAATCTTCTTTAGGAAGATTCATCTCATCCATTCTACTTTCTAGTATATCTATTCTTTCTTCCCTTTGACTTCCTCCTATAATTTCACCTACTCCTGGAACTAAAAGATCCATTGCTGCTACAGTTTTTTGATCATCGTTTAATCTCATATAAAACGCTTTGATCTCTTTTGGATAATTTGTTACAAAGGTAGGCTTTTTAAATATTTTCTCTGTTAAATATCTCTCATGCTCTGTTTGAAGATCACAGCCCCATTCTACATCATATTCAAACTTTTGACCTGATTCTTTTAATAATTCTACAGCTTTTGTATAAGTTACCCTTTCAAAATCAGAATGAATAATATGATTTAATCTTTCTATCAATCCTTTGTCTATAAATTGATTGAAAAAGTTCATTTCATCTGGAGCATTTTCCATTACATATTTCATAACATATTTGATCATTTCTTCTGCTAGCTCCATATCATCTCCTAAATCTGCAAATGCAATTTCAGGCTCTATCATCCAAAACTCTGCCGCATGTCTTGCTGTATTAGAATTTTCAGCTCTAAAGGTAGGTCCAAATGTATATACATTTCTAAAAGCTAATGCATAAGCTTCTGCTTCTAGCTGACCACTTACTGTAAGATTTGTTTCTTTTCCGAAGAAATCCTCTTTATAATCTACTTTTCCTTCTTCAGTTCTTGGGATATTATCAAAATCTATAGTAGATATTCTAAACATTTCTCCTGCCCCTTCACAATCACTTCCTGTGATAATAGGCGTATGGGCATATACAAATCCTTTTTCTTGAAAAAATTTATGAATTGCAAAAGCTGCAATAGAACGTACACGAAATACTGCTGAGAAGGTATTGCTTCTAAATCTTAAATGTGCAATGCTTCTTAAAAATTCTAGGCTATGTCTTTTCTTTTGAAGAGGATAATCTCCATCTGAATTTCCTTCTACTAAAATATTTGTTGCCTTAATTTCAAAAGGTTGCTTTGCATCTGGTGTAAGTACAATCTTTCCTGTTACAATAATAGATGAACTAATCGTAAGCTTTGATATTTCTGCAAAATTCTCTAACCCTTCTTCAAAAACTACTTGAATATTTTTAAAGAAAGTTCCATCATTTACTTCAATAAATCCAAACGCTTTAGATGCTCTTAATGTTCTTACCCAACCTGCAATAATCAATTCTTGATCATTAAATTTTTCATAATCTTTATAAAGATCTCTTACTAAAGTTGTTTTCATATTTTTACCTCCCTTTTCATACAAAAACCCTTCGTCTCATGAAAGGGACGAAAGGTTTTATTCGCGGTGCCACCCTAATTGCTAAATCTTAGCCAACTTGGTCATCAGTTGTAACGGCCTGATTCCGTCTAAGCCTACTTTCTCACGGATTTTGGTTAGAAACTCAGAGATGTTCTTCCATATAAGCTTTGTATCAGTCTCCCACCGTCACTGACTCGCTATGACTTTATCTTATATGTACTCTTCTCGTCCTTGTATTTATCTATATTTGTCATTATGGATATTATAATATTTAGGAAATAATCTGTCAAAACTATTTTACCCAAAACTTTTGAATCTATATGCTTTCATTCTACAATTCATCTTATTTTCCTTTTTTATATCTAGAATTTTTACATTCTTTTTATGATATATGATACAATAAATAAAAAGTTTCTTTGAGGTGATCCTATGAAAGTATCTTTAAAAGAACTAAAAGATTCCAACTTTTTTTTAAATACAATTTTTGAAAATATTACTTCTGCTATTCTTTTGGTAGATAGAAATATAGAAGTTCAACAATTTAATGAACCTTTTCAAATATTATTTAATAAAAGAGAAGATCAAATTATTGGTAATCTTTGTGGCAATGTTATAGGATGCAAATATACAATTGAAGAGAAAAAAAATTGTGGTTCTACTAGTAATTGCGATAAATGTCTTATCAGAAAATCTATTATGAAAGCATTTAAAGAAAAAACTCCTACTTTCAAAAATGTATTCAATAGACAGTTTTATATAAAAGATCAATGTATAGAAAAATATTTTCAATTTACTACAAAACATATTACTTTTAATGAAGAAGATATGGTTATCATCATTTTAGATGACATTACCCAAATAGAAATCAGTAAGAAAAAATTAGAGGAAAGAAATAAGATGATTGAATCTTATCACAAACGTTTGAAAGACGAGCTATTCCTTGCAAAAAATGTTCAACAAAATTTAATTCCTAAAAAGATACCTGAATTAGAAGGAATCTCATTAACTTCTATTTACCAACCTCTTGAAGAAATTGGTGGAGATTTGTATGATTTTATAAAAATTGATGAAGATACTATAGGGATTTTTTTAAGTGATATATCTGGTCATGGAGTTCCTGCTGCCATGGTTACAGCAATGGTAAAAGCTATTATGGAAACAGGAAAATATTTATTTAATCATCCAGCTGTACTCATGAGCTATTTGAATAAGAAATTAATGAATATTGGTACAACTATGTACTTAACAGCTCTTTATGGAATTTATAACATAAAAACTCATGAATTTACTTATATAAGATGTGGCCACCCCTATCCTATATTAATCCGAAACCATGAATATATAGAATTAAAAACAGGTGGAAGTACTGTTTTAGGTGTATTTGAAAATATCAACTTTGAAAGTAAAACTATTCACCTTAAGCCAAAGGATAAACTTATTTTTTATACAGATGGATTAACTGAATCTATAGACCATTCTCCATCTCATACAACCACTTTAAAAGAATTTATATTAAAATATCAAAATGAAAATATTGCCTCTCTTATTCATCATATATATGAAGATATCTCTGAATATAAAAAAATTAAAGATTTTGAAGATGATATATGTATTTTAGGAATGGAGGTAAAAATTTAAGGAGCTGAACATCAGCTCCTTTCTATTTTTACTATAAATAAAATATATATAAATAGATAGTAGAAATAATAATAGATAAGATCATTAAAGGAAATGCTACTTTCATATAATGTATAAAAGAAATCTTATGATTGTGTTTTTCTAATATTCCTGCTACTACTACATTAGCAGACGCTCCAATCATGGTTCCATTTCCTCCTAAACAAGCTCCTAATGCTAATGCCCACCATAAAGGAAGAATGTTAAAAGTAGATAAAGCACCTATACTTTTGATAAGTGGAATCATAGTTGCTACAAAAGGAATATTATCTAAGAATGAAGATGCTAAAGCAGAAACCCATAATATTAAAAGTGCTGTAAAAACTAGATTTCCTTTTGTTAAATCTACCATACCATGGGCAATCCAATCAATTACTCCTACATTCTCTAAAGCTGCTACTAATATAAATAAAAATGCAAAGAAAAATATAGTAATCCACTCTATTTCATGTAAAATCTCTTCAGGATCTATATTACTAATAAGTAATAGTATTGCTGCTCCTGACAATGCTACCGTTGCAGTTTCTAATCCTATAAACTGATGAATGGCAAATCCAATAATAGTACACATTAAGACAGTCATGGATTTTTTTAATAATTTAATATCTGTTAAAGCTAATTTTTCATCCATCTTCATTATTTTTTTCTTTAATCTTTCTTCTACATGAAGGCTAGACTTATATCTTCTTTTTAATAAAAATAATGTACTAATAAATATAATGAAGACAACAGGAAATAAATTCAATAAAAAGTCCATAAATCCTAATCCCGTTTCACTTCCAATCATAATATTAGGAGGGTCCCCAATTAAAGTAGCTGTTCCTCCTATATTAGCTGAAAGAATCTGAGCAAACATAAATGGAATAGGATCAATTTCTAATGCTTCTGTCATAACTAAAGTAATAGGAGCAATCAGTAAAACAGTAGTTACATTGTCTAATAAAGCAGAAGAAACTGCTGTAATAATAGATAAAATAAGTAATATTTTCCAAGGATCTCCTTTCGCAAGTTTTGCTGATCGAATAGCTATATACTGAAAAACCCCTGTTCTTTTTGTAATATTTACAATAATCATCATTCCAATTAGCAAAGAAATTGTATCAAAATCAATAGATGAAAAAGCAAATTTTAAATCAATCACATGAAATAATACAAGTAAAATAACTCCAAAAAAAGAAATCGTCATACGATTAATTTTTTCTGATATAATCACTGCATAAGTTAGTATAAAAATGGATACGGTTAAAAATAATGTCAACATCATCCCCTCCTCTTTAAATTATAACAATGAATACATTGTATGCTTTTCTCTACAAATAATAAAATGTAATATCTTGACTTTAATTATGCTTTTTATTAATTTCTGCTCATTATGGTCAAATAAATGTATAACTCTTACAACATCTTTCATTTCCTCTGCTTTTATTCTGTTTTCTATTAAAATCTTCTACTTTTTATTGTTTACTGAAAAGTCAAAAAAATGAATTGCTCTATGCAATTCATTTTTTTGACTTTATTCATATGAATTTGTACATATTCTATATATGATCTGGTTCTTTTTCAAAATATACTCGTTTACTTTGATCCTTTGTCTCTTTGATCAATCTTTTTAATTCTTCAATTTTTGCATCAAATTTTTTGGTTTGTACGCCTGCTACATTATAGTATAAATACAATTCTTCAAAATTTTGAGCAATTTCACTAAGTGTTTGATTGATCTCTATGAATTTATCAAATTTTTTACTTCTCTTTGCATTTTTCATTTGTAATATATCATGTTTAATAATATTTACAACATCTTCATGGGAAGAATATGTACCTAAATTAATAGGATATGGAGCTCTTCGCTGAATAAAATAATCTCCTTTTTCATTAACATGATAAACATATTTTAACTTTGTATCTTCAATATCCATTTGTACAAAATACATAATCCCTTGAATAACCTCAACCTGTGCTCCTAATTGTTGAAGCTTAATCTGATGAATATTTCCCTCTACATTTATGAACTTTCGGTTCATATTCATTCATCTCCTTTTAATCATCGAAATATTCTCCTTACTTGTATGATAATACAGTTTTTCTAAAAGTACAATTACAAAAATTGGGTATTCCTATGTATTTACATATTTACCTATGGTTGAAACCTACTTATATAAATGTCTCTAATATATATATGTAGCAAAAAAAAATTTTATTATTTTTTCTATATATACTATTTTGATTCACATAAAAAATTCCTTTCTAATCATCATAATGATCACTAGGAAGGAATTTTTATAGTCCTTATTCTGCACTAACTCCATAACAAGCACAAAGTGCCACCAATCCATCTTTAAAACCTGATCCTATAGCATTAAATTTCCATTCTCCATTATGTCTATACATTTCTCCTACTACTACTGCTGTCTCCATACTATACTCTTCTGATAAATCATATCTTAAAAATTCTTTTCCTGTATTTTTATCTGCTAAGCGGACAAAAGCATTGTCAACCATTCCAAAATTTTGTCCCCTTTCTTTTCCTTCATAAATGGTAATGGCAAAAATTATTTTATGAATATCAAGAGGAATCCCTGCTAAATCTACTAAAATTATCTCATCGTCTCCTGAACCCTGCCCTGTTCGATTGTCTCCTCCAAAAGAAACTGAGAGACCTTGTGGATTAGGATTCCCATAAAATACAAAATCTTTTTCATCTCTTACTTTTCCATCTTCCTTTACAGCAAAAGTAAATACATCTAGATCAAAATCTTTTCCATCAAATTTGTTTACATCCCATCCTAATCCCACATGAATTTTAGATAAACTTCCAGCTACTCCTGCATCTTGCGCTGCTTTCTTTAAAGATACTTTTTGTCCCTTTTTTAAAGATACTACATTACTTCCTGTAAGTCCTCCTAAGCTGTTTAATCCTTCTTCTTGTGGATTGGGATTTATATTTCCTCCTAACCCTGAAATTCCACTAAGCCCCATATTATTTCCTCCTTTATCTATTTCCAAAGAAGTTTCCTAAAGTATTCATCATATTTTGTCCACTCTCTACAGAATTTTCAAATGCACTAGATTGACTTCCGATAGGTCCTCCTCTATCAATCCCCACATCTAATCCTGCTTTTCTTTCTGAAGGCTGCAATACAACAGTTTGTCCTCCTTGAGAAAATTCAAACATATAGGATTCTCCTGAAGTTTGTCCAATAAATGTCTTCCAATTAATATCTGTTTTTAAATTAGGATCTGATCCTGTCCAACATATAATCGCATCAGGATCTACCCTGCATGGAGTTTGAAGTACAATGGCATTGCCCTCTGTAATAATGGCTACATAGCCTACTTCTGAAGATCGATTCTCAAAATTTGTTGTAAACATTCCCTTTTGTGATAAAACTCCTGCTCCTATGAATCGAACTCCATAAGTTAGATTTCCCGAAAATGCTAATATATTTTCTGCTTCTACACCTATTTTTTCTCCAGACTGAAGAGGTACAATGGTTACATTCTTTCCTTGAAAAGCTAATACACACATACCATTTCCTGTTACTTTCATAATTTCCATATTCTCGCCTGTTAGTCTTCTAGAAATATTATTCATAATTCCTCTTGCAATTCCTGCTCCTGCATTAGGATCTAAAAGAACCTTCTCATATTTGAAGCTTCCTTGATCTGCTACCATAGCTCCTTTTTTTGCAAAGAAAAATCCATTTCCTTGTGCTACACAAGAATAGGAAGGCGTTTGTTTTGTGGCTCCTGTTAAGTGTTCATAGGTTGACATTTGAAAGGTCATATACTTGCCTCCTTATTTTTTTATTTATTATATCACTTTTCTTTTTAGTTATAAACAAAGAAGTGCTTAAAAGCACTTCTCCGACTAAAGACAAACTATATTTTAGCAAAGTCATAAAATTCGCAAACTCATGGCGCCAACGAAATCTTTTCATTTCATTCAAGATTTCCGTTGCTTAGAAATAAGAAACAATTATTGAAAATTTAGTGATGTTTTTTATGACTTTATCTATAAACTCAGAATTTCTTAAAAGCACTTCTATCTAATTGGACAAATGCCCCCTTCACAACTTTCATTGCCTAAATCTATCTCTATTTCTTCTTTTTCATATTTTCTAATTAAAGAAGGTACAAAAGGTTTCATTTCTTTCACTCTTTTGTTATAATCTTTTTCATCTATGGCTTCATAAGGGAGCAGCTTATAAAAATTATCATCTAAAGATAAAAACGAAAGAGCGACTACCTCATGCCAATGATCCCAAACCCATTGTTCTACTTCTTCCCATTCATGTTCTCTTACATGAACCGTAATAGAACAATTATGATCTACATAATATTTCATAAACATTCTATAATTCTCTAATTGCTCAATTGCAGAAACATCATATTTGGTTTTTCCGAAAGGGGCTTTTACAGGAAATTCTACTACCTTTGTAGCACAAGTATCCCACTCTTGCCCTACTTCAGGGAATACAGGATATCCTAATTCTTCACATACCTTTACCAATGGATCATCTGCACTAATACGAATCCTTCTTATATAATATGGAGAGTGAGAATAATGAACTCCACTAGATACAGTAGGAAGTTGACTGAGTGTTCCTTCAGGTTTTACTGTAGTTACTAAAAGAGGCTTATTTTGTCCAATTTCTTTTGCGTATTTTTCTACTTCTTCATGAGCCGCATCTCTTAGAACTTTCAATACTTCTTCTTGATTTTCTTTCATCATCTCTGTCATATTGACCATGTCTTGCCATCCTGTTAACGAACATCCTACAAGTTTGTCCCTTTGTTGTACATCATTCCATTTAGGGAGTTCTAACTCTACACATGTCATTCTATATCCAGCTCTTACAGAAAGTCTCTGAGCCTCTACTAAACCTTCTACATCTAAGGTGTGATCTTCTTTTATAAAAGCATATACATTAATGGTTGTAAGATTACAAAGACCTTTTGAATCTAGTAATATTTCTCCACAAGGATTTACTCCATTCATATCTGGTCTTCTCTTGGAGGCTGCTTCTGCATTGACCCATCCTGGTTCTCCTGAATATCTCATTTTTTCAATCTGCCAATGCAATTTTTCTCTTGTAGGCTTAGCTGTATAATAAATAGAATTATTACTCATTTGTCTATGAATAATTTCTTGATCTACCCTCCATTGTCCATTAATTTTTTTATATAAATTAGATTTTGCTTCAATGGATTCATAATCATTTGGATCAATTAAAATCATCTCTGCAGTACGTCTAACTCCTCCAACTACCACATTTTCTCCTATAATATTAGCAATATCCAAACAGTCAATAGGCTTTAATTTCACTCTTTTATGAGCATATTCTATTCTATTTCTTTTTAAAACTTTATCTATTTTTACAAACATATTTTTAAGGCTAGAATGACCACTAGCAGTTCCTCCAAAAGTTTTGAGTTTTTCCCCTTTTGGTCTTACATGATCATAATCTACAATCACAGTTTTTACATTTCTATATTCATTGCTATAAATTAATTTGAGAAAGAAATCTAAAGCTTGAGTCCACCCTTCTTTGCTATCTCCTACTGTAATTTTGACAGTATGATTGTGAAAGAATTCTAAGCTTGTACAATCTTCTCTCTCTAAAATAGGAGTAGGTGTATAATCCTTGTGAATCATTTCATAATCTATACGAACCTTTGGAAGAGTTTTTATATCTTCTTTTAATACTCTAACTCCTACGCCAGATCCAATCATAAGAAGATAAAAAAGATCTTTAAAACTCTCAAAGGAATCTATTATAAGAAATGCACAATTATAGTTTGCCATGGGATAATTTCTTGCCACAGGAGTATCTCCTACCCAAAAAGTTCTTCCTGACAAAAATTGTCTTAAATTATAGACATTGTCATATAATTTTTCTGCTTCTTCCTTAGAAGTAGGAACAAGACCACAATTGTATTCAACAGCACGTCTTACTGTCTCCCACCAATATTCTCTTCTTTTTTGTTCTGGAAGCCATCTAGAATAAGTTCTATAATATACAAAATTACCAAGATGCCCCATGGGAGAAGATCTATGCTTGTATTGACTTATAAATTCATCTGTTAACAATCCAATTTTTTTTATTTTTTTTATCTTTCTAAGCTTGTTATGTTCTTCTCGATAAATTATGTATGTTTTTGCAACATCTTTTCGATTGCTAGACATTAAAAGTTCTTCTACCATATCTTGTATTTCTTCTACATGTATGGGATGTTTCTGTTTTTTAATTTTTTCATATATTAAATTAGCAATTTCTTTACTTAAATTTGAATCTACTCCTATTTTTGTTTCCGACATGGCTCTTTCAATAGCATTTATAATCTTTTTTAAGTCAAATGAAACCATCTTTTTATTTCTTTTAATAACTTCCAATATAAAATTCCCCTTTCATAAAAAATCCCTTTATTTCTAATTGTAGTAAAGTTATAAAAATTAGGAGCATTTATTGAAAATTTAGTGACGTTTTTTAAGCAACGGAAATCTTGAATGAAATGAAAAAATTTCGTTGGCGCCATGAGCTTGCGAATTTTATAACTTTATTTACATGCTCGCTATATATTCTCTATATAGAATATAGATTAACATATTACACATTATTTAGTATATGTATTCTTTCGAAGTACTATATATTGTAGCAGCTAAATGTTATATTGTCAAAAAAATAGATGGCTCAAAGCCATCTATTTTTTTGATATATCTAATATTTCTTTTATAGTTTCGTTTATATACTCGCCTTTTCTATATTTTCTTTTAGCAACAATAATTTCCACCTGTTTTCCTTTTTGTTCTATTTCTTTAATCATTTGAGGTTGTTCCACAAAAGTACCTAATACATTAAATTCATCATCCATAATAAGAAAAGTAGGAATTTTAGATTTTCCATTGACTTTATAATCTTCCATATAATCTTCATTTCCCTCTCTTGACACAATAGAAATATTAAAATTTGAATTATGATCTGCTATCGTTTGTACTGCAGGTACATTAATCATACAATCAGGACACCATATTTCTGCAAATACTAAAATATGAACTAGATGATGAATAGATCCTATTCCTTCTAAAATTTCTTCCTCTATTTTAATGTGATTATATATTTCTAGTGTTTTTTCCCTATAAGTATCTTTGTCTTGATTCACAAAGTCTATGAAAGAAATTCCCTTTTGGAAAAGTTCTCGTATATCCATTAGATCTCCCCCTTATTTCGTTCATCCATATGAAAACAACAGCTTCTCTAAAAAGTTTTAAAAATATAGTAAGGTTTAATTTATATATATGTAAAAAATTGTTTTTTAGAATTGTTAATCCTAACACCACCAAATTTTTCATTGCTTACAATAAAAAAAAATTATCTAGCAACGACCTACTCTCCCAGGGCGCTACCGCCCAAGTACCATCAGCGCTGAAGGGCTTAACTTCTGTGTTCGATATGGGAACAGGTATAACTCCTTCGCTATTGTCACTAGATAATCTATTTTTTATTATGTCTATTCTATATACCTTTTTAAAAACAGTAGTATAACTCATAAATATATACTTTCAAAATTAAACAATGCAAAATCTGGTCAAGTCCTCGACCGATTAGTACCTATCAGCTAAAGACATTGCTGCCCTTACACCCTAGGCCTATCAACCAGATGGTCTATCTGGGGTCTTACCTTAAAAAGTGGGAAATCTCATCTTGAGGGAGGCTTCGCGCTTAGATGCCTTCAGCGCTTATCCCGTCCATACATAGCTACTCAGCCGTGCCGCTGGCGCGACAACTGATACACCAGAGGTATGTCCATCCCGGTCCTCTCGTACTAAGGACAGCTCCTCTCAAATTTCCTGCGCCCACAGCGGATAGGGACCGAACTGTCTCACGACGTTCTGAACCCAGCTCGCGTGCCTCTTTAATGGGCGAACAGCCCAACCCTTGGGACCTACTTCAGCCCCAGGATGAGACGAGCCGACATCGAGGTGCCAAACCTCCCCGTCGATGTGGACTCTTGGGGGAGATAAGCCTGTTATCCCCGGGGTAGCTTTTATCCGTTGAGCGATGGCCCTTCCACTCGGAACCACCGGATCACTAAGCCCGACTTTCGTCCTTGCTCGACCTGTATGTCTCGCAATCAAGCTCCCTTGTGCCTTTACACTCTACGCGCGATTTCCGACCGCGCTGAGGGAACCTTTGGGCGCCTCCGTTACTTTTTGGGAGGCGACCGCCCCAGTCAAACTGCCCACCTGACAATGTCCCAAGACAGGGTAACTGTCTATGGTTAGAACTTCAGTATTACAAGAGTGGTATCCCAACGTCGACTCCACACAGACTGGCGTCCATGTATCCAAGTCTCCCACCTATCCTGTACATGCAATACCGAAATCCAATGTCAGGCTACAGTAAAGCTCCACGGGGTCTTTCCGTCCTGCTGCGGGTAACCAGCATCTTCACTGGTACTACAATTTCACCGAGTCTATTGTTGAGACAGTGCCCAAATCGTTACGCCTTTCGTGCGGGTCGGAACTTACCCGACAAGGAATTTCGCTACCTTAGGACCGTTATAGTTACGGCCGCCGTTTACTGGGGCTTAAGTTCAGTGCTTCACTTACGTTAACACGTCCCCTTAACCTTCCAGCACCGGGCAGGCGTCAGCCCCTATACATCGTCTTTCGACTTAGCAGAGACCTGTGTTTTTGCTAAACAGTCGCTTGGGCCTATTCTCTGCGGCCACCTCGGGCTTTAACACCCTAACGTGGCACCCCTTCTCCCGAAGTTACGGGGTCATTTTGCCGAGTTCCTTAACAATAGTTCTCTCGCTCGCCTTAGGATTCTCTCCTCACCTACCTGTGTCGGTTTGCGGTACGGGCACCTAGGATCTCGCTAGAGGCTTTTCTTGACAGTGTGGAATCAGTAAGTTCGCTACTTAAATTTCGCTCCCCATCACCTTTTAGGATTGTCTATACGGATTTGCCTATATAGACTCCCTACGGGCTTAGACGCACACAACCAACANTGGTGGGCCTTTCCAGACCTCTTCGACTACAAATTCTTTGCTCTTAACGAGTATATCCTCAACCCCTAAAAGATAACTTTTAGGTTTGGGCTAATCCCCTTTCGCTCGCCGCTACTTAGGGAATCGAGTTTTCTTTCTCTTCCTCAGGGTACTTAGATGTTTCAGTTCCCCTGGTATGTCTCCTCACTACCTATGTATTCAGCAGTGGGTACCTAAGTATTACCCTAGGTAGGTTTCCCCATTCGGAAATCCACGGATCAAAGCCTGCTTGCGGCTACCCGTGGCTTATCGCAGCTTACCACGTCCTTCATCGACTCCTGGTGCCAAGGCATTCGCCCTATGCTCTTAATAACTTGACCAGAAATTGTATTTCTTTTCATTTGCATTGTTCAATTTTCAAGGTACATAAACGTACATCGCCAACGAAATTGTTCATATTATTCACAATTTCCGTTGCTCAAAGTACATTGGTGGGCTTGGGAGGACTCGAACCTCCGACCTCACGCTTATCAGGCGTGCGCTCTAACCACCTGAGCTACAAGCCCATGGAGAGTTAACCTCTCAAAACTAGACAGCACAGAAAGACTTGCTCCTTAGAAAGGAGGTGATCCAGCCGCACCTTCCGATACGGCTACCTTGTTACGACTTCACCCTAGTTATTGATTTCACCTTCGGCAGCTTCTTCCTTGCGGTTAGATCGCTGACTTCGGGTGCCCCCAACTCCCATGGTGTGACGGGCGGTGTGTACAAGACCCGGGAACGCATTCACCGCGACATTCTGATCCGCGATTACTAGCAACTCCAGCTTCATGTGGGCGAGTTGCAGCCCACAATCCGAACTGAGACTGGCTTTTAAGATTGGCTCCAGATTACTCTTTCGCTACCCGTTGTACCAGCCATTGTAGCACGTGTGTAGCCCAGAACATAAGGGGCATGATGATTTGACGTCATCCCCACCTTCCTCCGAGTTATCCTCGGCGGTCTCTTTAGAGTGCCCACCCAAAGTGCTGGCAACTAAAGACAAGGGTTGCGCTCGTTGCGGGACTTAACCCAACATCTCACGACACGAGCTGACGACAACCATGCACCACCTGTCTCTCTGTCCCCGAAGGGATTTCCCCGATTAAGGGTAATGCAGAGGATGTCAAGTCCTGGTAAGGTTCTTCGCGTTGCTTCGAATTAAACCACATGCTCCGCTGCTTGTGCGGGTCCCCGTCAATTCCTTTGAGTTTCAGTCTTGCGACCGTACTCCCCAGGCGGAGTGCTTATTGCGTTAACTGCGGCACCGAGGGGGGTAACCCCCGACACCTAGCACTCATCGTTTACGGCGTGGACTACCAGGGTATCTAATCCTGTTCGCTACCCACGCTTTCGTGCCTCAGCGTCAGTTACAGTCCAGAGAGCCGCCTTCGCCACTGGTGTTCCTCCTAATATCTACGCATTTCACCGCTACACTAGGAATTCCGCTCTCCTCTCCTGCACTCAAGTCAATAAGTTTCCAAGGCTTACTACGGTTAAGCCGTAGCCTTTCACCCCAGACTTTACTGACCGCCTACGCACCCTTTACGCCCAGTGATTCCGGATAACGCTCGCCCCCTACGTATTACCGCGGCTGCTGGCACGTAGTTAGCCGGGGCTTCCTCCTAAGGTACCGTCATTATTCTTCCCTTAGGACAGAGTTTTACGACCCGAAGGCCTTCATCACTCACGCGGCGTTGCTGCATCAGGCTTGCGCCCATTGTGCAATATTCCCCACTGCTGCCTCCCGTAGGAGTTTGGACCGTGTCTCAGTTCCAATGTGGCCGATCACCCTCTCAGGTCGGCTACTGATCGTCGCCTTGGTAAGCCGTTACCTTACCAACTAGCTAATCAGACGCGGGCCCATCCTATACCGATAAATCTTTGACTCCTATATGATGCCATACTAGAGTTTTATGAGGTATTAATCCCGGTTTCCCGAGGCTATCCCTCTGTATAGGGCAGGTTGCCCACGCGTTACTCACCCGTCCGCCGCTAACTCCTTTTTATTCCACCCGAAGGCTTCCTAAAAATTTGTTCGCTCGACTTGCATGTGTTAGGCACGCCGCCAGCGTTCATCCTGAGCCAGGATCAAACTCTCATAAAAAATCTTCGAGGTTTGTGCTTCTTGCTCAAAATATCATTTTGGCATTTTGCATGTTTTTGCTTGTCATTTCTTGTGCTGTTTAGTTTTCAAAGGTCAATCTCTAACAAGTGACATGTACTAATATATCATAATATAATATGTCATGTCAATTATTTTTTGTTAGGTAATCGTTTCCAAAACTGTACATTTCCTAACAACAATACATACTATAGCATATATATCAATCCTATGCAACTATATTTTTTGCCTACATTTATCATTATATGCGTTTTTTTTTAATATATTCTTATTTTCTTTCATTTACTAAAAATTTTATCTAAAAATCAAAGCATAGAGGTAAGCCCCTATGCTCCATACTATTTACAAGTTTTTATTTTAGCAAAGTCATAAAGATGAGGAACATTTATTAAAAATTTAGTGACGAATTTTATGACTTTGTCTAAAAATCATAGCACAGGGGCAATCCCCTATGATTTACTTTTCAATAGGCTTCATTGTTGGAAATAAAATTACATCTCTAATGGTTGGAGAATCCGTAAGAAGCATCACTAATCTATCGATACCAATTCCAATTCCTCCTGTTGGTGGAAGTCCTACTTCAAGAGCATTTAGGAAATCCTCATCCATCATAGCAACTTCATCTTCTCCCAATTCTTTCTTTCTTATTTGATCTTCAAATCTACCCCTTTGGTCCATAGCATCATTTAATTCTGAGAATGCATTTGCAATTTCCCAAGTGTTTGCAAACGCCTCAAATCTATGAGTATATCCTGGATTTTGTGGATCTCTCTTTGCAAAAGGTGAAATTTCAACTGGATGATGCGTAACAAAAGTAGGTTGCATCAATGTTTTTTCACAAAATTCTTCAAAGAATAGGTTAATAATTTCTCCTTTTGTAGTTTCTTTTTCTATTTCAATTCCTTTTTCTTTAGCAATTTTTTTTGCTTCTTCATCTGTACTTACTTCTTCAAAATTAATACCTGTTGTTTCTGTAACTAAATCTACCATTCTTATTCTTCTCCATGGAGGAGTAAAATCTATTTCCTGTCCTTGATACATTAGTTTGGTTTGTCCAGCTGCAGCCATTGCCATTTCTGATACTACTTCTTCGCACATTTTCATCATGACTTCATAGTCTGCATATGCCATATACCATTCAATAGTTGTAAATTCTGGATTATGTCTTTGAGACATTCCTTCGTTTCTAAATAGTCTTCCTATTTCATATACTCGATCTATTCCGCCTACCACTAATCTTTTCAAATGTAGTTCTGTAGCTATTCTCATATACATGTCTATATCTAAAGTATTATGATGGGTAACAAAAGGTCTAGCAGTAGCACCTGATGCCACAGAATCTAATATAGGAGTTTCTACTTCTAAAAAGTCACGATCATCTAGATATTTTCTTAATGCTTTTATAGCTTTTGTTCTAGCTATGAAAGTTTCTTTTACTTGAGGATTTACAATTAAATCTACATATCTTTGTCTATATCTTAATTCTTTGTCTTTCAAACCATGCCATTTTTCTGGAAGAGGTTGTAATGATTTAGAAAGAAGCTCTATATTTTGAGCTTTTATAGAGATTTCTCCTCTCTTCGTTCTAAACACGTTTCCTTTTACCCCTATAATATCTCCAATATCATATGTAAGAACAATTTCATACTCTTCGTCACCTAATGCATCTTTTCGAACATAAGATTGAATTCTTCCTTGTTTATCTTGTATATCCAAAAAAGAAGCCTTTCCCATAGTTCTTTTTGCCATAATTCTTCCAGCAATAGATACTTCCTGCCCTTCCATATTGTCAAAATCATCTTTTATATCTTGGCTAAATGCAGTTTGTTCATATTTTTCCACTTGGAATGGGTTTCTACCCATCTCTTGAAGTTTTTTAAGTTTATCTCTTCTAACTTGTAATACTTCGCTAAGACTCATTTCTTCACTCATCTTTTGTACACCTCCAAAATTACCTGCTAATTTCTAATATTTCATATTTTATAATTCCATCTGGAACTTGTACATCTACAACTTCTCCTACTTTTTTTCCTAATAATCCTCTTCCTACAGGAGATTCATTAGAGATTTTCAATTCATAAGGATCTGCTTCTGCAGAACCTACAATAGTATATTCCATTTCTTCATTATATTCTAAATCTTTCACTTTTACAGTAGTTCCAATTCCTACTACATCTAAAGATATATCTTCTTCATCAATAACTTTTGCTTTTCTTAAAGTCGCTTCAAGCTTTGCAATTCTTTCTTCTACTTGTGCTTGTTCATTTTTCGCTTCATCATATTCTGAATTTTCACTTATATCTCCAAAAGCAATCGCTTCTTTTATTCTTTCTGCTACTTCTTTTCTTCTAACAGTTTTTAGATTCTCTAATTCCTCTTCTAGTTTTTCTAATCCTTGACGAGTTAATATAATCTCCTTATCAGCCATCCACTTTCTCTCCTTTTCCCTTTTATAAAATGCTTGTTAATCATTATATGTTTTCATCATAATTTTATTCGTATTATATCCATCTTATATACTGCATACAATTTTCAAAATATTTGATTCTTTTCATCACTATATGCGAAATATTATAATGTACATAGTATTCATTGTCAAGCTATGCCCTGAATATTTTGAAATCTACTTATACACAATAGTCTAAAAGTTTTTGCAACATCTGTTCCATATCTTCTTTCCTTTGAATCCCATTTAAGCTTCCACGAATAATACTAGAATTTCTAACTCCTTTTAAATACCATCCTATATGTTTTCTCATTTCTCGAACTGCCACATATTCTCCTTTATATTCAATCAATAAATAAAAATGCTTCATCATCATATTTACTTTTTCTTCTATAGTAGGTTCTGATAAGATTTCTCCTGTATTGATATAATGAGCTATTCTTTTAAAAATCCATGGATTACCTTGGGCTCCTCTTGCAATCATAATACCATCACAATTTGTCATTTCCTTCATTTTTAGTGCATCTTCTATCGTAAACACATCTCCATTTCCTATTACTGGGATAGACACTGAATTTTTTACTTCTTTAATAATATTCCAATCAGCTTTACCTGTATAAAATTGTTCTCGTGTCCTTCCATGTACAGCAATAGCTTTTGCTCCATTTTCTTCTATTCTTTTTGCCATCTCTACTGCATTTACATGATCGTCATCCCAACCCTTTCTGATTTTTACAGTAACAGGTTTTTCTGTGTTCTTCACTACTGCACCTACAATTTCTCCTGCAAGCTTAGGGTCCTTCATCAGAGCTGATCCATCTCCATTTTTTACAATCTTAGGAGTAGGACATCCCATATTAATATCTAATATGGCATGATCATGATCATTTAACTTTTGAGCAGCTTTGGCCATAAAATAAGGATCTGATCCAAATATTTGAAGAGCTACAGGTTTTTCTTTTTCATGAATTTCAATAAGCTTTTCAGTCTTTTGATCATTATAAAAAAGTCCTTTTGCACTAATCATCTCTGTATAAACAAGTCCTACTTCTTGCTCTTTGCAAAGAAGCCTAAAGGATAAGTCTGTTACTCCTGCCATGGGTCCTAAAGATAAATTGTTTTTGAGTACTACATCTCCTATTTTCATTTTTTCACCCCTGTTTCTTATCTATAACCAATATAATTTCTTTTTATGTAATAAATTAGGGTCACTCTTAGAAACAATCTAATCATGACCCTAATTCTTATTTTATTCCTTGTTTCTTTTATAAATAATTCTAAGTCCCTCAAGGGTAAGAAGCTTATCAATATGATCTATAGTCTCTGATTCAGTCATAATAAGACTTGCAAGACCTCCCGTTGCGATTACTTTTGTTTTTTCATTTTCTAATTCTTTTTTCATTCTACGAACAATATAATCTACAAGCCCTACATATCCATAAACCATTCCTGATTGCATACTGCTTACAGTATTTTTACATATTACCTTTCCAGGCTTTACAAGTTCTACTCTAGGTAATTTGGCTGCATGCTCAAACAATGCCTCACTAGAAATTTTTATTCCTGGTGCGATGGTTCCTCCTAAATATTCTCCCTTTTCTGATATGGCACAAAAGGTCGTAGCTGTTCCAAAATCTACTATTACTAAAGGTCCTCCATATTTTTCATATGCTGCAACTGCATTGACAATTCGGTCTGCTCCTACTTGTTTTGGGTTGTCATATCTTATGTTCATTCCTGTTTTGATGCCAGGACCGATCACCATTGCTTTTTTATTACAGTATTTTGAAGCTGCATGTTCAAGTGTATACATAATAGGCGGTACAACAGATGAAATAATTACATCTTCTACATCTTTTAGTTTGAGTCCCTCATATTCAAATAATTGATGAATCAAAATTCCATATTCATCTGAGCTTTTCGCCTTATCTGTAGCAAATCTCCAATAATTTAGTAGTTTTTCTCCTTTATATGCTCCTAGAACAATATTGGTATTCCCGACATCGAATGCTAATAACATATTTTTGATCAACCTTTCTCCCTTGGTTCTTTATCATGTTAAAATCTGTTTTTTTCTTTTTATATGTTATCATTTGAGTATTTATTTTGCAACAAAAAAGTATAAATCTACCTTATTTCATTATAACCTCTTTATTCATCTTCATACATAATCTGTAATCCCTCTTACAGATACTTCTCCTGATAAAACCGTCTCCATTTCTCCTGTATTCTTTCTAATCATCAACTGTCCATCATGGGTAAGATCTATAGCATAAGCTATGATCTCTTCATGTTGACTTTTGATCTTTACTTCTTTTCCTAAAGTCACTGAATAGTTTTTACATAAATCTATACTTTTTTTTATATTTTTGTTTTGAATAAAATCTAAATACAAATCTTCAAAGGCATATAAAACTTCTTTTACAATTTCCTTTCTAGATACCTCTTTTCCTATAAATTCTCTTATAGAAGTAGCTTTATTTTGGATTTCTTTTGGGAATTCTTCATTTGTCATATTCACATTCATTCCAATTCCAACAATCATATAATTCATGGAATTTAATTCAGCGCTCATTTCTGTTAAAATCCCACATACTTTTTTGTTGTGGATAATAATATCATTTGGCCATTTTATCCCCACAAACCCATGAGTAATGTTCATAAGTCCTTTTGCCACAGCTGCAGCTGCAATTTGTGTTACCTTCGAAGCTTCCATAGGATCTATGGAAGGTCTTAAAATAATAGACATCCATATTCCTTTTTTCTTTGGGGATACCCAGCTTCTACCTAACCTTCCTCTTCCTACAGTTTGTTCTTCTGCAATGACGATAGTCCCTTCCTCTGCTCCCTCACTAGCCATTTTCTTTGCAATGGTATTGGTAGAGTCTACTTCTTCAAAATGAAATACTTTTTTTCCAATTAATTTATTTTTTATTTCTATTTCTAAAATATCTCCATCTAAAATATCAGGTTCTTTTACAAGTCTATATCCTTTTCTTGATATAGATTCTATCTCGTATCCATCTTCTTTTAATCCTTTGATTTGTTTCCACACTGCTGTTCTTGTTACTCCTATTTGATGACTTAATTCCTCTCCTGATATAAATTGATCTTGATTATTTTTTAAAGCACTTAGAATTTGCTTTTTCATAAGTCTATCTCTCCTTCATATAATCCTATCTATATGGTACACAAAAAACTTCTATTATGCTATAAATTTCTTATCTAAATAAAAAACAGGCAGAACCATCTGCCTGTTTTTTAACCGAACAATGAAAGCATAATCCCTGCCGCAACAGCGGAACCTATAACCCCTGCTACATTTGGTCCCATAGCATGCATCAATAAAAAGTTAGAAGGATTTTCCTTTTGTCCTACTACTTGTGAAACTCTAGCCGCCATTGGTACTGCTGAAACTCCAGCTGAACCAATCAGTGGATTGATTTTTCCACCAGATAATTTATTCATAATCTTTGCAATAATCACTCCTGCTGCTGTACCTACTGCAAAGGCTGCTACTCCTAATAAAATTATTTTTAAAGTTTCCTCTGTTAAAAAATTCTTTGCACTTGCAGTAGCTCCTACAGAAAGTCCTAAAAATATAGTTACAATATTAATCAAAGCATTTTGTGCTGTATCTGCTAACCTTCCTGTTAACCCACTTTCTCTAAATAAATTTCCAAGCATGAGCATTCCAATTAAGGTTGCTGCTGGAGGAAGCATTAAAGATACTACCAATGTAACCATAATAGGAAATAAAATCTTTTCCGTTTTTGATACATTTCTTAGTTGATCCATCTTAATCATACGCTCTTCTTTTGTAGTTAAAAGCTTCATAATAGGAGGCTGAATGATAGGTACAAGTGCCATATAAGAATAAGCTGCCACAGCAATAGCTCCTAATAAATGGGGTGCTAATTTAGATGCCAAAAAAATGGCTGTAGGTCCATCTGCTCCTCCTATAATCCCTATAGATGCTGCCTCTTTTCCTGTAAATCCTAATATAATAGCTCCAATAAAAGTTGTAAATATTCCAAACTGAGCTGCCGCTCCTAAAAGTAGAGATTTTGGATTTGCAATAAGAGGTCCAAAATCAGTCATGGCACCTACTCCCATAAAAATAATCGGTGGAAAAATTCCTAGTTCATCTCCCTGGAAAAAATACCATAGGAGTCCTCCTGGAGATCCATGAAGTCCATGAGGCTTCATCAAATCTGCAAATGGTAAATTTGCTAAAAACATACCAAAAGCTATAGGTATCAAAAGGAGAGGTTCAAACCCTTTCTTAATTGCCAGATATAATAATACAAAAGAAATGGCAATCATAAGAATACTCCCTGGTTGTTCATACAGTCCTCTAAATCCTGTATCATGCAGGAACTTTATGATGGTATCTCCCATATTTATATCTCCTTTCCTATGTATTTAAGAAATTGAGAATTATCCTAATACAACCAAAACATCTCCTGCATTTACAGAAGCTCCCTTTGTTGTATGAATAGAAACTACCTTTCCTGCTAAAGGCGCCATAATTTCATTCTCCATCTTCATAGCCTCTAAAATTAAAAGTACCTGTCCGTTATCTACTGTATCTCCTTCTTTTACTTTAATGTCTAAAATAGTTCCTGGCATTGGAGCTGTAACTGTATTTCCTCCAACTGGAGCTTTTGCTGCCTTTTGTGGTTGTGGCTTTGGCGCTGCCTTTGGTACTGGGGCTTGTGATCTTTGTACTACAGGTCTTTGTGCCGGAGTTGATGTTACGCCTCCAAGTTCTTCTACTTCCACTTCATAGCTATTTCCATTTACTGTAATATTAAATTTTTTCATTTTTCTAATCCTCCTATCTTTTTTATATCCTTCATACATCCTAATGAAGTACTCTGCGATTCATTTGTTCCATCCTTCCCGCTCTACCCCAAGCCGGTGTAGGATCTGCTACTCTCTTAATATTTTTTACAACAATATTGTGAGTAGAAGTTTTCATACTCGCAGCAATTGCCGCAGTAATAACTGCAATCAATTCTTCTTCGTTCGTCTCATTATTTATTTTTTGTTCTTGTTGTACAAATACTTCTTCTTTTCTTTCTTTTCCTTTGTTTTGAAGAGCTTTAGACATAAAAACAATCAACCCCCATAAAATACTTAACGCTATAATTGTTACACTCATTCCTAGAATCATCACATATATGGAAGCTAATAATTTATCTCCCATAGACAAACTATGAATTAAATTTTCATCAGAAAATTTTTCCAATAAAGTAAGTTTATCCATATTTTCACCTCTCTTTTAAGAGTATCACTAACTTTATAGAGGAATATTTCCATGTTTTTTTGCTGGTCTAGTTTCTCTCTTGGACATAAGCATATTTAGTGCATCTACAAGTCTTGGTCTTGTGGCATTTGGTTCAATTACATCATCTACATATCCTCTTTCTGCTGCTTTATAAGGAGTAGCAAATTCAGCTGTATATTCTTGAATTTTTTTAGCTCTTTCCTCAGCAGGATTTTCTGCATTTTTAATATCATTTCTAAAAATAATATTTGCAGCTCCTTCCGGTCCCATTACTGCAATTTCAGCACTTGGCCATGCCAGTACGATATCTGCTCCTAATTCTTTATTACACATAGCAATATAAGATCCTCCATAAGCTTTTCTTGTAATAAGCGTCACTTTAGGTACAGTAGCTTCACTATATGCATAAAGCATTTTTGCTCCATGTCTTATGATTCCACCATATTCTTGATTGGTTCCTGGCAAAAATCCTGGAACGTCTACAATATTAAGAAGTGGAATATTAAAAGCATCACAAAATCTTATAAATCTTGCGGATTTATCAGATGCATTAATGTCTAAACATCCTGCTAGGAATTTAGGTTGGTTTGCAATAATTCCTACTGTACTTCCATTGATTCTTGCAAAACAAGTAATAATATTTTTTGCAAAATGAGGATGCACTTCATAGTAATCTCCATCATCTACAATTCTTGAAATCACATCAAACATATCATATGGTTTATTAGGATGATCTGGAAGCAATTCATCAAGTTCTGGAATGATTCTATTGATGTCATCTTGCGTCTCATAAATCGGAGGATTTTCCATATTATTAGATGGTAAGAAGCTTAAAAGTCTTCTAATTTGCATAATACAATCTTCATCATCTACTGCTACAAAGTGAGCAACCCCACTAATTGTATTATGAGTCATAGCTCCACCTAAAGCTTCTGCTGAAACCTCTTCTCCTGTCACTGTCTTAATGACTTGAGGTCCCGTAATAAACATTTTACTTGTTTGGTCTACCATATATATAAAATCTGTAATTCCTGGAGAATATACGGCTCCACCTGCAGAAGGCCCCATAATAGCTGATATTTGAGGAATTACTCCTGAAGCAATAGTATTTCTATAAAATATTTTCCCATATCCTGATAGTGCATCTACTGCTTCTTGAATTCTAGCTCCTCCTGAATCATTCAGACCTACTACAGGCGCACCTACCTTTAGTGCATTTTCTTGTACCTTACATATTTTTGCTGCATGCATTTCACCTAACGATCCGCCAATCACCGTAAAATCTTGCGCAAAAGCATATACTAATCTTCCATCTACCATACCATATCCAGTGACTACCCCTTCACCTGGTGCCTCTTCTTTTTCCATTGAGAAATTTGTGCATCTATGTTTGACAAAAGCATCTAATTCCACAAATGTTCCTTCATCAAACAAAAGATTCAATCTCTCTCTTGCTGTTAATTTCCCTGAAGCATGTTGCTTTTCAATTCTTTTTTGACCGCCTCCAAGGATTATTTTTTCTCTGCGTTTTTGTAAATCTTCTATTTTCATATTTGCCATGAATTTGCCCTCCTGTTCTCTATCATATATAAAAGTGTTTCCTATTGTCTTTCACTTAATTCTACAAGTACTCCATTTGTACTCTTAGGATGACAAAATGCAATTTTGGCGCCCCCTGCTCCATATCTTGGCTTTTCATCTATCATTCTAACTCCTTTTTCTTTTAATTCCTCAATAGCTTCTTCAATATTGGGAACTCTAAAAGCAATATGTTGAATTCCTGCTCCTTTTTTCTCAATAAATTTTGCAATGGGACCATCTGGGTCTGTAGATTCTAATAGTTCAACTTCTGTATCTCCTACTGGAAGAAATGCTACTTTTACCTTTTGTTCTTCTACTACTTCTGTTCCTTGTAAATCAAGACCTAGGATATCTTGATAAAATTTTAATGTTTCATCTAAGCTCTTTACAGCCACACCAATATGATCTACTCTTAATACTTTCATTTTATCTCCTCCTTATTTTTTCTATTTCATTTTCTCTAATATTTTTTCCCCAGCTGAATATGGATCTATATTTCTTAGGGCAACATCCTGTGCCAATTGATTGACCATATCTTCTTTAGATGATTGATCTAAGATCATACTCATCATCTTTTGCTGGATCAAATCAATAATTTCTAATTTGCTATTTTTCATTCTTTTTTCTTTCAGTTTTCCTGTTTCTTTTAAATAATTCATGTGTTCTTTGATATGTCCAATTAGTTCCTCAATCCCCTTATTTTCTATAGCTATGACCTTTTGTACGGGTGGTCTTCGATCTGATTTATTAAAATCAAGCATCATTTCAATCTCTGTTGCCGTTCTTTTTGCTCCATCTCTATCTGCTTTATTAATAGCAAACACATCTCCTATTTCCATAATACCTGCTTTAATAGCCTGAATATCATCTCCAAGTCCTGGGACCATGACCATAAGCGTAGTATCTGCATTTTTTGCAATATCTACTTCAGATTGTCCTACCCCTACTGTTTCAATAAATATGTAATCTGCTCCATAAATATCCAATATTTTTACAGCTCCTTGTGTAGCCTTAGAAAGTCCTCCTAGATGTCCCCTTGTTCCCATACTTCTTATAAAAACACCTGGATCAATACTTAATTCATTCATTCTTACCCGATCTCCTAGTATAGATCCTCCTGTAAAAGGACTAGTAGGGTCTATGGCAATCACACCTATTGTTTTTCCTTCTCTTCTTAAAGCTTTTACAATCTTATCTGTCAAGGTACTCTTTCCTGCACCAGGAGGTCCTGTAATACCAATCACATGAGCATTTCCTGTCTTATGATAACATTTTTTCAAAATATCAATTGCTTCTTTTTCCTGATTCTCAATCATTGTAATCAATCTTGCAACTGCTCTTTTTTCCCCTTTTAACAATCTATCTCCTAAATCCATTCCATCACCGCCTATACAAACAGTCATAACGCAGAGCACAGACCCATTGATCTGCGTCTGCTTTTGTGTATATTATTATTTTCTTACATTATTTTTTATAAATTCAATTGTTTTTGAAGTTGGAGTACCTGGAGTAAAAATTTCTTTTATTCCTTTCTCTTTTAAAAATGGAATATCCTCATCTGGAATCACTCCACCACCTAAAACTAAAATATCATCTACTCCTTCTTGTTCTAATAATTCCACTACTTTTGGAAGAAGTGTGTTATGAGCTCCAGATAAAATACTCATGGCAATACATTCAACATCCTCTTGAATAGCAGCACTAACAATTTGTTCTGGTGTTTGTCTAAGTCCTGTATAAATAACTTCCATTCCTGCATCTCTTAAAGCTCTTGCAATTACTTTTGCACCTCTATCATGCCCATCTAGGCCAGGTTTTGCTACTAATACTCTAATGGGTCTATCCATAAATTTTTCCTCCTTTATATATTTTTAAAATATTTCTCTATAATTGCACGCTTTGTTGATATTCCCCAAAAACTTCTCTCATAACACCACAAATTTCTCCTAATGTTGCATATGCTCTTACTGCATCTAATATATATGGCATTAAATTATTGTCTCCTTGACATGCGTTTCTTAAATCTTCTAATCTTTCTTTTACAATATTATTGTCTCTCTTTCCTCTTAAATCTTCTAATTTTTTCTTTTGAAGTTCTCCCACTACCGGGTCTACTCTTAATAATCCCTTCGGTGGCTGTTCTTCTACTTGAAATTTATTCATACCTACAATAATTCTTTTTCCATTTTCTATATCTTTTTGATAATTATAAGCAGCATCCATAATCTCTTGCTGAATATATCCATTATCAATGGCTCTAGGTGCACCACCTATTTCATCTATTTTTCTAATATATTCCATCGCTTCTTCTTCTATTTGTTTTGTTTTGGCTTCAATAAAATATGAACCTGCCAAAGGATCTACCGTATCTGCAGCACCACTTTCATAAGCTACAATTTGTTGTGTTCTTAAAGCTGTTCTTACAGATTCTTCAGTAGGAAGAGCTAGTGCTTCATCCTTAGAATTTGTATGTAGAGACTGAGTCCCTCCTAAAACAGCTGCTAATGTTTGAATAGCTACACGTACAATATTGTTTTCTGGTTGTTGGGCTGTAAGAGTAGATCCACCTGTTTGTGTATGAAATTTAAGCTTCATAGATTTTTCTTTTTTCGCTCCAAATCTTTCTTTCATGATTCTTGCCCATAATCTTCTTGCTGCTCTAAATTTTGAAACTTCTTCTAAAATATCATTATGAGCATTAAAGAAGAAAGATAGTCTTGGTGCAAAAGTATCTACATCTAGTCCTGCTTTAATAGCTGCTTCTACATAAGCAATTCCATCTGCCAAAGTAAAGCCTACTTCTTGTGCAGCAGTAGATCCAGCTTCTCTAATGTGGTATCCTGAAATACTAATAGTGTTCCATTGTGGCACTTCCTTTGAGCAATACTCAAATATATTGGTAATAAGCCTCATAGATGCTTCTGTTGGGAAAATATAAGTTCCACGTGCAATATACTCTTTTAAAATATCATTTTGGATAGTTCCTCTTAATTTATCTGCAGTAACACCTTGTTTTTCAGCAACTGCAATATACATAGCCAAAAGCACAGATGCTGGTGCATTAATAGTCATAGAAGTAGAAACTTTATCTAATGGAATACCATCGAATAAAATTTCCATATCTGCTAAAGAATCAATAGCAACTCCAACTTTTCCAACTTCCCCTTCAGCCAATGGATGGTCCGAATCATATCCTATTTGAGTTGGAAGATCAAAAGCTACGGAAAGTCCCATTGACCCTTGTTCAATTAAGAATTTATAACGTTTATTAGATTCTTCTGCTGTAGCAAAACCTGCATACATACGCATAGTCCAAAATCTTCCTCTATACATATTAGGTTGAACACCCCTTGTATAAGGAAAACTTCCTGGCATTCCTAAATCTTTTTCATAATCAAAATCCTCAATATCTAGAGGAGTATATAGTCTATTGACTACCTCTCCTGAACCACTTTCAAATATTTCTTTTCTTTCTGGTCTTTTTTGTATAGACTCTCCTACCTTTTCCTCATAAGCTGTGAATCTTTCTCTAATTTTGTCTAGTTTTTCTTTTTGAAACATATTTCTCCTCCTCCTCTTCTGACTATATAGGATGTTTAATATACTTTAAGAATATCATAAATACTATAATTTTGTACCCTGTTTTAGAAAGTATGTTTGTATACATTGTGTTATATAACATACAACATTTATCTCATCTTCATACTACCTGTTTTCAAAAATCTATGATGAAAAGACAACGCTTCATCTAATAGATGTGGTTCATGTTTAGCTTTCCCATTCTCTGCTCTTTTTAAGTAATCCATAAGGGTATCTTTATAATTAGGATGGGCACAATTTTTTATTATCTTTTTGGCTCTTTCTACTGGAGAAGTTCCTCTTAAATCCGCAATCCCCTGTTCTGTAACAATGACTTCCACATCATGTTCTGTATGATCTACATGAGACACCATAGGCACAATAGAAGAAATATCTCCATTCTTAGCAGTAGAGACTGTAGTAAATATAGAAAGGTACGCATTTCTTGTAAAATCTCCTGATCCTCCTATTCCATTCATCATTCTAGATCCCATGATATTGGTAGAATTTACATGTCCATATATGTCTACTTCTATGGCTGTATTCATAGCAATCACACCTAATCTTCTTGCTACTTCTGGATTGTTGCTAATTTCCATAGGCCTTAAAATACAATGTTTTGCATAATGCTTCATATTTTTAATGAGTCTTTTTAAACCTTCCTCTGATGGAGTGAAGGAAGTCCCAGAAGCTACGGTTACTTTTCCAGCATCAATTAAATCAAACATAGAATCCTGAATAACTTCTGTATAACAAGTTAAATTTTCAAATTTCGAATCTACTATTCCTCCTAAAACTGCATTGGCAACAGATCCTACTCCTGATTGTAATGGTAATAAATTTTTAGGCATTCTATTCATTTTTACTTCATGTTCTAAAAAATCTATAATGTATCCAGATATTTTTTGTGAATCTTCGTCAATAGATCCAAGAGGTCTTACTTTATCTTTTATATCTGTAATAACAATAGCTTGAATTTTTTCTGGATCACATGGAATATAATGTGTCCCAATACGATCTCCTGGATGAACAATAGGAATAGGTTTTCTATGTGGCGGTTTATTTGGAATATAAATATCATGTACTCCTTCTAGTTCCATAGGTTGGCTTGTATTAATTTCTACAATAACTTTTTTTGCATTTTTAATAGCATGAGGAGACAATCCTACCGACATGGTAGGAATAATTCCTCCATCCTCTGTTATAGCCAAAGCTTCTACCAGTGCAATATCAATTTCTCCAAAGAAACCATAATCTATATATTGTGGAACATGACTAAGATGCATATCTTGATACAAAATGCTTCCTTCATTGATACTATTTCTTATATCTTTATGTGTTTGATAAGGAAACCTTCTTTGGATCACTCCAGATCTTGTTAATGCTCCATCCAATTCATCTCCTACAGAAGCTCCTGTAATCAGAGTAATACCTATTTTTTCACCTTCCTCTGACCTTTTTGCTAATGCTGAAGGAACTGCTTTTGGATATCCAGCAGGAGTAAATCCACTTGTTGCAACAGTCATTCCATCTTTAAAAAACATAGCAGCTTCTTGTGCAGACATAATTTTACTTTTTAAATCTTCTCTTCTAATTCTTCTTTCTAACATGCTTATTCCTCCCACCTATACATATTTAAAAATATAAAAATCTAATCTTTATTCTCTTTTACATAGGCATATTGTGTAATAATATGGTCCAAAGTACCATTCCTAAAAGAGCAAATGGATAAGTAGCTCCATATCCTGCTGCCGGTTCATCACTTCCTACTGCATCTATAGCTGCTCCTAATCCTGGAGTAGATGTCATTCCTCCGCAAATGGCACCTGATAACATAATCCAGTTAATATTTAGTATATATTTACCCACTACAAACCCTACTACACAAGCTACAAAACCTACTACTAAAGATACTACAGCCAAATATAGTCCACTTCCAGCTAAAGCATCAAATACTTTAAATCCATATTGTAATCCTACAATGGCTAAGAAAAATGCTAGAGCAATTTGACGAATTACACCTAATATTTTATTATCCATTCTAAAATTCATAAAACCAATCTTACCTATATATCCTAAAATCAAAGACCCAATTAAGACTCCTCCTGTAGATCCTAAACTAAAATTTCCCAAAGGTCCTAGAGGAATTTGTATCACCCCAATAGTATATCCAAAGAAACAGGCTACTGTAAAAGCTAGTAAATCAAAAGAAACTTCTTGAATTTCTTTTTCTCCTTTTGATTTCCTCGCTTCTTCCATCTCTTTTCTAAATTGATTCAATTCACTTTCCACATTGATTCCAAATAACTTAGGAATTAAATTTACTGCTAAAATTACAATAATTACTCCAAAAGGATAGCCAATGGCATGCCCTACTCCAATTCCTGCTTGTGCATCTTTTATAAATTGCTTTTTTTGTTCCTCTGTTAAAGTAGGCGTATTTTCTGGAGTTAATCTTCCAGATGGATCTAATAATTTTAATAGCTTTTGTTTTCCTTCTCTTGTATCATTTTCATAATCTGCTACAGCCTTTGTAGAGTGTCCAGTTGCTGTTTCAATAGCTGCTGCAAGCCCTGGTGAGCTAGTTAAAGCTCCTGTATACACTCCAGATACTTGATATGGATTTGCATCGTCACTTAAAAGAGTCATTCCATAAGTTGCAGCAGCACCCATTAAAGTAATGAGTACTCCTAATACTACAAACTTTATTCCATATCTTTTCAAAACCGTACCCATGTCTTTTGCTGCTAAAAGTCCTACTGCTGCTACAAATAAAATTAAAAAGATAGTAAAGAAATTTTTAGAAATCACTCCTGCTTCAATTAATTTTTGAGCTGTAGAAAAGTTTGCATCAGACTGTGTAAACCCATTTGCATATCCTAATACCCACCATCCTATAACGAGTCCAGTAAACAACGTTCCCGATATTCCAAAGTTGAATTTTCCAAACTTTATTTTTCCAAATAATAAACCTGTAAACACAGCAATAAACATAAGAATATAAGGGCTCATCATCCATGCTTCTAAATCAAATTTCATAAATTCGCCTCCTTATTTTTTAAAAATTGGCTCCAACCGCTCACTACTTTTATTGCTATCTTCCCCCCTTTAACATTTTTCACATTATTCAGATTTATTATGTTCTTATTTTTAAGTTGTATGGATTTTTATTGCAAATTCTATTCCACATTTTGTATGTTTTAAAAAATATATAGGTATTTTTCTGAATTTTTCGTTATTTTATTCTGTAATCCTTGCTAATAAGCGTCTCTATTTTTTCAGTGTCTTTCCTATTTTGTTTAATCTTCAAACAATTTAGTTTATTTAGTTGTTTGAAATTATAATTTATAATTATTTCTTTCTTTTTTAAAAAACAAAGGTGGTAAATAATTTACCACCTTTGTTTCAAATTTTACCACCTATTTATTTATACTATATTTTTCAATTTTTCTCCTTAAAGTCACACGAGATATACCTAATGTTTCTGCCGTCTTCGTAATATTCCATTCGTTTTTTCTTAATGCAGAATGAATAGCTTCCATTTCAACATTTTCAAGATTCATATTCAATTCATTATTTTGATTCATATTCTGGCAGCTAATTAGATTCTGTGGTAAATCCTCCACATCAATCCACTCATCTTCTTGAAAAATCATGACTCTTTCCACAAGATTTTTTAATTCTCTTACATTTCCTTTCCAATCATAGTTCTTTGCAATATTTAAGACTTCTTGTGTCATTCCCTTTATACTTTTATTTAAATCTTTATTGTATTGATTGATAAAAAACTCTAATAAAACTGGAATATCTTCTTTTCTTTCTCTCAAGGGTTTTGTGTAAATAGGAATGACATTTAACCGATAATAAAGATCTTCTCTAAAATTACCATTTTTTATCTCTTGTATAATATCTTTATTTGTGGCAGCAATCACATTTGTACGAAATCCAATCTCTTTTACTCCACCCACTCTTCTAAATTTTTTTTCTTGTAACACTCTTAAGAGTTTTGCTTGGAGTAAAATATCCATATCTCCTATTTCATCTAAAAATAACGTTCCTTCATTTGCTTCTTCTATGAGTCCCTTTTTTTGAGTTTTTGCATCAGAAAAAGCTCCTTTCTCATATCCAAATAATTCGCTCTCTTGTAAATTTTTTGGAATAGCTGCACAATTTAGCGCCACATAAGGCTTATTTTTTCGAAACCCATTAAAATGGATCGCCTTTGCAATAACATCTTTTCCTGTACCACTTTCTCCTTGAATAAAAATAAAAGTATCATAAGTCATATTTCCCACTTTATAAGCAATCTGCCTAATATATTCAATCCACTGACTTTCTCCTATAATTTCCATTTCATTTTCTTTATGATCAGATAATTCTCTTGTTTTTTGTATATATTTTATATTATTTTCTATACTTTCTGTGATTTCTTTAATATGAAATGGCTTTGTAAAATAATCATTTGCTCCTAATTTCATGGCTTCTACTGCAAGTTTTACTTCACTAATATATGTAATCATTATCACCATACAATCTTTATTTTGTTTTCGAATTTTTCTTAATACTTCTATTCCATTGATTCCAGGTAAATTTATATCCACAATACACAAATTTGGCTTTTCTTTATAGAAAATTTCCATACCTTCTTCTCCTGAAGCAGCAGTAAAAATTTTTACACCTGTTTTTTCAATGCCTACTCTTAGAGATAATCTTATACTTTTTTCATCATCAATAATCAGTACCTTCAGTTGGATCTCCTCCTTCAAAGGTCAATATAAAGTCTGTTCCTTCTTCCTTTTGACTTTTTACAGAAATATTTCCGTTATTGTCCTTAATGATTTTATGCACAATAGAAAGGCCTAATCCTGTTCCATCTTCTTTTGTACTGAAAAATGGATTAAATATTTTATCCACTACATCTTCATCCATTCCATTTCCATTGTCTTTTATTGAAATCATTACATTGTTAGATTCTACTCCTTGTACTTTGATTTGAATAATCCCATAATTGTCAACAGCTTGTATTCCATTTTTAATAATATTTACAATAGCTTGTCGAATGGCAGAAGGAGATACTTTGATCAAAGGAACTTGAGATGGAAATTGTTTCATAATTCGAATTTGCTTATATCTAATTTCTGATTTTAATATATTAAGTGCACTATCTATAATATGCAATATATTTACATATACCTTTTCATTATTATGCATTCTTGTAAACTCTAAATAATTGATTACAATATTATTAAGCATGCCTACTTCTTCTATAAGGGCATGTATAATTTCTTCTCTTACATCTTCATGATCCATATTTTCTTTTAATACTTCTAAAAGATTTGTCATTCCTGCTAATGGATTTCCTATTTCATGAATGATGGCAGAAGATAATTCTCCTATGGTTTTTAATTTATCTTCTCTTTTTAATTGTTCTTCTAACATTTTTATACGAGTTACATCTTTCATCAAACAAACAATTCCTATGATTTCTCCATCATCATTGTATACAGATGAAATAATCATACTGATAAAAACTTCTTCTTTTTTACTATTTTGTATTTTATATTCTTTTTCTATAATTTTATTTTTTTCTTTTTGAGAAATACTAAATATTTCATCTGGAAAATATAAAGAAGAAACTAGCCTTTCGACTTTTTCTCCTATAACATCGATTCCAGCCACACCTATAATATCTTCAGAGGTTTTATTAAATATCACAATTTGTTTTTCTTCATTAATTACAATAACACCCATTCCTGCACTTCTTAAAATATTATTCAAATACTTTCTAGTATCCTGCTCTTTTTTATGCAATGTCTTTAAATCTTCTATTTTTGTATCTAAATCTTTACTCATTCTATAAAAAGCAAGTTGTAATTCTCCTATCTCATTATTTTTTGTTACTCTAAACCCTTTAAGCCCCTGTTTTATATCTTTGCTTATTTTTCTTGTGTATATTACTAATTTTTCAATAGGTTTTGTAATGGTATATGCAATAAATAAACTAAGTATTAATGCTGTAATCATAATCATAATAATCCAAGGAATCAATTCTTTTTGAATACGCTTTATTTCTTCCCCAATATAAGCTTCATCTCTTTCAACTACTACAAGTCCTTCGTAGTTTTCAATATCATGAAAAGAAATATAAACTGTATGAAGTCCTTTTTCATATTTTCCTACACCTTTTATATTCTTTTTTATGATTTCATCCAAAGTATATGTTTGATGATTCATTTGAATCTTTCTCTGTAAAAATACTTTTTTCCCTATATGCTCATGTTCAGGACTAACTAATATTTTTCTATCATTATCAATTACATAAATTCTTCCATCATAGGATTTTTGAGTTTTGTATATGATATCTCGAATAGATTCTAACGGAACTCCTCCTCCTATCATTCCACTCATAACGGTACTATGGGGTTTAAATATAGGAGAAACTATCATGATATGAGGTTGATTCAGAAGGCTACTGATAAAGACTTTACTAATATATGTCTTCTTATTTTCTATAATATAATGATAATATTCTCTTTTTACATAATCTCTATGATAGATAATATCATTATGAGGAATGCTATAAACTATTTTACCATCCACACTCATAAAAAACATAACATCCATCCATCTATAACTATTATAAACTTCTAAAATATGCTTTTGAATATTTTCCATGCTCTGTCCTGTAGCATTTTTTGCTACATATTCTACTGTATTTTGTGCATCTAGTAAATATTGATTGACTTGATCAGAAACCATATTACCGATTCTTTCATTTTCATTCACAATATGTTTTCTGATTTGTTCTGAAAATATTTTATAAGATGCATAACTGCTTGCCAAAATAGTAAATACAACCAACAAAATAATGAACATAGGTATTTTTATTTTTAAACTTTTCACTGATTTCACTCCTATACAGAGTAATATTAATATAATTCTATATATTCAAAAAAACACCTTTTTTCTCTTTAAAATCATCCTCGATTCATCCCCTAAAGAATATTTGAGCAAAGTTATAAAAATAAGAAACATTTATTGAGAATTTGTGACGTTTTTTATGACTTTGTCTACAAACGCAAGAATATAAAAAGCCCTTACGGGCTTTTTATATTCTTGCAATTCCTTCTTCTCTTGCAGCTTTCATAACTGCATTGGCTACAGCTTGCGACACTTTTTGATCAAAAGGATTTGGAATAATTTGATCTACTCCTAATTCATCCTCTCTCAAAACATTGGCAATAGCATAAGCTGCCTTAAGCTTCATATTTTCAGTAATTTTTTCTGCTCGAACAGCTAATGCTCCTTTAAATATCCCAGGAAAAGCAAGTACATTATTAATTTGATTTGGAAAATCAGATCTTCCTGTTCCTACAATAAAGGCCCCAGCTTCCTTAGCATCATCAGGCATAATTTCTGGAGTAGGATTTGCCATTGCAAATAAAATAGATTTTTGATTCATAGAAGATACCATTTCTTTTGTTAATACATTTGGAACAGATACTCCTATAAATACATCTTTATTTTCGATCACATCTTTTAATTTTCCCTTTTGCTTTTTCTTATTAGTTATTTTTGAAATTTCTTCTTGTGCCCAATTTAAGCCTTCCATTCCTTCATAAATAGCTCCTGCTTTATTACAAAAGATAATATCTTTTACTCCTGCTTGTAAAAGAATCTTTCCGATTGCTATTCCTGCTGAACCTGGTCCATTAATAACAACTTCTGTATCCTCTATTTTTTTGCCTGCAAGCTTCAATGCATTAATTAAAGCCGCCAAGCATACAATAGCTGTACCATGTTGATCATCATGAAACACAGGAATATCTAATTCTTCTTGAAGCCTTCTTTCTATTTCAAAACATCTAGGTGCTGCAATATCCTCTAAATTGATTCCTCCAAACATAGGCTCCATAAGCTTTATTGTCCTTATAATTTCTTCTTCATCTTTTGTATTTAAACAAATAGGAAAAGCATCTACTCCAGCAAATTCTTTAAAAAGTACAGCTTTTCCTTCCATAACAGGAATAGCTGCATAAGGGCCTATATCTCCAAGTCCTAATACAGCTGTGCCATCACTTACAACAGCCACCATATTTCCTTTTGATGTATACGTATAAACATTTTCTTTATTTTCATTAATTTTTCTACAAGGCTCTGCCACTCCAGGAGTATACGCAATAGAAAGATCATCCTTATTTTTTACAGGGATTTTACTTTCTATTGAAATCTTCCCCTTATTTTCTTTATGTAACTTTAGTGCCATTTCATTATAATCTGCCATGGATTATACCTCCTCGTTCTTTTATATGATTCATTATACAACAATTTTAAAAATTTTTTGTCAATATATAAGTATTTCCTAGGAAATTTTTATATATTCTCCATCATTTTTTACTTCTATTTCATTTTAAAAAAACAACCCCTTTTCATATACAAAAGGGGCTTGTGATTATTCTTTATCTAAGTCTATTAGATCGTCTTTTTCTTGTGTTTTTTCTAAGTTTATTTCTCCTGTAAATAATTTTTCAAATTCCTCTGCATTTAATGTTTCTACCTCTAAAAGTTGATTGGCTACAAGATGAAGTTTATCCATATTTTCATTTAATATGGTTTCTGCTCTTTCATAAGCATGATCAATGATCTTTCTTACTTCTTTATCTATCTTAGAAGCAATTTCTTCAGAATAATTTCTCTTTGTAGAAAAATCTCTTCCTAAGAATACCTCATCTTCAGAGCTATAGTTTACAGATCCTAAAGTCTCACTCATTCCGTATTTAGTAACCATGGCCATAGCAATATTTGTAGCTCTTTCTAAATCATTACTTGCTCCTGTGCTAATATCATCTAATACTAGTTTTTCTGCTACTCTACCACCTAATAATTGTACAATTCTATCTTCCATTTCTCTTTTAGTAGTATAAGATTTTTCCTCTTTAGGAAGATACATAGTAAATCCGCCAGCCCTTCCTCTAGGAATAATCGTTACTTGATGAACTGGGTCAGAATGTGGAATCATTCTAGCTACAACTGCATGACCTGCTTCATGAAAAGCTGTAAGTCTTCTATCTTCGTCACTTACTACTCTACTTCTTTTTTCTGGTCCTGCAATGACTTTTGTAATAGCTTCTTCTATCGTATCCATATTGATTTTCTTTCTATCTTTTCTTGCAGATAAAAGGGCAGCCTCATTCATAAGATTTTCAATATCAGCAGGTGTAAAACCTGGTGTTCTTTTTGCTAATACTTTCAAGTCTACATCATCTTCTAATGGCTTATTTCTTGAATGAACTTTTAGAATTTCTTCTCTTCCCTTAATATCTGGTACTCCTACCATTACTTGTCTATCAAATCTTCCTGGTCTAAGTAATGCTGGATCTAATATATCTGGTCTATTGGTAGCTGCAATGATAATAATTCCTTCGTTGATTCCAAACCCGTCCATTTCAACTAATAATTGGTTTAGAGTTTGTTCTCTTTCATCATGTCCTCCACCAAGACCTGCTCCTCTTTTTCTTCCTACTGCATCAATTTCATCGATAAATACAATACATGGAGAATTTTTCTTTGCTTGTTCAAAAAGATCTCTTACACGAGATGCTCCTACTCCTACAAACATTTCAACAAAATCAGAACCACTAATACTAAAAAATGGCACTCCCGCTTCTCCTGCAGTGGCTCTAGATAAATATGTTTTTCCAGTTCCTGGAGGTCCTACCATTAATATTCCTTTCGGAATCCTTGCTCCTAATTCCATATATTTTTTAGGATTTTTTAAGAAATCAACGACTTCTTGCAGTTCTTCTTTTTCTTCATCTAAGCCTGCTACATCATTAAAAGTAACTTTTTTTCTTTCATCTTCTTTATGGAGCTTTGCTTTACTCTTTCCAAAAGACATAACTCTGCTCCCACCACCTTGAGACTGTTGCATAAATACAAACCAAAATACAACAAATATCAAGACCATAAATATGGAAGGTAATATTTCAAAAAACCAAGGTGTCTTTGCTGGTGGTTCTCCCGAAACTTTTAAAACTCCACTTTCCATTTGGGGAAGTATATATTTTTCTGTTAAAATTTCTGAACGGACCACTGGAGGTATATATGTTTCAAAGGACTTACCATTACTCTTCAGTTCACCCTTTACTAAATTCTCAACAATATAAACTTCTTTAACGTTTTGTTTTTGTAGCTCCATGACAAAGTCAGACATACCTAAAGGCACTCTCTCTTGTGTTGGCTGACCATAAAAATGCACAATAGAGATAATAATAATGAATAATAGTATGTAGAAGCTAGCTCCCCTAAAAAACTTCTTCAACAAAAGCCCTCCCTTCAATGCGATTATTTCCTTTCATGTAACATCTTTTTATTCTACCATATTTTTTTTGGTAAAACAACAAAGACTATTTATCTGTATGATTAAAAAATTTTAAAAATTTTTATTTTTTCTTCTTATAGCTCATCACTAAAATTTTTTTCGTATCTTGATCAATCTTATATTTTTCACTTACTCTATACCCCACAATCCACATAATCTCTTTTTCATCACATATAAGAGGAATTTCATCTCTTTTTTGTTTTGGTATTTTTTCATCAATAAAAAAGTCCTTTAGCTTTTTACTTCCTTTCATTCCTAAAGGAAAAAATCGATCTCCATCTTTTCGATTTCTAATCACTAGATTTCCCCTAATTTTATCATAATCAAATAATTTTACATGATCTTCCTTTGAAATCTGTTTTAAGTCTTTCCTATCCATGATATGAGAAAAAATTTCACTGCTTGTTTCTTGAAGGTATAGTATTTCACCAATATTTATATTGTATTCAAAATCATACTTTTCTATTTCTTTTTTTTCTATAGAAAAAATTAAATATTCCTCTTCTATTCTAACCCATAAACCTCTTGGAAGATCTATTTTGTTTCCTAAATTATTCTTTTCTACAAGATTTATAATACTTTGAATATGTTTCATTTGTATATCTTTTAAATTTCCGACCATTTCCCATATGGCTTGTCTAAGTATCCTCTTTTGAATGGCTCTATGTTGCCGTTTAAGCAAAATTTTATCAATACAAATTTCTTTATCTCTTCTTTTTACAATTATATCATATACATCTTTTTGATAATCTTCTATAAAATTTTTATCCTCCCTTAAAACATTAGCTGTTCTTGATAGAGTTTCCTTAATATTAGGATTAAAATATTTTTGTATGTATGGAATAAACTCTAACCTTATTCTATTTCTTGTATAAATAGTTTCTAGATTAGTATGGTCTATTCTTGGATGAAGATTATTTTTTTCACAATAATCTTCTATTTCATACCTGCTAATGTCTAAAATGGGTCTTATAATTTTTTCATCTCTTACATAAGAAATAGCACACAATCCTTCAAGACCAGATCCTCTCATAAGTCTCATGAGCACTGTCTCTGCTTGATCATCCATATTTTGTGCAACTGCTATTTTTTTAGATTTTGTTTTTTTTAAAACTTCTTCAAATAGATCATATCTTATTTCTCGTCCTCCCTCTTCAAAAGTAATTCCTCTATCTTTACTATACTCCTCTACATTTCTTGTATAGATAAAGGCAGGAATATTAAGCTTTTTACAAATTTTTTCTACATATGCTGCATCTTGATCTGCTGCGTCTCCTCTAAATTGATGATTCAAATGTACCACATAAAGCTTTAAATCATATTCTTTTTGAATCTTACACAAAAGGTGCAAAAGACAAATAGAATCAGGCCCTCCAGAAACCCCTATAACAATACCGTCTCCCCTTTGAATCATTTTATGTTCCTGTATTGTCTTTAAAAACTTTTTTAACATCTCTTTACTCCTGTTCTTAACTTTTCTATCCTATACTTCTATATATTACCCTTAAAACCCTGCTAAAACTAAATAGTTTTTATCTTTTCAATACTTTTTCTTTATTTTATACAACACTTGTACAAAACCAATATAAAAAAAATAAAACTTCCTATAAATACTATATCAATACTTTTATATACATCAAAAACGAATACATTTTTCTTATGTCTTTCTGCTTTATAATGTTTTTCTATCTCTATTAAAAATATTTTAAAAGTAATCGTTTGATTTAAACATTTTTGAATACAAAAGATCAATTGAGTAGAAAATTTAAGTTCTTTTAATTTTTGAATCATTTTTTTGATACTTGTTTCATGAGGACAAAAAATAGTACCTGTTAAAAGATGAATCATTAAAATGGTAATAGAAAACAGATCATACTTCTCATCAGCTCTTCTAATCCCCATATTCCAGCTCGCTCGATCATAATTAGGTGTGAATTCTTTTATAGAATCCCCTACACATACTACACCTCCTAGATCAATAATTTTTATCTTATGATTTTTTTCATCAATCATAATATTTTCAAGCTTTAAATCTCCAAATATAAAATTTTGATCATGAAGGTTCTTAAATACATTTCCAATAAATAAAATAATTCCTAGAGTACTTTTTATACTTACTTTTTTTGTTTTTATGTATTCTTTTAGATTTTTGCCTTGTATATATTCCATAACTATATAGTATAATCTATGATTTTGAAATATAAAGTCATCTATTTCTTTAATACAAGGAATAGCATCCATATAAAAAAATTTTTTTAGCATATCATATTCTTTTGTAATACTCTGTAAATCATCACTAACTTTTAATGCCCATATCTGATTTGTACTTTGATCCTTTACTTTATAGACCTTGCCAACCCCTCCCTCCCCTAATATATCTAGTATCTTATATACATTTTTATTCCACTTTCCGATAATATACTCTCCTTGAGAAAGTCTTACTTTGTTCATATATCTCTCCCTTTCTCACAAAAAAACGACTAAGAATAGTCGTTTTACACCATACTTTCCTCTAAAAGCACTTCCTCACTGATAGATACATCTTGCTTAAATAACGAAATAGCATGATTGATTGCTGCTGCTGTAGGTGTAGTTCCTGAAGCTTTCAGTAAAAAAACTTTTTCTTTTATTTTTTGAATATCTTGTGTAAAATTACTAATTACCTTTGTACATTCTCCATCTTCCCCTGGATATGCAATAATTGCTATTTCATTTCTTCCTTTTCTACCCTTTAACGAATTCATAAGTTCTATAATGCTTTGTCTTGCTACCGCCATCTTATTTTTCATACTTCCACTACAATCCATGACAATACAACATTTGATCTCTATTTCTTCACTGATTTTATCCATATAATCTATGATTTTACTTCTTTCTTTAGGTGGAATATTTTCAAGGTCTGTTCCTATGATTTGTTTTAATTGTTTTCCTACAATGGTTTCAATAGTCTTATTAATAGTTTTTTGAGTCACTGCATGCATAGTTTGTCCTAATTCTTTTATCATTGTATTTTCCCAAATGCCTCCTCCTCCTTGTGCAATTTTTTCAACCTCCCAAAGAGCATCATCTGACTGATCATCTATAATTCCAATAGCATTTACAATAACACCTTCATTCTTCGCTTCTTTTGCCGCTAGTACAGGATTTCCACCTATATTTGATTGCCCATCTGTCACAACTATAATTTGTTTCATTTCCAATTGAATCTCCCCTTTCTTTTTATTCATTATTGTCTTTTCCATATTTTTCTATACACCAAAAAAGAGCCTTACGGCTCTTTTTATACTTTCCAAATTTTTGATACCATCACAGTCATATCATCTTCTATTTTATTTCCATACTTTTGGATCGCCATATCCAAAAGCTTGTCTGCTATTTTTTCAGGATTTTTGCTATTAATTCCTTTTATAGCCTCCACAACCCATCCATCTTCCATATTTTTATCTGCATCTGCTACCCCATCAGACATCATAATGATAAAATCTCCATCTTCTAATTCTTGTCCAAAGCTTTCTATATCTATATTATTTAAAATTCCTATAGGTAAAGAAGTCGATCTTATAACTTCTACTTTTCCACTGGCTCTTTTAACAAAACTAGAAGCTGCACCAATTTTTACAAACTCTATTTTTCCTGTATATAAATCTAGTATAGACAAATCCATTGTAGAAAAAATTTCTTCTGAAGATTTGAGTACCAAAATTGAATTAATTGTTTTAATAGCTATATCTTTTTCAAAACCGGCTTCCATTAAATGCTCCAACACAGAAATAGTTGCTTGACTTTCTTTTGCTGCTTTTTCTCCTGATCCCATACCATCACTTAAAGCCATCATGTATTTTCCATCCTCTAAATCAATAAATGAATAATTGTCTCCACAAATACCTCGATCATCTTTTGATACCCTGGCTACTCCTGTAAGGACTTTGTATTTTTTTGCTTCTACCAATGTAAATGTACACTTTCCTGTATCTTCATCACATCTGCAATGATTATCTTTTTTTACTACTTCCCTTCCAATGACCTTAGATACAATAGGAATAATTTCTTCTTCACATCTATTCCTATCAAAGCATGCTCTTTTTTGTATTTCTATTTCAAATTTTTCATCTTCCCTTTCCATTATAGTAATTTTATCAACAGAAATTTCTTCTTTGTCAAAAGCTGCATATAACGCATCTTCTATGTCTATCTTAAATTCTATCTTTGTATTTATTTCTTTCGAAAGGTCATGGATAATATTAGATACTCCCTTAAATTGTTCTGCAACCAATTGTCTTCCTTCAAATAATCTTCTTTGCCATTCATAATGAACTTTACATATTTCAAACCTTCCATAAATCACTTCCATTAAAGTGTCTAATTTAATACATCTTTTTCTTAAAGTATTAGGAATTTGACTTTCTTTAATGCTTCCATAGGTTTCTAAATATGTAACAACATCTAATACATCATTATACGTACCATAAAAATTATTTTGCCAACAGCTTCTGCACATACCACAATTTTTGCAAAGTTTTTCTACAATATCATCTACCATATTGGCCATGTCCCCTTGATCTAGGACTTGCTTTGTCTCTGCAATATTTCCATAAGTTACAGCTAACTCAGAAAAAGCATTAGAATAAGCTTGTAATTTTTCAGATACTATTCTTTGTATTCTTTCACTATAGGTTCGATCTCCTTGTATACCATTTGTACCTACAAACTTGTCCATATACTTCATAATAGACTTTGGCGTAATCATGAAAAATCCTAATGCTACAATAATTTCTTGGATCTGTATTAACACCTCTGTAGAACCATTTGTATAAAAAGTTAAAATAGCATTTCCTAGTATAATTCCTACCCCTGATCCAATTCGCCCTAAATCTTTAAAGATCCCTGCTAACAATCCGCAAAATCCATATATTCCTATCATAAAAGGAGCTCCTATGGTAGACATACTTGTAATAATCCCAATAGTAATTCCCACACTTGCTCCTATACTTGGTCCTCCTTTATAAGCAAACACAAGCGTAAGTAACATACCAAATATATTTTTAAGACTGCATCCTCCTAAAGAAATATTAGAAAAACCTGAAACTACAATAGCCATAAGAATTGCTATACAAACCAATTCTTCATTAGATAAAATTTTTCTATTTCTTCTTTGGACAATAATTGGTACTGCATAGGCAAGAATATATACAAACACAAACACTACTACAGATTCAAAACCTGTCATAAATAAATCATACATATAAAATTCTGTTGCCATCATAAAAATAAGCCCCGAAACAAACATGGTCCCTCCTGCACAAAGGGCTAAGATAAAAGTTTTAAGCTCTCTCTTCTCTCTTATATAACTAAAAATCATAAATGAAAGTGCAATGGCTATAAAATACTTAGCAACACTAATTCCATCTCCTGCTGTAAATATTCCAAATAAAATAAATAATCCCAAATAAGTATATCTTTTATCTTTCACGACAAGAGTTATATAAAGAGCTATACCAAAAGGAGCAAGACTCTCTAAAATCGTTGCTCTACCTAATAGAAAAGCAATCAGCAATAGTACCCCCATATTTTTTGATAAATGAAAACTTTCTTGTTTCTTTCTGTCTTTAAAAATCCCTCTAGCTTGTCCACCATACTCCCTCTTATAAGGAATTATACTTGTTCTTTCTGCCATTTCTACACCACCCATTGATTATTCTTAAAGAAATTATATCAATAAGTGCTCAAAACATTTGTCAAGTTGTGTGTACGTATTTTTAGAAATTTCAGACATCTATTGTTCCCTTTTTACATTTTATTTTGTATATTCTGTTGACTTCTTTCTTTTTTTGAAATACAAACCAAAACATAAACTTTTTTGCTGTTAAACTTTGTTGAGCACACCAAAAGTTTATCGATAAAAAAATGAGTTGCTAATGCAACTCATCAAATATAAGTCCTTCTAAATTATCATATTCACTTACTATAATATCTTTATGAACCCAAGAAAGAATCCTGTCTAAAATCAGGGTACCTGCTGTAATAATATCCGCCCTTTTAGGATGAACACCTTCCATTTTTATTCTTTCTTCCATATTTTTAGATAAAAACTCATCTAAAATCTTTTGAATTTGGTCATGTCTAAGCTTTGTATTGTGAACTTCATTTCTATCATATACTTTTAATTTCTTATGTACTGCTGCTAAAGTAGTAATGGTTCCTCCAATTCCTACAACACAATCTATAGAAAGGTCTTTTATAGAATCCATAGCTATTTCAATTTGCTTATCTATATCTTTAGACATTTGGTCTATTTCCTCTTTAGATACAGGATCTGTATGAACAAACTTTTCTGTCATTCGAACTGCTCCCATATTCATACTGATCACATGATCGATTCCTTTTTCATTTCCTAAAATAAATTCTGTACTTCCCCCTCCAATGTCTACTACTAATATGTTTTTCTTTTGTTCTATTCCTTTTAAAACTCCTAAAAATCCAAGCGTAGCTTCTCTTTCTCCACTAATTACTTCAATCTGTACTCCTGCTTCTTTAGAAGCTCTTCTTAGAAATTCTCCTTTATTCTTTGCATCTCTTACTGCACTTGTTGCAATAATAGATAATTTTTCTACCTTTTCCTTGTGTGCAATTTCTACAAATTCTTTTAATGCATCTATATTTCTTTGTATCGCATGATTTGAAAGAACTCCTGTTTTATCTACTCCTTCACCAATCCTAGTACTCCTTAAATCTTTGAAGCTTTCTATGATCTGATTATTCTTTACTTTTGCAATCAATATTCTCATAGAGTTTGTTCCAATATCAATAGCCCCGAGCTTTTTCATTTTGTATCCTCCTAAAATATATAAAACCGAGACATTGTCTCGGTTATTATCTAACTAATTCTTTTCTATTGAATCCATTTCCTCTTCTTGTATTCATATGCTTTTTCACTTGTTGTTGTTTTTCTTCGCTATCCTTTAAAAACTGACTCAATTTATCTTCAAAAGACAAGCGCTTTTCGCTTTCCTTTTTCTTCCAATCTACCTCTACAGGCTTAGATATTGGTTTTTGAGGAGGTTTAGATATAGCTTTCCTAATAGAAAGACTTATTTTTCCTTTTTCATCAATAGAAACAATTTTCACCTTTACCTTTTGCTGTTCTTTCAGATAACTACGAATATCCTTTACATAATCATCTGCTACCTCTGAAATGTGGCACAACCCTGTTTTTCCTTCTGGCAGTTCAACAAAAGCACCAAAATTTGTAATGCCAGTCACAGTGCCCTCTACAACTTTTCCTATTTCAACGGGCATAAATCAAATCTTCCTCCTTTTAAATAATTACAAATCTATTTGCACTCATTATAAATTATATTTATAAGCCTGTCAATATGCTACAACTATATTTGAATTTTTATCTAATTTTGGCTAGATTTATGAGTATCTATATAAATAATTTCGTTCATCTTTACCATTTTTAATCTTTCTCTAGCTATTTTTTCAATATATTTAGGATCATTACCCATATTTTTTTCTTCTTCCAATTGAGCCTTTTCTTTTTTAAGTTCTGCCATTTGCTTATATAAAATGTTTTCTTGCTCTTTTAACTCTTTTAATTCTATTTGCTGTCTGACAAAAATCCAACCGATATAAAGTCCTATCACTAAAAAAAAGATAGGAATTTTATTTATTTTCTTTTTCTTTGGTTTCTTTATATATTTATCCATGATTGCATCCCTCATTATATTATTTCTTTAATTAATTCTATAACAAACTTTTTTTTCCTTCTATTTTTTTCTTCTCATCCATTTTATATATTTTCTACATTCTTTATATACCCTCCCTGGCAATGAAGCTATCCTTTTAATTTTATACCCAACAAAAGAAACTCTCTTTTTTATCACTCTACAAGGTCTTTTTATCCATTTTATCAATTTATTTATAGGATACAAAATGATTTTACATATCTTCATAAATATTTTTTGAATGATCCTTATTATTTTTATCAATAAATAAATCACAAAACGACTTAAAATTTTATAATACAAAGTAGCTCCTACAACAAATCCTAAAAATGTATATAATCTAATTTGGCCATCATTAGAAAAAAGGAGTACAAACACTGCTGCCACTCCAATAATAATCCAAAAAATAAGATCTTCAATCATTGTAGCAATTTTCTTAGGTTTAAACACACCTCTAAAAATTCTATACAAATCATATATAAACCCTATAATAATTCCTCCATATAAAGTAGCTAAAAATACATAGATCTGTTCGGATACATAAGTAATCATATGACCCCCTGCTTTCACCAAAGATTTAAAACAGTTAAAAAAATAACCGCTTTGCGGTTATTTAAACATCTTTCCTAAAAATCCTATCCCTTTGTTCCCAAAGCTCTCTTTCTCACTATAGATCATAGTCCCAATCTCTCCCTCTACAATCACATTTCCATCATCTAGATTTAATTTATTAATATCTAAATGGCTTCCTTTTATTGTAAGGACTCCTTTTGCTGTATCTAATATGACAGTATTTTCATCAAAACTCGTTACATGCTCTACTCCTGAAACGCTTAATTTTTCTCTATTTTCCAAAATAATATTTTGGTTTTTGCTTTTTATACTTCTTCTTTCCTCCATAGTTTCTCCCTTCTTTTCCTATTATTCTTATTAAAAGATATGCTCCTATGGAAGAATTTATACCAAAAACAAAATAGTACCTAATAGGTACTATTCTATAATTTTATACATTTCTTTTGCTAAATCCTTTGTTACATGTTCAGAGATATCTAATACCTCTACCCTTGTTGTTCGGGTTCCAAAGGTAATTTCCATCTTATCTCCAACATTTACTTCAGTAGATGCTTTTGCCTCTTTTCCATTGATACTTACTCTTCCTTGATCGCAGGCTTCTTTGGCAATTGTTCTTCTCTTTATAAGTCTTGAATTTTTTAAGAATTTATCTAAACGCATTTTATTCTCTCCTAAATCAAAAAAGCAGACTAGCTGCTTTTTTCTTAAGCGTTCACCATATCTTTTAATGCTTTACCTGCTTTAAATACAGGTGCTTTTGAAGCAGGAATATCTATTACTTGTTCAGGGTTTCTTGGATTTCTACCTTGTCTTGCTTTTCTTTCTCTTACATCAAAAGTACCAAATCCTACTAATTGAACTTTATCATCTTTTGCAAGAGCTTCTTCTACACTGTTAATAAATGCATTTAATGCTGCTTCTGCATCTTTCTTTGTAAGCCCTGACTTTTCTGCCATACTAGCAACTAATTCAGCTTTATTCACAATCATTACCTCCTTGATATTTAGAATACGTATAAGCATATTCTATCTTTTATTGAAAAATCCTTCTACTTTACCAATATTTTTTGTATTTTTTTCTTTTTTATGTATTTTTGCCAAATTCCATAGTTCATCCATTTCTTCAAGAGACATTTCTTCTAACTTTCTATCATTTTTGATTGCATTTTCTTCTATGAAAGAAAATCTAGAAATGAATTTTTTTACAGTATCATTTAGAGCCATTTCTGGATTGATTTCTAAAAATCTCGCTACATTTACTACTGCAAATAATAAATCTCCTACTTCTTCTTTTATTTTTTCATTTTCTTCTGTATTATATACCTCTAAAAGCTCTTTATATTCTTCTTCTACCTTTTTTAGAGCCTCTTCTACACGATCCCAATCAAAGCCTACTTCTTTTGCTTTTCCTTGAACTTTATAACTTTTTATCAGTGCTGGAAGATGGTTTGGAATTCTTTTTAATCCTTCTGTATAAGTTTTGATATTTTTTTCTTTTCGTTTCATGCCTTCCCAGCTTTTTATAGCTTCCTCTGAAGACTCTGCCACTACATCTTTAAATACATGAGGATGTCTATAAATTAACTTGGTACATATTCCTTTGATTACATCATGCATATCAAACTCTTCTCTTTCGGAAGCAAGTAGTGCGTGAAATACAACTTGTAATAGCAAGTCTCCTAACTCTTCTTCTAAAAGAACCATATCCTCTTGATCTAAGGCCTCTAAAACTTCATAAGCTTCTTCTATTAAATGAGGCTTCAAACTTTCATGAGTTTGCTTTTGATCCCAAGGGCATCCATCTTTTCCTCTTAAGAGTACCATAAGGTTCATAAGATCTCTTAATTCATATTTTTTTCTTATTTTGCCTTCTACTTTAGGAATATATACACTTGTAAGATAATCTAACCAATGAATACGATCTAACTCATAAAGCATAATCTCTTGCATTTTCTCCTCATTAGGGATTCCAGCTCCTCGCACTACAATAATAGGATGTTCATCTGGATAATATTCCATTAACTTGAGCTTTATTTGAGAAGCTACAAATTGATTATATACTTGTGTAATAATCGTATCTGTTTGTACATCGATTTGATCATCAAAGCTTAATCCATCAATGATTTTAAGGCCATGTATTGGATCCTTTCTCAAGGTGTGTAAAAGCGCCTCTATAAAACTTACCGAAGGAATAAAATCTAGCAAAAATTTATTTTTTTGAGCTTCCTTCATAAGCATTTGTACTGTATTTTCTGCTACAAATGGACTTCCTGGAACAGCATAAATAATATTCTCTGATTGTACCATATCTACTAGGGAATTTACAATACTTTCATAAACCTTATCAAAATTTTCTTCCTTTTCATAGAAAAAATCAAAGCTTTCATAATGAATTTCTTCTGACTCTAGGAAAGACACTACAGGATGCTTATTTGTTCTAAGATAAACCTTATTTGTTTGCTTCATTTTTTCAAAAGCACCTAAAGTCAAATATTCTTTACTTCCAGGTCCTAATCCTATAATGGTAAGAGTATGCATAGCACCACCTCCTATTTTATTATTTCCTAAGTAATCCTATACTACTCAATATTTTTCCTATCTTACTTCCTCCTGGTAAAATATCAAAATCATCTTTTGTAATGCTTCCCGTTGCAATCAACATCATTCCATAAATCAATGCTCCTATGCCTACTGCTGCAACTGTCGTGATTCTATTTCCAAATACACCTATAAACCTAGTATATACAAATAAAACAGATATACCCATGGCTCCTACTGATATAATAGGCTTTACTAAAAACTGTATCACACTAAATTTTGTTTTTGTCAGTCTCTTTACTGCAAAAAAATTAAGAAGAGCTGCTACCATATAAGCTGTTACAGTTCCTATCGCTGCTCCTTTTACATTTAAAGATGGAATAGATGTTAAAGAATAAGTTGCTAAAATTTTAAAGAAAGAACCAATAAATAAGTTTATCACTGGTATAGTAGGTCTTCCTAGTCCCTGTAAAACCCCTGTAAATGTTTGTACAAGTGTTAAAAAAATCACTCCAAATCCCAATATAGCCAAAGATCCTGCTGCACTTATTGCGCTTTGTACTCTTAATGGAAAAAGAAGTAACATAATAGGCTTTGCCAAAGTAACAAGTCCAATAGCAGCTGGAAGTCCTATGAGTAATGATACCCTTGTTCCCATTTGTACATTTTCTCTTACAAGATTCATATCTTTTCTTTGACTAGCATCAGATATGGCTGGAACTAGACTCACCGCAAGTCCTACTGTAATGATTTGTGGAAAATTAATAAGAGGTGCCGCCATTCCTGTTAATTGTCCATATAAGCCATTGGCATCTTCTGGTGAAAATCCAATAGCTTGAAGTCTTCTCATAACAATAGCCACATCAATCATATTCATAATAGGAAGTATGGCTGCCCCTATAGTAATAGGCACTGCTATTGCAAAAATTTTGGCTAAAATTTTTCCTGCCGCTTCTTCATATCCTCTAGGTCTTAAACTAATTTCATGCATAATCTTGTTTCTTCTTTTATAATAAATGAAAATAATCATCAAAGCTCCTGTAATGGCCCCTGCTGCTGCTCCAAAGGAAGCTCCTGCTGCTGCCACTTCCGTTCCTCTTTTTAAAAGAATAATGGCCAAGACAATACCCACTACTGTCCTACCAAATTGCTCAATGATTTGAGATATGGCAGTAGGAATCATGTCCTGAAGTCCTTGAAAATATCCACGAAAAGCAGCCATAATAGGAACAAATAATAAAGCTGGTGCAATGGCTAGCATAGAATAATATGCTCCTTCATTTTTAATAAATCCTACAATTACCTTTGCTCCAAAAAATAACATGGCTGAAGTAACAATCCCAATTCCTAAAAGAAGAATAAATGAAACCTTAAAAACTCTATGGGCTCCATATCGGTCTCCAACTGCATTCTTTTCTGAAACAAGCTTGGATATAGCAGTAGGAATCCCCGCCGTAGAGATAGTAAGTAAAAACACATAAATTGGATAAGATGCTTGATAATATCCCATTCCTTCTTCTCCAATCATATTGCCAAGGGGAATCCTAAAAAATGCCCCCATTATTTTTACAATGATACCTGCTATTCCAAGGATAGCAGCTCCTTTTAAAAATGATTTACTGCTCATAAATTTTCCTCCAATACAGTAATTTTGGACTGTGAACAAATCTATTATATCAGAAATAGGGTTGTTTGGAAGTAATTTATCAACAAAAATACAAAAGTAGTAGCCAAAGGCTACTACAAAATATTTTATTTATTATTCCTCTTTTATTGTTCCATTTGTTTGCCTAAGAAATTTGCAGCAGTTTCTGCAACTTTTATTTCTAATTCCCCTAATATTTTGTCTGGGTCTTTAGATAAAAGTACCACTGCTCCAATAGCATCTCCTTGTGTTATAATAGGAACAATGACTTGGGATGTATACTTATTTTCATCTGATCCATCTGCTGTCAAAGAATATGTGTTATCTTTTTCTGTAATAAGTACTGGTTTTTTATTTTCCATTGCCTTTTCAAAAGATTTACTCACTCTTTTTTCTAAAAATTCTTTTTTAGATCCTCCTGCCAAAGCAATAATCGTATCTCTATCTGCTATGACTGCTATATGACCTAATGCATCATATAAGGATTCAGCATATTCTACTGCAAACTCATTTAACTCTCCTATTGGAGAATATTTTTTAAGAATTACTTCTCCATCTCTATCTGTAAAAATTTCTAATGGATCTCCTTCTCTAATTCTTAAAGTTCTTCTGATTTCCTTTGGAATCACTACTCTACCTAAATCATCAATTCTTCTAACTATTCCTGTCGCTTTCACTTATTTTCCCTCCTAATGTCATTGGTATAAAGTGATACTGTAAATATTTGTGTAAGTTTATTATTTACTAAGATACTTTTTTTATGCATCCATGGAAATTTTTCATCAAAAAAATTTCCATAAGAAAACCAACCTATTATTTAGGTTGGTTTTTTATGTTTTCAGGATATTTTTCTACTTTTAAATCTTTCTTAATTTTTTCTAACTCTTTATCCATCTCTTGTGGAAATTTTTCTTTTTGAATTTCCACTTTAACAGATTCATCTGTCATAGGTAATCTTTTAATAATATGATATCCATATTGACTTTTTACAAGTCCACTTACTTCTTCATCTTTTAATACAAAAGCTGCTTGCTCAAATTCTGGAACCATTTGTCCTTGTCCAAATATCCCTAACTCCCCACCGCTTTGAGCTGATCCTGGGTCTTGTGAATATTCTTTTGCAAGTTTCACAAAATCTTCTCCACTATTGATTTTATTTAAAATATCTTTTGCCGTTTCTTCTTTATCTACTAAAATATGACTCGCTCTTACATATGGATTGTTTACATAAAAATCTTTTTTCTCTTGTATTTCTTTCTTTGTAACTTCTATTTTTTTCATTACCTTTTCTTGAAATTTTGATCCATACTTTTGCATTTTAATATTTTCTTTTATTAATTCTGCATCCATTCCACTCTCTTTAAAAAATTGTTCTGCTTCTTTATTTTCTTTAAGCTTTTTTTCAAAAACCTTATATTCTTTTTCTATTTCTTCTTGACTTATTTTTATATTTTGAGAATCCATATATTGAATAATGGCCTCATCATTAATCATAGTTTCTAATACTTGTTCTTGTACTACTTTAAGATATGGAGTTCCTTTTACATCTTCACTCCAAATTTTATCTCCATACATACGTTCAATATCTTTTTTAATCAATGTAAACTTTTTATTATATGCTTCTATACTAATAAATTCATTTCCTACCTTAGCAACAGCTTCCTTCTTGCTAATTCCTGCTCCTTGAGTACTACATCCTGAAATAATCAATGCCACCGTTAGAATCAGTACTACAAAACCTTTCATATTCTTTATTATGGGTTTCACGATATCCTCTCCCTTATCCAAATTTCTTCCTAAAGTCCATTATATCTAAATTTTGTCTTCCTGCAAACCACTAATTTTTTCTAACAAATTTTGTAACTCTTTTACCCTTTGTTCCAATATGGAATATCTAAACTTAATATATGGCGTATTTCCTGCATTGACATACACTCTATTTCCATAGACTTGAATCATTTCACTAATCATAAAAGGATTCATTTTGCTTGAAATATGAAATTCTAGTTTGGCATGCATTTTTGTCTCTGTAATACGAATCATCCCTATTTTTTGAGCCATAGCTTTTATGTGAGCAATAGAAATCAAATTCATAACAGCCTTTGGAATATCTCCAAACCTATCTTCAATCTCTTCCTCTAGATCTTTTACATCTTGCCTATCTTTTATAGATGCAATTTTTTTGTATAGCTCTAATTTATGATTTTCATTAGAAATATATCCTTCTGGAACAAAAGCATTCACATTAATTTCTATAGATGTTTCTATGTTTTCTTGTATTTGTTCTCCCTTCATTTCCCTTACTGTATCTTCTAAGAGTTTGCAATACAGATCATATCCAATAGATTCCATATGCCCATGTTGTTCTCCTCCCAAAAGATTTCCTGCCCCTCTTATTTCTAAATCTCTCATAGCGATCTTAAAACCTGAACCAAACTCTGTAAATTCTTTAATAGCTCTTAACCTCTTTTCAGCTACTTCCGTCAAAATCTTGTCCTTTTGATAAGTAAGATAAGCATACGCCAATCGATTGGATCTTCCTACTCGACCTCTTAACTGATAGAGTTGTGACAGTCCCATTTTATCTGCATCATAAATAATAATAGTATTTACATTAGATATATCTAATCCCGTTTCAATAATAGTAGTACAAAGTAATACATCATATTCTCCATCCATAAAAGCTAGCATAATATTCTCAAGCTGTCTTTCACTCATTTGTCCATGACCTACAGCAATTCTTACCTCTGGAATCAGCTTTTGTATTCTTGAAGCCATTTGTTGTATTCCTATGACTCGATTGAACACAAAATAAACTTGTCCTCCCCTTCCCATTTCCCTAAGAATTGCATCCTTTACTACTTCATCATTATATTCTAACACATAAGTTTGAACAGGATATCTCTCCTCAGGAGGGTCTTCTATGACACTCATATCCCTAAGTCCAATTAAAGACATATGTAGAGTCCTAGGAATTGGGGTAGCTGTTAGGGTAAGTACATCTACATTTTTTCTAAGATGCTTTAAAGCCTCTTTATGTTGGACCCCAAATCTTTGTTCCTCATCAATAATCAAAAGCCCTAAATCTTTAAATACAATATCTTTTGAAAGGAGTCTATGGGTTCCTATTAAAATATCTACAGATCCTATCTTTGCTTTTTCCATAATATGACCTTGTTCTTTTCCTGTTTTAAACCTACTAAGCATTTCAATCTCTACAGGAAAGTTTTTAAATCTATCTAAAAACGTATTGTAGTGCTGTTGAGCTAGTATAGTAGTAGGTACTAATACTGCCACTTGTTTTCCATCCATAACACATTTAAAAGCTGCTCTTATAGCGACTTCTGTTTTTCCATACCCTACATCTCCACATAAAAGTCTATCCATTGGGATAGCTTTTTCCATATCCTTTTTTATTTCATCAGCACAACGAAGTTGATCTGGAGTTTCTTCATAAGGAAAGCTATCTTCAAACTGCCTTTGCCAAGGTGTATCTTCTGAAAAAGTATACCCTTTTGATGATTGACGAAGGGCACTTAACTTCAAAAGATCCTTTGCCATATCTACAATAGCACCTTTTGCCTTTGCCTTAGTCTTTTTCCACTCCACTCCTCCTAATTTATTAAGCTTTGGACCTGTCCCATCTGCTCCAATATATTTCTGAACCAAGTCCATTTGCTCAATAGGAACATATAAAAGATCTTCTCCAGAATATTTTAACTTTAAATAATCCTTTTTTGCACCTTCTACTTTTAATTGTTCTACACCTACATATTTGCCTATCCCATGATTTTCATGAACTACATAATCTCCTATATTTAAATCCATAAAAGATTTGATAGGACGTCCATCTTTTCTTTTTTTAGAACTTCTTTTTCTCTTTGGATTACCAAATATTTCATCTTCTGTAATCACCAAAAATTTGTTTGAAACATATTCAAATCCTTTTCCTAAATTTCCTTGTAAAATGAATGTCTGTCCTGACTCAATAGAGTGATTCAAATCATCTAAATAGGTACATTCTATTCCTTGTTCCTTAAGTTCTCTCTCTAGTCTATTTCCTCTTTCTTTTGTTCCACAAAGTAATATGGTTTTATAACCCTTATATTTTAAATCTTTTAATTCTTGAGCAAATAAATTCATTTTGCCATGAAAAGCAGACGGGGTTTTTGCAGAAAATCCTACAATTTTTCCAGGTGAAAAATCAGATATATTTTGAGGCAAACGACTAAGAAGAAATACATTTCTTTCTTTTAATGAAAATACAAAATCCTCATACCTACTCATCATATTTACCTGCATGGGAAGAACTGCCCCTCTTTGTAAAAGCTCCTTAAAAGAATCTGTAAATTCTTTATAGGCAGTCACTGCCCTTTCTTTCATTCTAGAAGGATCATCTATGAAAATAAATGCTTCGTCTTTTATATAATCTGTTAAAAAATCCAGTTTTTTATAATAGTAATTTAAATAATTTTCAAACCCTTGAGGATGATCTTCTATTTGTAACCCTTCTAAAAAACTATTGATCTTTTCCTCTAATTTATTTTTTTCTTCCTTTTTTAATTTTTTGAGTTGTTCTTTCAACTCTTGTTGTACCTTTTCTATAGAATCTTTTTTTACTTCTTGACTAAATAACACTTCTTGAGCAGGTGGAATACAGACTTCTTTTTCATTTTGTATAGAAAGCTGAGAATAAATATCAAAAGCTCTTATAGAATCAATCTCATCATCAAATAACTCAATTCGATAAGGATTTTCATTGGTAATAGGAAAAAAATCTATAATTCCTCCTCTTACACTAAATTGTCCTTTTGCCTCTACCATATCTACTCTTTCATATCCTAGATCTATAAAATCCCTTATTACCTTTGTAAGTTCAATCACTTGTCCGTATATAAGCTTAATAGATTTTTTCTCAAATTCATCTTTTGGCATAATAGGATAAAGAATACTCTCAATAGGAGCCACTACAATACAATTTGGGTTTTGAAGAATTTGAATCATTCCGTTTAATCTTTCCTCAAGTCTTTGATGACTATGAGCTTCATAATGATAGAAAATAAGTTCTTTTGCTGGATAAAAATATACCTCGTCCCTAAAAAATTTTAAATTTTCATAAAGCTTTTTCCCTTCATATTCATTAGAAGTAATAATCAAAGATTGCTTTTTATAATTCTTGCTCAGTGCAAATATCATATGAGCAGTTTGGGCATCCATAAGGCCATTTACAAGAATAGGATACGTACCTTTCTCTATCCCATACTCAAGTTCTTTATACTCTCTTAAATTTTTTATGGTCTGTAAAAAAATATTTGTCTGCAAACTCCTCACATCCTTCTAATTTTCAAAGCACTTTAAGCCCAGATATTTATCTGGGCTAAGTGAAAGTTTCTATTATCCATTATATCTATTCATAGCTATATCTATTCCTTCTTTGATAAAAGCCTCTACCCCTTGGGATGCCCTTTGAATGGTTTCATCAATATAAACTCTTTCTTCTTTTGAAAATTTACCTAATACAAAATCTGCTAGATCTCCATAAGTTGGTTTTCCTATTCCTATTCTCACCCTAGGAAATTGATCTGATTGAATTTCATAGATAATAGACTTCATTCCATTGTGAGTTCCTGCACTGCCTTTTTGTCTAATTCTTAGCTTTCCTATCTCTGTATCAATATCATCATAAATGACAATAAGATCTTTTACATTTAGTTTATAAAAATTTACGATCTCCATAATACTTCTTCCACTAAGATTCATATAAGTTTGAGGCTTTACAAGCATTACCTTCTGACCATAAATATTTCCTTCGCCAACAATTGCCTTGTATTTTACTTTATTCATAAAAATATTATGCTCACTTGCTAAATAATCTATTGTATCAAAGCCTACATTATGCCTAGTTTTTTCATATTGCTTCCCTGGGTTCCCTAGTCCTACAATGACAATCATATTCTGCATCCTTTCTATCTATATACACTCTTACATATTATATCATATTTTAAATCGATTTAATGCTTGTTCTAAATCCTCACTCAATCTCTTTAAATGATCTGCTACAGAAGAAACTTCATCCATAGTAGACGAATTTTGTTGCATGGATGCACTTACTTCTTGGGAAGAAGCTGCCATTTCTTCAGACACACTAGATATAGCCTCTATAGAAGATACAATATTTTGACCATCTTCATTCATTTCTACTGCATATCCACTTATATTTTCTATTCTTTCTTGAATCTTCTCAATGGCTCCCACAATTTCTTCAAAAGATTTATTTACCTCTTTTACTGCATCTACCTCATGTTTGTTTCCTTGTTTGACTTCTTCAATTAAGGTAACAGTAGAATGAGTATAATTTTGGATATTTTGGATCATATCTTTGATCTCTTGTGTAGATTTTGATGATTCTTCTGCTAGCTTTCTAATTTCTTCTGCCACCACAGCAAATCCTTTACCTGCATCTCCTGCTCTTGCTGCTTCAATGGCTGCATTTAATGCCAATAAGTTTGTTTGCTGTGCAATATTGTTAATAGTTTCTAATATAGTACCTATATTTTGAGATTCCATACTTAATTTCTCAACAGCGTTTACAATCCTTACTGTAACTTCATAATTTATCTGAGTTTTTTCTTTTAAGAGGTTTACGGTTTGAATTCCATCTGTATTTGCTTTTTTCACAATCTCAGATTCTTTAAGCATTTCTCCAGTATACCCTGTAAGTGTTTTTAGTTTATTTGCAATCTGTGAAACTTTATACACTCCTTTTTCTGTTTCTATAGCTTGCTCAGAACTTCCCTGAGCGATTCCATCGACTGCTCTTGCCACTTGTTCTGTAGAATGACTTGTTTCTTCAGAAGTATGAGCTAAAGTCACTGCTGACTCTTTTACACTATTACTCACATGAGTCACTTGTCCTACCAATTCCTTTAATCCTTTAATCATCAAATTAAAGTTTTCAGAAAGCTTTCCTATCTCATCTTTTGAATCCACAAGACAGACAACAGATAAATCTCCTTCTTTTATCTTTTCCATATCCATAGATAATGCTTTTAGTGATTTGGTAATTCCTTTTGAAACCATCATAGCTATGAAAATCCCTATAATAAATGTAATCAAACTAATTTTTAGAATAGAGAAGAGAAGTATTTTATAATTACTATAAATTTCATCTTCATACATGTTTCCTACAAGTTTCCAGCCCATTCTATTTAAAGTAATAAAAGTAGCAAATTTCTTTTGAATCTTTCCATTTTCTTTTTGATCATAATCTACAGTATTGCTTCCTCCTTTGGAAACTTCCTCTGCTAATTTTTTTACTGGAATAGATTTTTCTAAAAGATTTCGGTCTTTATGGGCTAAAATATTTCCTTTATTATCTACTAAAAATGCATATCCCTTTTGTCCTACTTTAATGTTTTCTATAACGCTTGATAATTTATCTAGTGTAATATCTATTGCTACTACTCCAACCAATTGATTGTTTTGATCATAAACAGCTTTGGCAGCTGTAACTACTATTTTTCCTGTATCATCATCCTTATATGGATCTTCCCAAATCACTTTTCCTGTCTCTACAGCCTTTTGATACCACGGTCTTGTAGTAGGATCCCACCCCTCGGGCATATCTGTTTCTATTGGATAAGCTATTAATCTTTTGTCTGCTGTACCCATGTAAATACTTAATACATCTGGGTGAGTTTTACCATACTCTGTGAAAGATTGTACTGTCCTTTGTACCGCCATCTCTCCAGTTAGTACAGAAGATACATCTTGATGAATGGAAAACATGAAAATGTTTTCCTCTATATTTCTTAAGTATGTGTCGATCATATTCTCTACTTCATGAATGGTAGATGCTGTACTTATTTTCAATTCATTCTTCATAATTTTCGCAGAAGATGTGAAAGAACTTATACTTACAGCAATCATAGATATTACAATCAAAAAAACAAATGCAATCATAAGCTTTCTTTGAAGACTTTGTTTCATACTCTATTCCTCCCCACAGCTTATAAAATATTTTTTCATTCTATGTAAAAAAGTGGATTTAACTCCACTTTTTTAATCAAATAATCTGCTTACAGATACATTTTCATATATTCTTCTGATGGCTTCTGCAAAAATTGGTGCTACTGATAAAGTATGGATATTTTCTAATTTCTTTTCTTCAGGTAATGGAATAGTATCTAATATTACGAGCTCTTTGATGACAGAATCTTTAATACGCTCCATAGCTGGTCCTGATAAAACTGGATGGGTACAACATGCATATACTTCCTTTGCTCCAAAATCTTTTAGTGCTTTTGCTCCTTGTGTAATCGTTCCTGCTGTATCAATCATATCATCTACTAAAATTACATTTTTATCTTTAATATCTCCAATAATATTCATAACCTCTGAAACATTTGCCTTTGGTCTTCTTTTATCAATAATAGCAATATTTGCATCTAATATATTTGCGAAGTTTCTTGCTCTTGTAACACTTCCAAGATCTGGAGAAACAATCACCAAATCCTTTAGCTCTAATTGTTTGAAATATTTTGCTAAAATAGGAACTCCTAAAAGATGATCTACAGGGATATTAAAATATCCTTGGATTTGAGCTGCATGTAAATCCATTGTTAAGACTCTATCTGCTCCTGCAGTAGTCAAAATATCTGCTACAAGCTTTGCTGTAATTGGATCTCTTGCTTTTGCTTTTCTATCTTGTCTTGCATATCCATAATAAGGGATTACTGCTGTAATTCTACCTGCTGAAGCTCTCTTAAGTGCATCAATCATAATCAAAAGCTCCATTAAGTTTTTATTTCCAGGTGCACAAGTAGATTGTACTACAAATACATCTGCCCCTCTTACAGTTTGATTGATGTTTACTGTAATCTCTCCATCACTAAATGTACCGACTTCTGCATCCCCAAGTTTTGTATTTAAACATTCACAAATTTTAAGGGCTAGGTCCTTGCTAGCATTACCAGCAAAAACTTTAATTTCTTGTCCATTGATGTTCATTTGTAATCCTCCCTATATTCATCTTTTTAGAGTAACCCTTTTCTCTCCACCCAGCCTAGTATATTTTTTTGCCTTTCTCTTGCTACAGATAATGCTCCCTCTGGAACTTCTTTTGTAATGGTAGAGCCTGTTGCAATATATCCTTTTTCTCTCACTACTACAGGAGCTACTAAGTTGGTATTGCTTCCTATAAATGCATTGTCTTCTACAATGGTTTTGTATTTATTTTTTCCATCATAGTTTACAAAAACTACTCCACAGCCTATATTTACATTTTTTCCAACTTCTGCATCTCCTATGTACGCAAGATGTGATGCCTTAGAACCATCTGAAATTGTAGAATTTTTTACTTCTACAAAATCTCCTATTTTTACTTTTTTGCCTAACTTACTTTTTGGTCTTAAATAAGCATATGGCCCTATGGTACAATATTCATCTACAAAACTATCTATAATTGTAGAGCTCTGAATTTGTACTCCTGTATGAATCGTAGAATTTTCAATTCGGCTATTATAACCTATGATACAATCTTCACCTATCTCAGTCTTTCCTTTTAATATCACTCCTGGATAGATTACTGTATCTCTTCCAATTTTTACATTTTTCTCAATATATGTATGGTTCGGGTCAATAATGGTTACTCCCTCTTCCATATGCTTGATCAAAATTCTTTCTTTCATGACTCTTTCAGCTTCTGAAAGTTGAACTCTTGAATTAACACCCATAATATCCATTTTGTCTTCTACCCTATAAGCTCCTACCTTATGTCCTTCTTTTTTAAGTATTTCAATTACATCTGTAATATAGTACTCCTTTTGTTCATTTTGATTGGTAATGAGCTTTAAAGCTTTTTTTAATAAATTGGCATCAAAACAATACATTCCAGAATTGACTTCTTTTACTTTTTGTTCTTCTTCTGTTGCATCTTTTTGTTCTACAATTTTTAGTACATTTTCATTTTGATCTCTAATAATTCTTCCGTAACCTTTTGGATTTTCAAATTCAGCTGTTAGTATGGTTCCTTGAAAATGATTTTTTTGATGAAAATCTATTAAATTTTTTATGGTTTCTTCACTAATAAGAGGAGTATCTCCACATAATACAAGAACATCTCCTGCATTATCTATGAAACCTTCTGCCTGCATGACAGCATGTCCTGTTCCTAATTGTTCTTTCTGCCAAGAAAAGTATACTTCTCTATTTTCTATAGATTTTTTTACTTGATTTCCTTCATGTCCAATGACTACAATAGTCTTTTGGGTATGTTTTTTTGTCACATCTATGACATGTTCAATCATTGGTTTGCCACAAACAGGATGCAATACCTTAGGCAATTTAGATTTCATTCTTGTTCCTGCCCCTGCAGCTAATATAACAGCCGTTATATGATCCATCCATACCACTCCCTATTATACATTATTTTCGCCATGTGTTGATCGAAAAATTTATTTTTTTCGTAAATGTTCGCTCTTTTTATACATTTACTTCTTTCTTTTTCATTCGTTCTTTAGTATATCACTTTTTTTATTATACTAAAAGTCTCCAAAAATAAACCTCCTTACTCAGAAAATATTTTTTTCCCAGAGGAGGCATTTTTAGGAAGATCATAAAATTTATTTTTATACTTCCTGTTCATTTTTTACTTTTTCATATTCTTCAAATATTTTTTGTTGAAGTTTCTCTCTTGTCTCTGAATTAATAGGATGGGCAATATCTCTAAAATCTCCTTCTCCTATTTTTCTACTAGGCATCGCTATGAATAATCCATTTTGTCCTTCGATGATTTTAATATCATGAACTACAAATGCATTATCAAAAGTTACTGACACAATAGCTTTCATCTTTCCTTCATCACTGATTTTACGCATGCGAACATCAGTAACCTCCATAATTTTCACCACCTTCCCAGTCTTAACTTCTAAGCTTAGTTACATATTCTTCAATTTTTTTAAATATCCTTCTTGTATTTTGTAAAAATTTAGAATTTTTATATTAAGTCCTCATTTGGATGAATATATACTTTTTCATTAAGTTCATCTACTTTTTCTAACACTAATAAAGGAATATAGTCTTTTACCACTTTATTTTCTGGTTCCTTTGTTGCGATCATCACTCCAATGCCCACAACATTTGCTTCAAATTCTCTCATCATATCCATCATACCCTTGGCTGTTCCTCCAGCCTTCATAAAGTCATCAATAATGATTACATTTGCACCATTTTTAATAGCTCTTTTAGAGATAGACATGGTTTGAATTTTTCCTGTAGAACCTGATAAATAATTAATACTTACTGTAGAACCTTCTGTTACTTTGCTATCCCTTCTTAAAATAATAAGAGGAACATTTAAAGCATTGGCAGTCATTAAAGCAATAGGAATACCTTTTGTTTCAACTGTCACTACGTAATCTATATCCTCTCCTATAAACTGAGTAGCAAGAATTTGTCCAAGCTTACGGACAATAGAAGGATTGTATATAATATCTGCCATATATAAAAAAGCTCCAGGAATAATACGTTGAGACTCAGAAAGTTTATTACATACACTTTCTAATATTTCTTTGCTTTCACTTTTACCAATAAACGGAATATATTTTACTCCTCCTGCTGCTCCTGCTATGGTTTCTATTTTTCCTAACTCTAAATCCTCCATTATTTTTTTTGCCACCACAATGTCTTCACTGATACTGGATTTTGCTGCATTGAATTTATTTGTGAAATAACTTAAAGTAAATATTTTATTAGGATTTTCGCAAAGAATTTTTATCAATGCCCCTATACGTCCATTTCTTTTAATTTTCATTTCTTTGATTCTCCATTCCGAATGTTTTTATTTTTTCTATATCATTTTATTCGGTTTTAAAAAATTATTCAACGGTTAATTTCTCTTTTCTTTTTCATTAAAAGTATTTTGTGATATAATTTGACTAGATTTTTACATGAATTTTCTTTTTAAAAGAAATATATATAGGATTACATGAATATGGTAATACTATAAAAAAATGTATTAGTGAAGGAGAATTGAAAAATGATTGATTTTGATTTAGATAAACATGATATAAACCATATTCACTTTATTGGAATTGGTGGGATCAGCATGAGCGCCATCGCTGAAACACTACTTACTTTTGGTTATAAAGTATCTGGTTCAGATATGAAGCCTTCTCATATGACTGAAAAACTATCTCAAAAAGGAGCTACCATCTACATTGGTCATTCTGAGGAAAATATTAATCATTGTGATCTAGTAGTATATACTGCTGCAGTAAAAAAGGATAATCCTGAACTTATAAAATCAAAAGATTTAAATATTCCAATCATTTCTAGATCTCAAATGCTCGGTCTTTTAATGAAAAAATTTAAAACAAGTATTGCAGTTTCTGGTACTCATGGAAAAACTACTACCACCTCCATGATTTCTCTTATTTTAGAATATAGTAATTTTCATCCTACCATCATGGTAGGAGGAGAACTAGATGCTATTGGAGGAAATGTGAAAATTGGAGAAAGAAATTACTTTGTCACAGAAGCCTGTGAATATGTAGGAAGCTTTTTAAACTTCTTCCCAAACTTCGGAATCATTTTAAATATTGATAAAGATCATTTAGACTATTTTAAAGATATGGATGATATTATTCAAACCTTTGAGAAGTTTGCCAAACTCATTCCTAAAGATGGAATCTTAATAGGATTTAATGACGATCCCTATGTTCAACAGGTTCTATCAAAAGCTGATTGTAAAATTATTACTTATGGGTCAAATCCTGATTGTACTTATAGAGTAGAAAATATTCAATTTAACGAAGACGGCTACCCTACTTTTGATGCTTTTTACCAAAATGAATTTTTAGATAGTTTTAAGCTTTCTATCCCTGGAATCCATAATGTGTATAATGCATTAGCTGCTATTGCATCTACTCATACATTAGGAATTCATATAGATGATATTAAAAAATATCTTACATCTTTCACAGGAACTCATAGAAGATTTGATTTATTAGGTACTTTAAAACAAAATATAAAAATAATAGATGATTATGCTCATCATCCTACAGAAGTAAAAGCTACTTTAAAAGCAGCATCCAATATTCCTCATCATCATATTTGGTGTGTTTTTCAACCTCATACCTATACTCGTACAAGAGCACTTTTAGATGATTTTTCTAATTCTTTTTTTGACGCAGACAAAATTATTATTTCCGATATCTATGCTGCAAGGGAAAAAGACCCAGGAACAATTCATTCAAAAGATTTAGTTACAAAAATAAAAGATCATCATAAAGATGTTTTATATTTAAATGACTTTGAAAAAATTGCCTCTTATATTCAAGAGCACGCACAGCCTAATGATATCATTATTACCATGGGCGCTGGAGATATTTATGATGTTGGAAAAATACTTTTAAATATAAAAGGTTAAGGAATTTCCTTAACCTTTTATACATTTAAAGCACTTCTTATGGTTTCACCTATTTTTTCACTGCGATAAATTTTACCTTCATATACAATATAATCTTCATAAATCTTAACTTCCATCATTTTATTTTTTCCCTGAAATTTTATTTCATAAGAGATTGGTTCATACATAGGAAGCTCATCTACCTCTTCTTTAGGTGCTTTAATAATCCATCTTGCCATTTCTAGCGGATAAAATGTAGTATCTTCAAAATCAAATTCATCTGATGCATCGTCTACAATAATCTTTGAAGCTTTTAAAAGTTCTTTACAAGGGTCTGTATTGGCAAATTTGACTGGATATTTTTTAGTAATAAAATCCCATAATTTAGAATTATATCGGTAATAAACATAATTATCTGATGTATCTAAATTCAATATTTCTTTGTTGAGCATATGAATTTTATACTTTTTTTCTTCTGCTGTAATCTCGATTACATAATCTGGATACTCACTACAAATTCCAATAATTTCTTTTTTTTCTACGGGAGCCATTAACTCTATGAGCTCTAATAATTTCTTCTTATCATTTTCTCTTAATATCCATTTTTGATTTTCATCTTTTGCTTCTATCATAATCTCTTTCGCTTGCTTAATCCATTTGTTATCATTATATTTATTCATATAAATATTTTTTAATTTATCATTCAATGATTGTAAATGGGTAGAATCTCCTTCAAAAAATTTAGTATCCCCTTTTGTATCTTCTACAATAATATATTTTTCATTTGTTTTTATTTTCATATTTTTATTTTTAATATGAATCCCATATAAAAATTCATCATACTCTTCTAAATCTTCCATTCCTTCTTTAGAATGAACAAGTAATTTTACATCTAATTTTTTAATCTCATTTAATATTTCTTCCTTATCCTCTTGATCTATTTCTACAAGATGAGTTGACCCCAAATAAGACTCTAAATACATTTCATCAGATTTTTGTATAATCTCTTTGATACTCGCCTTTTCTTCTTTCTCTTCTTCTACAGATTGACTAGCCATTTTCTCCTGCATATCTTGATTTTTTTTATGATGATAAAATAACACAGCTGAGGTAATGGCACCACTAATAATTGCAATCCCTATAAAAGTCCCCAAAAGAACTCCTATCTTTCTTCTTTTCATTCTATCCACTCCTAAAACTATATGGTAAAACTATTATTCTACATTTATTGCAAAAAACCCTTCTTCATCTATAACATTTCATATTTTCTAAATTTTTTATTTTTTCATATATTAAAAAGTAGTATCCTAGATACTACTCAAACTGTTGACCAACTATATTTTAGCAAAGTCATAAAAATAAGGAACATTTATTGAGAATTTGTGAAAATATAGAATAAGTGAGAAAATGCTTAGCATTACACTGTTTGAGCATAGCGAGTTTGTAATGCTATTTTCGATCATTTCTTTATATTTTCCAATTTTGAAAATTAGTGACGTTTTTGATGACTTTGTCTACAAGCTCAGTAATATCCTATATACTACTCTTCTTTTCCTCTTTTATAAATTTGTTTCATTAATTCTTCTACCTCATCTTCATCCGGTATAAAATAAGATAATTTCTTCATTATAGCTTCTCCTGGAAGAGAATAAGCTTCTATATTTTCCATATCCATGCCTACTGCATCCTTTGCCAAGATTGCAATTTGAGATAGAGGAATATCTGTATCTACATATTGAACTACAGTATTTGCGACTACCGGAAGCCTGAAACCAAATGCTTTTTTTAATGCATTTTTCATAAATTGTTGTTGGGCTTTCATTCTGCCTAAATCTCCATCAGGATATCCTCCACCCTTGTTTCCCTTTCTAAAGCGCAAAAACTTTACAGCATTTTTTCCATTTAACACTTGTCTTCCCTTATTGAAATGAATATGAAGAGGCGGTTTATCATAAGGGTCATCATAATCCATTTTAACAGGGATATTTACCTCTACCCCTCCTAATGAATCTACAATTTTTTCTACTCCTTTGTAAGTCACCTTCACATAATAGTCAATAGGTATATTTAACACCTCAGAAATTGCCCTCTTTGTTCCTTTTATTCCAGAATCCCCATATACAGCATTAATCTTTTGTTTATCTGCTGCACGATACTCTCTTCTTTCATAATAGGTATCTCTAGGTACAGATATTAAATCTAGATTTTTACTTTTTTTATCAAAGCTTGCCAAAACAATAGTATCTGTTCTTACTCCTTCCATTCCTAAAAGCAATATATTTGTTCTACTGCTTTCATGAATAAGTTTTTCCAACTCTGTTTGGTACTGCTTGATATCTTCTCCTTTATTTTCTTCTTGTTTTTCTTCATTTTCTACAACCTCTATAGATTCTGTCTCTTTTTCTTGTGCATGATAAAATTTAGAAAAGGCCCATAGCCCTGCTCCCATAGTTACTGTAAAACATAAAAAAGAAATTGCAAAGACTTTAAAAAAAGTTTTCATAATATACTCCTTTCAGAGGTTTTCTGAAAACATTTTATCACAACATTGCATTATAGTGGTTAAAATTTTATTACAATTTATAAATGATAAAAGCTCTCCTTTCGGAGAGCTTTTCATTATTGATAATCATAAAATCCTTTACCTGTTTTTCTTCCTAATAAGTTACCTCTTACCATTTTTCTAAGTAGTGGATGAGGTCTATATTTAGAATCACCAAATTCAGTATATAATACTTCCATGATTGCTAAACATACATCAAGTCCTATTAAATCTCCCAATGCTAATGGTCCAATTGGATGGTTTGCACCTAGTTTCATAGCTTCATCAATGTCCTCAGCTTTCGCAACACCATCAGCTAAAATTCCTACTGCTTCATTGATCATTGGAATTAATATCCTATTTACAACAAATCCAGGAGCTTCTTCTACTTCTACTGGAGTTTTTCCAATAGCTTTTGTTAGCTCTACAATTGCATTTTTAGTTTCTTCAGAAGTAGCAATTCCTTTAATAATTTCAACTAATTTCATTACTGGTACAGGATTAAAGAAGTGCATACCAATTACTTTATCTGCTCTTTTTGTTGCAGATGCAATTTCAGTAATAGATAAAGAAGATGTATTTGTAGCAATAATTGTTTCAGCTTTACATACTTCATCTATTTCAGCAAATATTTTTTTCTTTGCTTCCATATTTTCTACCGCAGCTTCAACAATCAAATCACAATCTTTTATAATATCAATTTCTGTAGATGTATGAATTCTATCTAATATTTGAGTTTTTTCTTCTTCTGTCATTTTTCCTTTTTTAATACTTTTATCTAAATTCTTAGTAACTGTTTTTATTCCTTTATCAATAGATTCTTGTCTTCTTGCTCTTACATAAACTTCATATCCATTTTGTGCAAAAACTTGCATGATTCCAGAACCCATAGTTCCTGTTCCTAATATACCAATTTTTTTCATAAGATTACCCCCTATGTATTATAATTTTTTAAAATTACTCTCCTTGAAAAGCTGCACTTCTTTTTTCTAAAAAAGCTGTCATTCCTTCTTTTTGATCTTTTGTAGCAAAACATAATCCAAATAGATTTCCTTCCATTTCAATTCCTGTTTCTATATCTGTCTCAATGCCTCTATTGATGGCAATATTTGCATATCTTACAGCTTTCTGAGCATTTTTAGCAATTTTCTTTGCTAAATTCATAGCTTCCTTCATTAATTCTTCAGGAGCTACTACTTTATTTACAAGTCCTATTTTTTCAGCCTCTAAAGCATTGATAATGTCTGCTGTAAAAATTAATTCTTTTGCTTTTCCTGTTCCTACTAACCTAGGTAATCTTTGTGTTCCTGAAAATCCTGGTATAATTCCTAAACCAACTTCTGGTTGGCCAAATTTTGCTTTTTCACTAGCAATACGTATATCGCAGCACATAGCTAATTCACAGCCGCCTCCCAAAGCAAAACCATTCACGGCAGCAATTACTGGTTTTTCCATTTTTTCAATTCTTCTGAATACTTGTTGACCTAAATTTCCAAATATTCTTCCTTCTTCTGCTCCTAAATCTTTCATTTCTCCAATATCTGCTCCAGCAACAAAAGCTTTTCCTTCACCTGTAATAATAATTACATCTACATTTTCATCAGTTTCAAGTCCATATACTGCACAATCTAATTCTTTTAACACTTCAGAGTTTAGTGCATTTAATGCTTTTGGTCTATTAATTTTTAATATGGCAACCTTTTCTTGTTGCTCAATTCGAATAAACTGATATGTCATTTCTGCACCCCCTAATATTACTATCCTTATTCCAAATTATACACCTTATGGACAAAAATAAAAACCCCCTCTATGACAAATCTTTAACAATTTGCTAATGCTTTCCTTTTATTTTCTTTAGCCTTTTCATTTTTTCAGACATTTCTGTATTTTATAATTATAAATTTTGAAAAAAGAAAAAAGGCCACTTTATCTGTTTTTGTAGCTCTTTTTCTTTTTTGAAATCTATTGTAAGAAACATGAACAATAGCCATTATCATTAGATTTTTGTGAATTTTTTGCATTTTACAAGCATAAAGTATATTTAGTTAAAATACACTTTATAAAAGGGGGAAGCAATATGAATTTATTAAATAAGGTAAAACAAGGAATGATCGATGGGAAAAAAGCTATTCAAGAAATTTCTTCGGATATGACAGAATTAACTAGAATGAAAATTGCTTTATCTAAAGATATCTCAAGAATAGATGAGCTCTATTATAATTTAGGAAGAAAACTATATGATTTCTATCAAGAAAACCCTGATATAAGCTTATCAGATGAAGTAGAATTTTCCATTATGGAACTTCATGCTACTTTAGCAAGAATTAATGACTATGAAGAAAAAATCAAACTTCTAAAGGGTATTACAAGATGTGATGCATGTGGTAATGAAATAGAAGAAAATCCAAATTTTTGCCCTCACTGTGGGCACAAAATTCAAAAAGAATCAGAAGAATTAAAAGATGAAGATGATATAGAAAAAAATTAGGAAAGGAGACTCCTTTCCTAATTTTTTCTTAACTAATATTTTTCTCTCTTTTTACATTTTCAATTTCAAAATCCAAATGAATAATTTCCTGATTTATTTTATTTTTTTCCTTCATTTCATCTTCTGTTAAATTAGGTTTTTGAAATAATAAAGCATATTTATTCATCAGCAAATCTCTTTTTTCTAATAGTCTCTTGATATAATGCATTGCTTTCTCCTCCTTTCGACTGTGTACACTTTAAAACATTTATAAGAAAGTCATTTGATATGGACTATTTTTCAAATATCATGTTTCCATTATACATGATAAATGAATATGTTTCAATTAATTTTTTGAATTTTATTAACAATGAAATTTTGCATTCACTTTTTAGTGGATTTATTATACAATGATATTGATCCATTCAGCTATCCATGATAGTAAGAAAAGAGGAATCGTATGAAAAAAGTAATTTCTAAAAAATGCACTTATGCTGTATTCATTGTGTTAATTGTTGGAATTTACATATGTTTAAAATTAAATTATTCTCCTCTTTATGGTATATTTTTAGGACTTTTATGTGCATACATCCTTTCATATTTCAATGGCTATTCTCATAAAGAAATATTTTATATGATGACCAAAGGTTTAAAAAGTGTATCTATTGTCATACTAATGATGATCATCATTAGTATACTTATAGGAATATGGATGTTAAATGGTACCATCCCTACCATCATGCATATGGGCTTTTCTTATTTGTCTCATCTCAACTTTGTGTTAGTAGCTTTTTTGATTACAAGTATCATCTCTATAATTTTGGGAACTTCTTTGGGGAGTATCAGTACAATAGGTATGGCACTTATGGGAATTGGTAAAAGTCTTCATATTTCTACGCCTTTATTGGCTGGAGCCATTGTTTCTGCTAGCTATATAGGAGATCGTTCTTCTCCTTTATCTAGTAGTGCCAATTTAACTGCCATTATTACAAAAACAAATTTAATGGATAACTTAAAACATATGATGACTACTCTTATTCCCTCTTATATACTATGTATTATTTTTTATACATTTATGGGCAAAAAAAATATGGGTATTACACCCCTTGAAAAAATAATAACCCTTCAAAACATTCTTTCTACACATTTTTTCATTTCATGTTTTTTGCTTATTTCTCCTTTTTTAATTTTGATTATGGCACTATTTCGGTATTCTATGATTAAAAGTTTGAGTACTGGACTCATGGTGAGTCTTTTCATCACATTGTTTATTGAACAATTTTCTATTTCTAAAATTATTTATGTTTCTTTTTGGGGATTTCATTCTAATCATCCACAAATTTCTTCTATTGTATCAGGTGGAGGTATTTTTTCTATGAGATATATTATTCTTATTATTGTAGCTTCTACTGCATTAACTGGAATATTGGACGGTACAAATATGATTCAACCTATTATTGACACATTTATTAAAAAAGTAAAAAGTACAGGAAACCTTATTTTAAAAACATCTTTCTTAAGCTTGATCATTGCATTTATAACAAGCAATCAAACCATATCTATTATTATCCCAGGGAAATTTCTACAAACTCATTTTGAAAGAAAAAATATATCTAAAAATACCTTAGCTCGTACTTTAGCGGATACTGCAATTGTTCTTGTTCCTTTAATTCCTTCTAATTCTAATGCTATTTTTATTATGACTCTTTTTCATGTAAACGTTCTTGATTTTGCTCCCTTTAGCATTTTTTGCTATATTACCCCTATTCTTACAATTTTCTATGGATATATGGGATGGATTCGAAAATCATCTTATCATAATCACTGTTCATAATTTCATAAAATTTATGTTATCCTAATAATATATATAAAATTATGATAGAAAGGAGCCCTAAAATGAAAATTCAATTTTTAGGACATTCTTGTTTTTATTTGGAAGAAAATAATTTTAAAGCTTTGATTGACCCTTTTATGACTGGTAATGAAAATTGCCCTCTGTCTCCTGATGACTTTTCTTCTATCACTCATATTTTTGTTACCCATGGTCATGGAGATCACCTAGGAGATACGATAGAAATTGCTAGGAAAACCAATTCTATGGTCATTACAAATTATGAGATAGCTTGTTTTCTTGGAACAAAGGACATAACTACTCATCCTATGCATATTGGGGGAAGAACATCTTTTGATTTTGGAGTTGTAAAAATGACTCCTGCTCTTCATGGTTCTTCTATTGAAACAACAGAAGGTATGCTTTATGGGGGAAATCCTTGTGGATTTGTAATAAAGATAGGAAAAAATACAATCTATCATGCAGGAGATACAGGTCTTACTATGGATATGAAGCTTTTAGAAAGAGAAAATATTGATCTAGCACTTCTTCCTATAGGAGGAAACTTTACGATGGATATAGAAGATGCTTCCTTGGCAGTAGATTTTATAAAGCCTAAAAAAGTCATCCCTATGCATTACAATACTTTTCCTCTCATAAAAGCAGATCCAGAAAAATTGAAAACACAAACCTCATCAGAAATAATTATTTTAAATCCTGGGGAAACTTATACAATATAAAAACCCACCAATGGCGGGTTTTTATATTAGTTTTTTCACTTCTTCTATAGCTTTTTCATAATCTGGATGATTTGTTACTTCTTTCACATATTCTACATAAGTCACTTTATTGTTTTGATCTAAAACTACAATTCCTCTACTTAAAAGTCTTAATTCTTCTATTACAAAGCCATAATTTAAACCAAAAGAGAGATCTCTATGATCAGATAAAGTAATCACTGCATCAATTCCTTTTGCTCCACAAAATCTTTTTTGCGCAAATGGAAGATCTACACTAATAGTAAGAATGGCTACATCTCCTAATAAAGCTGCTTCTTCATTAAAATGAATAGTTTGAAATTCACATACTCCCGTATCTAATGAAGGAACTACACTAATAATCTTTACTTTATCTCCTACATCCTTTAAAGAAAAAGGCTGCATATCTGTAGTCAAAACTGTAAAGTCTGGAGCTTGATCTCCTACTTTTATTTCTTTTCCTACTAATGTAACTGGATTTTGTTTCATAGTGATTCCTGTTCTTTTTTCCATCTATTCTTTCCCCTTTCCATTTGTTTCTTTAGAAAGTATACCCCAAGAAAAAAACATTAATCAAAATTTATTTTTCTAAAATTTTACTCAAAATTTCCACATCACCCTTTAAATAATTATTTGTACATGATAATCTTTTGGTATATAATATTTCTAACTATTGATTTTAAAGGAGTGGCGTCATGCGTATACCTGAATTAAAAATAGGCGACTTAGTTGCTAAAATTCCTATTGTCCAAGGAGGAATGGGCGTTGGGATTTCCTTATCTGGATTAGCTGCAGCAGTAGCCAATTGTGGAGGCATTGGTGTAATTTCTGGAGTAGAACCAGGCTTTAACTTAAGCTACTATAAAGAAAATAAGCATAAGGCCAATCTAGATGGTCTTACGTATCATATTCGAAAAGCAAAAGAATTAGCTCCAAAAGGAATTATTGGAGTCAATATTATGACTGCTCTTACCACATTTGAAGACATGGTAAAAGTTGCTGTAAAAGAAAAGATTGATATCATCTTTTCAGGAGCAGGACTTCCTATGAAGCTTCCTGAACTTGTAAAAGGATCCTTCACTAAAATTGCACCTATTGTATCCTCTGGAAAGGTTGCAAATTTAATATGTAAACAATGGGATAGAAAGCATAACTATATTCCAGATGCCATTGTAGTAGAAGGTCCAGAAGCTGGAGGACATCTTGGATTTTCATTAGATGATCTTTATAATAAAAATATCACTCTTAAAAGTATTGTTGCAGACGTGTTAAAAGCCATTGAACCATTTGAACAAAAATATAATAAAAAGATTCCTATTATTGCAGGTGGAGGGCTCTTTAGTGGAGATGATGTCTACGACATCATAAAGGCAGGAGCTTCTGCTGCTCAAATTGGTACACGTTTTGTAGCAACTTATGAATGTGATGCATCTGATGCATTTAAGAAAGCTTATGTGGATGCGACAAAAGAAGATGTAACTATTATTAAAAGTCCTGTGGGTCTTCCTGGTAGAGCTTTAAAAAATACCTTTGTAGAAAGAGTTCATTCTCAAGAAAAAAGAGATCCTATTTCATGTATTAATTGTTTAAAAACTTGCAATCCAAAAGAAACACCATATTGTATAGCAGATGCTCTCATTCAAGCACAACAGGGAAATCTAGAAAGAGGATTTGCATTTACTGGCTCCCAAGTATATAAAATTGACAAAATCACATCTGTAAAAAATGTAATAGATGAGCTTTTGGAAAGATTTTCAAGAGAATAGGAGCAATTCTGCTCCTTTTTTTTTGTCACAATTTGTGTTAAAATAGTACGTTGAACAATTTATTTGAAAGGAAGTATTCGATGATTCAAGAAAACATAAGAAATGTTGCAATTATTGCCCATGTTGACCATGGTAAAACAACACTAGTAGATGAAATGTTAAAACAAAGTGGTACATTTAGACAAAATGAGCAAGTAACAGAAAGAGTAATGGATTCTAATGATATAGAAAGAGAAAGAGGAATTACTATTCTTTCTAAAAACACATCTATTCTATATAAAGATGTGAAAGTAAATATTGTAGATACTCCAGGCCATGCAGACTTTGGAGGAGAAGTAGAAAGAATTATGCAAATGGTAGATGGTGTACTTCTTTTAGTAGATGCTTTTGAAGGACCTATGCCACAAACAAAATTTGTACTCAAAAAAGCTTTAGCTGCAGGAGTAAAACCTATTGTAGTAGTAAATAAAATAGACAAACCAGAAGCAAGAGTAGAAGAAGTCGTAGATGAAGTATTAGATCTTTTTATTGAACTAGATGCCAATGAAGATCAACTTGATTTCCCAGTGATTTATGCATCTGGAAGAAGTGGATTTGCAAGATATAATATGTCTGATGACAATATGGATCTTATCCCTCTATTAGATATGATATTAAAAGAAATGCCTTCTCCAACAGGAAGCCTTGAGGGAGGTCTTCAATTAAGAATTACCTCTATTGATTATGATAAATATGTAGGTAGAATGGGAATTGGAAAAATCACTAGAGGATCTGTCAAAAAAAATCAAGAAGTAGTTTTATGTACTGGTGATGGCAAGTTTGAAAACTTTAGAGTTAGCAAGCTTTATACTTTCAATGGACTTAAAAAAGAAGAAATAAATGAAGCAGGTTTCGGAGAAATTGTTACAATATCTGGAAATTATAATATTAATATTGGAGAGACTGTATGTTCTACAGACAATATAGAGCCTCTTCCATTTGTAAAAATTGATGAACCTACTCTTTCTATGAATTTTATTATTAATGATAGCCCTTTTGCTGGCCGTGAAGGTCAATTTGTAACAAGTAGACATTTAAAGGATAGACTTGAAAAAGAGCTTTTATCTAATGTAGCTTTAAAAGTAGAAGCAACAGATACAGCAGATGCTTTTAAAGTATCTGGTAGAGGTGAACTTCATCTTTCTATCTTAATTGAAAACATGAGAAGAGAAGGATATGAATTATCTGTATCTAAACCTGAAGTAATATTTAAAAAAATAGATGGACAACTTCATGAACCTATGGAAAATGCTATTATTGAAGTTCCTGAAGAATATACAGGAGTAGTCATTGAAACCTTAGGACAAAGAAAAGGTGAAATGGTTAATATGCTTCCTAATAACAATGGTGGCATGAAATTAGAATTTAATATTCCAGCTAGAGGACTTATTGGTTATAGATCTCAATTTATGACAGATACACGTGGAACAGGAATATTAAATCATACTTTTGCTGGATATACTCCATACAAAGGAGACATTCCATCTAGATCAAGAGGATCTATAGTTGCTTTTGAAACAGGAACAGCTGTTGCCTATGGACTTTTCAATGCACAAGATAGAGGAAATTTATTTATCCCAGCAGGTACTGAAGTTTATGAAGGTATGATTGTAGGAGAAAATGCTAGAAGTGGAGATATTGTAGTCAATGTATGTAAGAAAAAACAACTTACCAATACTCGTGCTTCAGGATCAGATGATGCTTTAAAATTAGTTCCTCCTGTAGATATGTATCTAGAAAGAGCATTAGAATTTATTACAGAAGATGAACTTGTGGAGGTTACTCCAGAGAGCATTCGTTTAAGAAAAAAAATATTAAGTAAAGATCAACGTGCAAAATCAGCAAATAAAAAATCATAAAGTAAAAACCTATTTGTTCATACAAATAGGTTTTTTTTCTATAATAATGGAGAAAATAATCTTGCTGTTGATTCTTTTATTTTATTGAATATAGATCTACGTTTATATTCTTCCAATATAATCTCTTCACTATCTTTTATATCTATCAAAAAATGCTCTTCCATTTGTGCTATAATCTCTTGGTCATAAATAAAAGCATTCACCTCAAAATTAATTTCAAAGCTTCTTAAATCTAAATTAGCAGTTCCTATAGATGCAGCTTCTCCATCTACTAACATAATTTTTCCATGAATAAAGCCTTTTTTATATTGATATACTTTTACACCAGCTTCCAAAAGTTCTTCTACATGAGATAAAGACGCCCAGAATACTGTTTTATGGTCAGCTTTTCCTGGTAGAATAATTCGTACATCCACTCCACTTAAAGCTGCTGTTTTTAAAGCCATCATAATACTTTCTCCTGGCACCAAATAAGGCGTATTCATCCATATTCGATTCTCTGATGATGCAATAATCAAAAAATATGCCTGCATAATAGATTGCCAATCTGTATCTGGACCGCTTGCTATAATTTGCACAAGCTGTTCTCCATAATAAGAAAGCTTTGGATAATAACGAGAAGACAAGAGAATTTCTTCCTTGCTCACAAACATCCAATCTCTAAAAAAAATATTTTGCAAAGCATACACAGCTTCTCCTTCTACTTTTGCATGACTGTCCCTCCAAAATCCTAAGTAAGGATCTTTTCCTAAATATTCATCGCCAATATTTAATCCTCCTACAAATCCTATTTTGCCATCTACCACAATAATCTTTCTATGATTTCTGTAATTTAGCTTTCTACTTAAAATAGGAAATACTACGGGAGAGAATCCATAGATTTCTACACCTGCTTCTTTCATTTCTCTCAAATATTTTCTACTCAGCCTCCAGCTTCCTACGCTATCGTAAATTACCCTTACCTTTACTCCTTCTCTTGCTTTATTCATTAATATATTTTTAATAATTTTTCCTATGTTATCATCTTTAATAATAAAATATTCTAGATGTATATGGTCCTTTGCTTCTGCCAAAACTTCAATAATTGATGAAAAAGTTTCATCTCCATTACTCAAAACCTTTACTTTGTTGTTTACCGTAAAGGGAGATTTTGCACTATTTAAAATCAAACTAATGAGTCTCTTTTTTACAAAGCTTTCATCTTCTTTAAATAAAGCTTTTCCTTCAATAGCGTCTTTTTGCCCATTGGCTATTTGCTCGAAATATATAAAATCCTTACTTTTTTTCTTATTAAATATTTTTTTCTTTCTTACATTTGGCCCCATAAATAAGTACACAATAAATCCAATAACAGGAACTAACGTTAAAACTAAAAGCCATGCAATCGTTTTAGATGGATTTTTATTTTCCATAAATATAACAATTCCAATAAATATTGTATATATGGTAAAAACTGTTCCTATATATCCTTTTATTTTCTGTATAGATATATGCATATCTGTTTTTATAATCATATTTCTTATCATATCCATTTTCATCATGAATCCTTGTGGTTCATTGATCTCTAATGCACAAATACGAGTAGTGGATAGGAATATAATTAATAAAGCCATATAAAATACTATCTTATTTTTTTTCACACGTTTCCCACCCTTTCTACTTTTCTTTTAGTATTAGTATACGCATAATTGTTTTGATTTGGTCTTTCATGACAAATAATTTGTGATATAATTATTTTGTCAGTTTATGAAGAAAGAGAGTGACCTTTATTGAAAAATCATGCATTAAAAGGAAGCATCCTTGTTATTTTATCTACCTTTGCCTTTGGAGCTATTCCTGTAATATCTCAATTGGCACTTCATGAAAATTTAAATATTCCTACTGTTCTTTTTTTTAGGTTTTTTATTGCCTCATGCATTACCTGGACATATATTTTTACAAAAAAACTAAATTATAAAATAGACTTGTCCCACTTTTTTTATTTAGGAATATTAAGCATTGTAGGTTTTTTAGGAACAGCATATTTTATATATGTAGCATATACTTATATTTCTGGTTCTTTGGCTACAATTATATTATTTACCCATCCTGCAATGATTTCATGCTATGAATTTTTTGTGATGAAAACCAGTAGAGATATTAGAAAAATTTTAGCTTTAATCTGTGCAACTATAGGAATGATTTTAGTTGTATGGAGCCCTAATATAGAATTAAATATATTAGGAGTTATTTTTAGTTTATTATCAGCTATATGCTACTCTTTTTATGCTCTAGGACTAAATGAAAAGAGAACAAGAAAATTGAATTCCATTGTAATTAGTGGATATGTATCATTTTTCTGTTCTATTAGCTATTTTATAGTAGGCCTTTTCAAACATACGATCTTTATTCCAACTACTACAAATGGCTGGATCTATATTCTTATACTTGCTACGTTTTCTACAGTTTTTGCAACTATTACCTTTTGTAAAGGAATTCAACTTATTGGTCCTTCTACTGCTGTAATTATTAGTACCTTTGAACCTGTAGTAGCTTGTGTTTCTGGATTTTTTATATTAGACGAAGTATTAACTCTTCCTATGATTATTGGAGGAGTATTGATTCTATCGGCTATATTTATTCTTCAAATTCCTCAAAAAAATATTTATAAATTTTTTCATATAAAAATAAAAGAAAATTTATAGAATGAACCAGCATCCGCTGGTTCATCTTTAATGATTTAAATTCATCTCTACTCTTATACCTCTTCCAATAACTTTTATATCTTTTATAGATACCACATCTCTTTTAGAATCCACTAAAGATATGATTTCTATTTGATTGGCATCTATCTTCTTTATTTTTCTTAATTGTTTTTTCCCTTCATACTCAATAAGTCCAATAGAATGATTGACAATCTCACTATTTAAATAAATTAAAATGTAATCTCCTCTACAAATTCTAAACTCTTTTAAATCATCGTTAGGAACTTGTATGTATATTATTTTTTCAGGATTAAGCCCTTCCACTTTTTTATCAATAATAGGAAAATACTTATATTCTTTTATTTTGTCCATATTCAAATTATAAATAGGCACTTTTTTAATAATATTGTATAAAGCATCCTCCCACTGGTCTAGGGGGTTTACATCTCTTCTATGAACTGTTTTTTCTTTGAATATAGGTTTTGTTTCTTCCTTCTTTTCTTCAATAGAAAAACTCACTGATTCTTCAAAGTTTTTTCCTAAAATCTTTTCTATTTGCTTTAATTGTTTTTCATTAATAATTTTTTTCCCTGTTTCTATATCTATAATAAAAGATTCTGCAACTCCACATTTTTTCCCTAACTGTTTAGGCGTCATCCCTTTTTTAATTCTTTCTTCCTTAATTTGATCTCCAATTCTGCTCATCTTTTCACCTCTTTTACTAGTATGTTTTATAAACGCCTTTTTCCCTTAAGTGAGTAGCACTTTTCGTAATATATGTTCCTTCTATAATATGATAGAATCCTTTTTTATTTAAAATATTTTTAATATAGTCTATATGAGGACATCGGTCATAATGATGATTATCTGTAGTCATACAAGAAGACAAATGAATACTTACTTCTTCTTGTTTTATATCTGCATTCTTTTTTAATTGCCTAGAAAAATGTTCTATTTTAGCAGCTACTCCTTTCCCACAACAGCCTCCACAAGTAAATGCAATATATGGAACGTTATGTGTATACCCTTCAAACTTTCCTTCTTTTTTATAAAAAGTGTTGGTACAGGCAAAACCGCTACATCTTCTATGAGCCAAATCACACTGAATCATAACTACATATTTTGTATTCATATAAATCCCCCTTTATATACAAAGTCTATAAAGATATTCCATCATATCTATCTATAAAAGTCAATAAATTTCCCATGTTCCTATAAAAACTATTCATATGGCTAATAAAATTTTTTATTTTTCTAAAAATAAAAAAAGATATCTATAAAAGATATCTTTTTTGGCGGAGAAGGCGGGATTCGAACCCGCGCACCAGTTACCCGGCCTAACGGTTTAGCAAACCGTCCTCTTCAGCCTCTTGAGTACTTCTCCATATAAAAATGGTGCGGGTGGAGGGACTTGAACCCCCACGCACAAGGCGCTAGATCCTAAGTCTAGTGCGTCTGCCAATTCCGCCACACCCGCATGGCATAAATATTTTATTTTGGTGGGCGCAATAGGGCTCGAACCTATGACCCCCTGCTTGTAAGGCAGGTGCTCTCCCAGCTGAGCTATGCGCCCAAAACAAACCAGCGACGACCTACTCTCCCAGGGCGCTACCGCCCAAGTACCATCAGCGCTGAGGAGCTTAACTTCTGTGTTCGATATGGGAACAGGTGTAGCCTCCTCGCTATTGTCACTAGATGTGATACATAAATGTACCTTCAAAATTAAACAATGCAAAATCTGGTCAAGTCCTCGACCGATTAGTACCTATCAGCTAAAGACATTGCTGCCCTTACACCCTAGGCCTATCAACCAGATGGTCTATCTGGGGTCTTACCTTAAAAAGTGGGAAATCTCATCTTGAGGGAGGCTTCGCGCTTAGATGCCTTCAGCGCTTATCCCGTCCATACATAGCTACTCAGCCGTGCCGCTGGCGCGACAACTGATACACCAGAGGTATGTCCATCCCGGTCCTCTCGTACTAAGGACAGCTCCTCTCAAATTTCCTGCGCCCACAGCGGATAGGGACCGAACTGTCTCACGACGTTCTGAACCCAGCTCGCGTGCCTCTTTAATGGGCGAACAGCCCAACCCTTGGGACCTACTTCAGCCCCAGGATGAGACGAGCCGACATCGAGGTGCCAAACCTCCCCGTCGATGTGGACTCTTGGGGGAGATAAGCCTGTTATCCCCGGGGTAGCTTTTATCCGTTGAGCGATGGCCCTTCCACTCGGAACCACCGGATCACTAAGCCCGACTTTCGTCCTTGCTCGACCTGTATGTCTCGCAATCAAGCTCCCTTGTGCCTTTACACTCTACGCGCGATTTCCGACCGCGCTGAGGGAACCTTTGGGCGCCTCCGTTACTTTTTGGGAGGCGACCGCCCCAGTCAAACTGCCCACCTGACAATGTCCCAAGACAGGGTAACTGTCTATGGTTAGAACTTCAGTATTACAAGAGTGGTATCCCAACGTCGACTCCACACAGACTGGCGTCCATGTATCCAAGTCTCCCACCTATCCTGTACATGCAATACCGAAATCCAATGTCAGGCTACAGTAAAGCTCCACGGGGTCTTTCCGTCCTGCTGCGGGTAACCAGCATCTTCACTGGTACTACAATTTCACCGAGTCTATTGTTGAGACAGTGCCCAAATCGTTACGCCTTTCGTGCGGGTCGGAACTTACCCGACAAGGAATTTCGCTACCTTAGGACCGTTATAGTTACGGCCGCCGTTTACTGGGGCTTAAGTTCAGTGCTTCACTTACGTTAACACGTCCCCTTAACCTTCCAGCACCGGGCAGGCGTCAGCCCCTATACATCGTCTTTCGACTTAGCAGAGACCTGTGTTTTTGCTAAACAGTCGCTTGGGCCTATTCTCTGCGGCCACCTCGGGCTTTAACACCCTAACGTGGCACCCCTTCTCCCGAAGTTACGGGGTCATTTTGCCGAGTTCCTTAACAATAGTTCTCTCGCTCGCCTTAGGATTCTCTCCTCACCTACCTGTGTCGGTTTGCGGTACGGGCACCTAGGATCTCGCTAGAGGCTTTTCTTGACAGTGTGGAATCAGTAAGTTCGCTACTTAAATTTCGCTCCCCATCACCTTTTAGGATTGTCTATACGGATTTGCCTATATAGACTCCCTACGGGCTTAGACGCACACAACCAACGGTGCGCTTGACCTATCCTACTGTGTCACCCCATCACTCAAACGATCTTTGGTGGTACAGGAATATCAACCTGTTGTCCATCGCCTACAACTTTCGTTCTCGGCTTAGGTCCCGACTAACCCTGAGAGGACGACCCTTCCTCAGGAAACCTTAGGTATTCGGCGGGCAGGATTCTCACCTGCCTTTCGCTACTCATGCCAACATTCTCTCTTGTATATAGTCCACCACTCCTTACGGTATGACTTCAACCCATATACAATGCTCCCCTACCCCTGTCGTAGTATGAATACTAACCTTAGCTTTAGTTTGAGCTTTTTGATAATTTGGCCGAAGGCCTCCGATTGTATCTAATGATACCTTCGGTATAAATTACCTTTTCTGCTTCTTTCTAAAATCAGTATTCATACTACGACAAGCCGTAGCTTCGGTGACAGGTTTGAGCCCCGGTAATTTTCGGCGCAGGATCACTCGACTAGTGAGCTATTACGCACTCTTTGAATGAATGGCTGCTTCTAAGCCAACATCCTAGTTGTCTGTGCAATCCCACATCCTTTTCCACTTAACCTGTACTTAGGGACCTTAGCTGACGGTCTGGGCTGTTTCCCTTTTGACTATGAATCTTATCACCCATAGTCTGACTCCTAAAGATATGATTACGGCATTCGGAGTTTGATAGTCTTCGGTAACCGGTGAGGGCCCCTAGGACATTCAGTGCTCTACCTCCGNAGTTAACCTCTCAAAACTAGACAGCTCAAGAAATGATTTGCTCCTTAGAAAGGAGGTGATCCAGCCGCACCTTCCGATACGGCTACCTTGTTACGACTTCACCCTAGTTATTGATTTCACCTTCGGCAGCTTCTTCCTTGCGGTTAGATCGCTGACTTCGGGTGCCCCCAACTCCCATGGTGTGACGGGCGGTGTGTACAAGACCCGGGAACGCATTCACCGCGACATTCTGATCCGCGATTACTAGCAACTCCAGCTTCATGTGGGCGAGTTGCAGCCCACAATCCGAACTGAGACTGGCTTTTAAGATTGGCTCCAGATTACTCTTTCGCTACCCGTTGTACCAGCCATTGTAGCACGTGTGTAGCCCAGAACATAAGGGGCATGATGATTTGACGTCATCCCCACCTTCCTCCGAGTTATCCTCGGCGGTCTCTTTAGAGTGCCCACCCAAAGTGCTGGCAACTAAAGACAAGGGTTGCGCTCGTTGCGGGACTTAACCCAACATCTCACGACACGAGCTGACGACAACCATGCACCACCTGTCTCTCTGTCCCCGAAGGGATTTCCCCGATTAAGGGTAATGCAGAGGATGTCAAGTCCTGGTAAGGTTCTTCGCGTTGCTTCGAATTAAACCACATGCTCCGCTGCTTGTGCGGGTCCCCGTCAATTCCTTTGAGTTTCAGTCTTGCGACCGTACTCCCCAGGCGGAGTGCTTATTGCGTTAACTGCGGCACCGAGGGGGGTAACCCCCGACACCTAGCACTCATCGTTTACGGCGTGGACTACCAGGGTATCTAATCCTGTTCGCTACCCACGCTTTCGTGCCTCAGCGTCAGTTACAGTCCAGAGAGCCGCCTTCGCCACTGGTGTTCCTCCTAATATCTACGCATTTCACCGCTACACTAGGAATTCCGCTCTCCTCTCCTGCACTCAAGTCAGTAAGTTTCCAAGGCTTACTACGGTTAAGCCGTAGCCTTTCACCCCAGACTTTACTGACCGCCTACGCACCCTTTACGCCCAGTGATTCCGGATAACGCTCGCCCCCTACGTATTACCGCGGCTGCTGGCACGTAGTTAGCCGGGGCTTCCTCCTAAGGTACCGTCATTATTCTTCCCTTAGGACAGAGTTTTACGACCCGAAGGCCTTCATCACTCACGCGGCGTTGCTGCATCAGGCTTGCGCCCATTGTGCAATATTCCCCACTGCTGCCTCCCGTAGGAGTTTGGACCGTGTCTCAGTTCCAATGTGGCCGATCACCCTCTCAGGTCGGCTACTGATCGTTGCCTTGGTAAGCCGTTACCTTACCAACTAGCTAATCAGACGCGGGCCCATCCTATACCGATAAATCTTTGACTCCTATATGATGCCATACTAGAGTTTTATGAGGTATTAATCCCGGTTTCCCGAGGCTATCCCTCTGTATAGGGCAGGTTGCCCACGCGTTACTCACCCGTCCGCCGCTAACTCCTTTTTATTCCACCCGAAGGCTTCCTAAAAATTTGTTCGCTCGACTTGCATGTGTTAGGCACGCCGCCAGCGTTCATCCTGAGCCAGGATCAAACTCTCAATTAAAATCTTCGAGGTTTGTGCTTCTTGCTCAAAATATCATTTTGGCATTTTGCATGTTTTTGCTTGTCATTTCTTGTGCTGTTTAGTTTTCAAAGGTCAACTTCATTACTATATCATACTTTTCAGCTTTTGTCAAGTGCGTTTCATTTCTCACAGATGACAATATCTACTGTACCATATTTTCATCTTCATGTCAATATTTTTTCTAAAATTTATTTTCATGAAACTTTCCTTTTGAAAGGAACAGTATCAACTATAACACACTTTATTATCTTCGTCAACTATTTTTATATATTTTTTTATTATTGTCTATGTATAGGTTCATAAGGATCTTCTTCATAGTCAAATTCAAACTTTTTTAGTTTTGCTTTGTTTGTAAATGTACTTCTCTTAGTCATTCTATTTAATCGATCATAATCATCTTCTTCGTAATCAAAATCCCTTTTATAAACTTTTATTTTATCACTTTTCAACTTTACCTCTCCTTATATATTCTTTGTATATACCCCTATTTCTATCTACATTATTTTATCATAAAAACTTTAAAAATAAACTTTAGTTTAAGTTTACGAATTTCTTATGATTTTCTAACCTAATACTTTTTCTACAGTCTGATATAATATGGATAAATATATTATTTATCACAGAGTATTGACAAAGTATATTGTAGCAAAGTCATAAAAATTAGGAACATTTATTGAGAATTTGTGAAAATATAGAATAAGTGAGAAAATGCTTAGCATTACACTGTTTGAGCGTAGCGAGTTTGTAATGCTATTTTCGATCGTTTCTATATATCTTCCAAATTTGAAAATCAGTGACATTTTTTATGACTTTGTCTGCAAGCTAATCATTCATCTTACAAAGGAGTGAATCATATGAAAGGCTATGTACAAGTATATACGGGTAACGGAAAAGGAAAAACCACTGCTGCTTTAGGACTTTCCTTACGGGCTTGTGGTGCTAACAAAAAAGTTTTTATTGCTCAGTTTGTCAAATCAATGGAGTATAATGAATTAAAAGCTTTAAAATCTCTTTCTTCTATACAGGTAAAACTATATGGTCATGGATGCTTTATCAATCAAAGTCCCACAGAAGAAGATATTTTAGCTGCTAAAGAAGGTCTAAATGAGGTAAAAGACATTTTGATGACTGGTTTATATGATCTAGTCATTTTAGATGAAATAACAATCGCCATTTATTTTCATCTCCTTCATACAAAAGATGTTTTATCTTTAATCCAAAACAAACCTGATCATGTAGAACTCATTATTACAGGAAGATATTGTCCTCAAGAAATAATAGATGCAGCTGATTTAGTCACTGAAATGAAAGAAGTAAAACATTATTATACAAAAGGAGTACTAAGTAGAGAAGGAATAGATAAATAGAGGGCATATGCCCTCTATCTTATTTTAAAGATTTCAAAATAACCTTCTATTTCTTTTTTTATATCTTCTAATATTCCAAGCTCGTATGGATGAAACACATTTTTTCCTCCTAAAACCGTTTCTCCATCTCTAAAATTTTGCAATATATATTTTTTGCTATCCTTTAAATATTTTGCAATTTCTAAGATATCTTCTTTTGTTAAAAGTTCTTTGCATACAGTAGTTCTAAATTCATAATCTATATGAGAATTTCTAATAATATCTATACTTCTTTTGATATACTCCATATTTACATGAGTATTAGAAATTTTTTCATATTTCGAAAGAGGACCTTTTATATCCATTGCTATATAATCTATCAACTTTTCATTTATCAATCTTTGTATGATACTAGGATTTGTTCCATTGGTATCTAGCTTTACTAAAAATCCTTCTACTTTTATTTGATAGATAAATTCATAAAGTCCCTTATGAATTGTAGGTTCTCCTCCTGATATACATACAGAATCTACAAATTTTTTTCTCCTTTTTAAAAATGCAAATACCTCTTCTTTACGAATACAATTTTCTTTGCTATGTACTACATGGGCATTATGACAGTAAGGACATAAAAAATTACATCCTCCTAAAAAGTACATGGTACATATTTTATCAGGATAATCTATAAATGAAGTTTTCTCATGACCTACAATAAATAAATCATTACCCAATTTTTATAGCTACTCTCTCAGACTTATTTTTTAAACTTTCTATATGAGAAAACTCTTTTCTATCCTTAAATTCTTCTTGTTTTCCTTTGTTCCATGATTGAACTGGTCTATGAAATCCTACTACACGTGTCCATACTTCTGATTCTTTTCCACAATGAGGACAATTAAAATGCTCTCCTGAAATATATCCATGATCTTCACAAATAGAGAATGTAGGTGTAATGGTTACATAAGGAATACTACTATTTTCCATTACTTTTTTAAGAAGAAGTTTACAAGTTTCTATACTATCAATTTCTTCTCCAATAAATCCATGAAATACAGTTCCCCCTGTATAAAGGGATTGTAACTTCTCTTGCAACTCAATAGCCTCAAATACATCATTTGTGTAATTTACAGGGAGTTGAGTAGAGTTGGTATAATATGGTTCATCTTCTCCTTGTGTGCAGATATTTGGATACATTTTTTTATCAATTCTTGCAAATCTATAGCTTGCTCCTTCAGCAGGAGATGCTTCTAAGTTCCACAGGCTTCCAGTCTCTTCTTGGAATATTTGAATCACTCTATTCATAAATTCCATAATTTCAACAGCAAACTCATTTCCTTCTTCTGTTGTAATATCTACTCCTAATAAGTTAATACAAGCTTCATTCATTCCATTTAAACCTATAGTTGAGAAATGATTTTTAAAGTACTCTCCCGTTCCGTCCTTAACTCCTTGGAGATAGAATCTTGAATAAGGATATAGTCCTGCATCCATATATTGTTCTAGGACTTCTCTTTTTGTTTCACAGATTTCTTTTGCAATTTCCATTAAATTTTTTACTCTTCTTTTAAATTCTTCTACAGTTTTTGAAAGATATCCGATTCTTGCCATATTTAAAGTCACTACATTAATCGACCCAGTTAAAGGATTTGCTCCAAACAATCCCCCACCTCTTCTTCTTAATTCCCTATTGTCTAATCTAAGTCTACAACACATACTTCTTACATCTTCTGGAGACAAATCAGAATTTAAAAAGTTTGCAAAATAAGGTGTACCAAATTTTCTTGTCATTTCCATAATGGCATTGACAGATTCAGAATTCCATGGAAAATCTGGTGTAATATTTACAGTAGGAATAGGGAAGCTAAATGCCCTTCCTGCTCCATCTCCTTCCATCATTACCTCACAAAAAGCTTTATTAAATATATCCATTTCCTTTTGAAACTCTTTATAAGTTTTATCCATCATCTCTCCACCAATCATTACTGGTTGATTTTTAAGAAGTGGATGAGGTGTAATATCTAGTGTAACATTCGTAAAAGGAGTTTGAAAACCTACTCGAGTTGGTACATTTAAATTAAACACAAATCTTTGCAAAGCTTTTTTTACTTGTTCATAACTTAAATTGTCATAATAAATAAAAGGTGCTAAATAAGTATCTATACTAGATACAGCTTGGGCTCCAGCTGATTCTCCTTGAAGTGTATAAAGTAGATTCACAAGCTGTCCCAAAGCAGATTCTAAATGTCTTGGTGGTTTAGATTCAATCTTTCCTTTTGCTCCTCTAAAACCATATCTTAAAAAAGATTCAAGATCCCATCCACAGCAATAAGGCGCCAACAGACCTAAATCATGTATATGTAGATCTCCTCTAATATGTACTTCTCTTAATTCTTTTCGATATATCTTATTAAGCCAATATTTTTTAGTAATACTCTCTACAATATGATTATTTAGTCCCTGTAATGAAAATCCCATATTCGCATTTTCATTGACACGCCAATCTTCTAAATTCACATATTCTTCAATCATTCTTTCTGCATCCATGAATAAATTTTTTACTTCCCTAATTTCTTCATGTTTTTTTCTATATAATATATATGCTTTTGATGTTTTAGCATGACCTTCCTCAATCAATACTTTTTCTACTATATCTTGAACATCTTCTACAGATGGAATACTTGCTCCATAAGTCTCATGAATAATATCAACTACTATTTTTGATAATCTCGCTGCTACCATTTCGTCTTTTCCTCCTACAGATTTAGCTGCAGCAAAGATAGCAAACTTGATTTTACTACTATCAAAGTCGACAATTTCTCCATTTCTCTTTTGAACCTTTGTAACTGACATGTTACCCCTCCTATTGTGTTTCTTGATCTTGCTCACACCACATATTGTATATTATGCACCATTGTCCCCATTTATGACAAGTTTTCTATTGAATGAATTCTTACAGATTTTGACCTATTTATATATATATCCTCTATAGTTCTTTTCTGTTCTTACTTTTATATTTTATTATATTTTCAAAGAATAAAAGGATATGCCTAAGGCATATCCTTTTATTCTTTCGTAAATATATAAGGATTTTTACTCCATTTCGTTAACATTTCTTTTTCTTCTTCTTTGATATATCCCATATCTATGGCGATAGGAAGAAGAATATTATATCCAGTTAATGTATCATAAGAAACATTAACTTCTGAAAACAGCTTATCTACTTGATCAAAATTATAAGTAAATATAGCTACCACCCCTAGAACTTCTGCTCCTACTTCTTTAAGAGCTTGTACAGCTTTTATAGAGCTCCCTCCTGTAGAAAGCAAGTCTTCAATCACCACAACCTTTTGTCCTTTTTTTACAAGACCCTCAATCTGATTTCCTTTTCCATGATCCTTTGCACTACTTCTTACATACGCCATAGGAAGATTCATTTTCTCAGATACCCATGCAGCATGAGGAATTCCTGCTGTAGCTGTTCCTACAATAACCTCTACATCAGCATATTTTTGTTCAATCAATTTTTCAAATCCTTTTGCAATTAGATCTCTTACCTTTGGATAGCTCATAGTAAGACGATTGTCACAATAAATAGGTGACTTGATTCCTGATGCCCATGTAAAAAGATTGTCTGTACTTCTAATAGTAACTGCTTCAATTTCTAAAAGATTTTTAGCTATTTCTTGACTTATATTCATTTTTTATCCTCCTTGTTAGCCTCACTGGACTTCTTTTAAAGGTATTTCACAACTATGTTATCACCATATTTTTCTCTTGTCAATTTATTATTTCATACTGGTTTTATAAGGATATAAATCAAATTTGAAACACAAAAAGAGGTATATATTACCTCTTAACTAGATGTAGCTATTTTCGTTTTCATAGGTAAAAAAATAGTAAATATAGTTCCTACATCTTCATAACTTTCTACTTCAATTCTTCCTTTGTTATTTTGAATAAATTGTTTTACAATGTTTAAACCATATCCATGATCATTACCATTTTTAGTAGAATATCCCTTTTCAAATATTTTATCATATAGTCTGTTTGATAAGATTGGATAGGAATTTCCTATGGCAATCACACATTCATCTTCACACTCTTGAATATCTATAGTAAGTATTTTATCTTCTTCTTTACAATGTTCTAATTCATAGATTGCATTGTCTATCAAATTAAATAACACTTGGGATAAATCAATAGAATTAATATATAAATGATCTAATGTAGATCCTATATCTAACTCTACTTTAATCCCTTTACTTTGTGCAATTGCACATTTTCTTCCTAAAGTAGCTGCAATTTCTACATTTTCTATTTTAGAAATTGAAAATACTTCTTCTACTCTTTGGGAAATCTTAAAAATATATTCTAAAGCCCTTTCACTTTGTTTTAATTGCAAAAGTCCTGCAATCAAATTTAAATGGTTAATAAAATCATGCTTTTGTCCTTGTAATGCATCAATAACTTCTTTGGAATGGTTCAACTTCATAATAGATTCTTTTTCTTTTTTTAAAAAATGCACCATATAAAAAACACAAATGATTGCGCTAATTCCCAAAATATTAATCACAATCCCCATAAAAAATGGATATTGAAATTGAATAATAATATTCCCCATTAAATTTAGAATTGTATGATTAGTTAAAAACATAATCATAAAGCTTTGTAATAATATAAGCCCAACTAAAATATATGCACGAATAGAAAGTTTCATACATACCATCCTTATTTATCATAATTATGAAAATACGAAAAATCAATCAAAGTAATTTTAAGAACATACCCTATAAAAAATACTATAATCAAAAGTATATTAGATATAACTCCTCCTAATAATGTTCCTCCTGGTTGAAACATTAATGTTGTAGGATTAAGATTAAAAACTTTTAGCATAGGAAGGAAAAAAAACCCCTCTCCCCAAAGCAATAATGAAAAACTAATAAGTCCTGCAATGATACTATCTAATATTCTTTGTTTTCCTATGAATCTTATCAACAATATAAAGCAGATAAATAATATAAATATATGTGTTCCAAATGGAATTTTATAATCCACATATATCTCTCTAATTCCATATATAATTGGTGAAAATACAATCCCCATTCCCATTATTTGTTTAAATTTTAGTCTTATTCCTAATGCTCCTAGTCCTGCCCCTAGCATTAAAAAAGTCTCTATAAAATGAGCTAACAATTTTTCTACTATTATCATATTTTCACCTTCTGTCTACAAGCTAAATTTGGTAGCAAAACACCAAAGTGTTTTGCTACCAAGCCTACTACATTTCCTTTAATTGCTCTGGCAATTCTGGTTGATAACTTACAGTAGAGCAAGCTGATACAGCACTAGTAAAAGCTAGGAATGTAAGTACAGCAATAGAAATTTGTAATAATTTTGCCTTCATATGGCATCCCCCTTTGTCTTTAGTTTTTTATCTAATGGCTATTACAGCCTTCCTAGATAGCATAAATTCAATTACTCTTTAATGAAATTTTAGTTTATCTATTAAAAAATCTCCTCTATGCCAAATTTTATACCCCAAATCTGTAATGGACATGCATTGAATCAATACTCCAAAAGCTGTTGCAATCATAAAAACATGCAGCTTTTGAAAAAGTAAAAAATACATTCCAACTCCCATATACCATAAAGCCATATAAATTAAAGACTTTCTTTTTAATATATATCTTTTTTCTGGTGATGTAATAGGTTTTTGAGGTGTATCTGCAGGAGCATATTTCCCTATAGCCCATATACCAAATAAAAATACAATAGAACATATAGAAAATACCATCTTTCCTGTCAATGGAATTTCTTGTGCAATCCATCCCAATAAATTGGTAACAATAGCTCCAAATAAAGCACAATTGAACATACTTTCACAATGAGCTCCTCCAGAGGAAGATCTTAGTATAGAAACAATGATCATCATTACTAGTACATTCCCGAAAATTCCTAAAAAGTATCCTGCTATTAAAGCCATGGCATAGGAAATCATTCCGCTTATGAATATATACAATCCATAGCGTAAAATAGCTTCTTGATCTTTATCAATACCTACATTGTGTTGATAAAAAGCTAAAAGTTTCTCTATACAATTTCCCATTTTGAATTCCCCTTTTTTTTCATAAATAGGACATAACTCCCATTTTGTTCTCTACTAATATTTACATTCGCCAAATTTTTGAAGATTCCTCTAAAAATTATAAACTTTTTCCATTTATTTTGAATTATTTTCAAAATATAAGAGCATATGACAATTCATATCATATGCTCTTATATTGAAATTTGTGGTTTTCTAGTGATATATAAATCTTATAAAATTTTATTTTTTAATGAGCTTTTATTTCTGTCCAAATACGATCATATTCTCTAGTAAAATCTCCTAAGTCTATAAATACTTCTCCTTTTTCAAATATATTTCCCTTTGGATAAGCCAATTCATTTTCTACTTCTTCCTTTGGAAGATGCTCTAGAGCTTTAACATTAGCAGTTGCATATTTTACATACCCTGCACATTTTGCAGCAACCTCTGGTCTCATCATATAATCAATAAAAAGCTCAGCTTCTTTTTTATGCTTACTTGTTACAGGAACAGCCATCGTATCAAACCAAAGATTTGTTCCCTCTTTTGGAATAGCATAAGCAAGATCTTTATTTTCATCAATCAAAAGCATAGCATCTCCTGACCAAGTAAGAGCCATCGCTCCTTCCCCTGCAATCATCATACTTTTATAATTATCTACTTCATAAGCTTTTACAAGAGGTTTTTGTTTGATTAATTCTTCTTTTGCTTTTTCTAACTCATCTATATTCTTTGTATTTAAAGAATATCCAAGTTTTTTAAGTGTAATCCCTACTGTATCTCTCACACTATCTAACATAAAAATATTTCCTTTATATTTTTCATTCCAAAGAATATCCCAACTATCTACTGGTTCACTTACCTTTTTTGTATTGTAGATAATTCCCATACTTCCCCAAAAATATGGAACAGAATATTTGTTATTTGGATCATAAGGAAGATTTTTAAATTGTTCCCCTATATTTTTAAAGTTCGGAAGATTTTTATAATCTAATTTTTGAAGTAAGTTTTCCTTAATCATAGTTTCAATCATATATTCTGAAGGGAAAATGACATCATAATCATTTCCTCCTTGTTGAATCTTTGCAAGCATTTCTTCATTATTGGCAAAAGTATCATAATTTACTTTGATACCATATTCTTTTTCAAAATCTTCTAATACAGAAGGATCAATATAATCTCCCCAATTGTATACATTTAGGGTATCATAATAACCCTTTTCATTTACCTTTCCTTGTCCACAACCACTAAACAAAACTATTGTCATACAAAGCACAAGGAAAACTGCAATTTTTTTCAATCCAACCACCCTTTCACTCATTTAAATTTTTTTCTCTTTTTTGAAGTAAAATTAAAAGTCCTAAAACTCCCAAGAAAAGTACAGTAGACAAAGCATTAATCTTAGGACTTACGCCTACCTTTGTCATAGAATAAACCCTTATAGATAAAGTATTTACTCCTGAACCTGTAGTAAAGAAACTTACCATAAAATCATCTAGTGATAATGTAAAAGCTAGTAGTGCCCCTGTAATTACCCCTGGCATAATTTCAGGTAATACAACCTTAAAGAAGGCGTAAATAGGAGTTGCTCCAAGATCTAATGCTGCTTCTTCAAGGTATGGATTGAGCTGCTTCAACTTAGGAAGTACAGCTAAAATTACATAAGGTATATTAAAAGTAATATGAGCAAGAAGCAATGTAAAAAATCCTAATCTCATATTAAGTGCTACAAACAATGCTAAAAGAGAAATCCCTATTACAATATCTGGATTCATTACAGGAATGTAGGTTACATTCATAAATATGACTTTCCACTTTGATGACATTTTATGTATAGCAATTGCACTAATCGTTCCTACAATTGTTGATATAATCGCTGCCAAAAGAGCGATCATAAAAGTATTATACAAAGCCGCCATAATGGCCTTATCCTTTAAAAGTTCTTCATACCATCTTAGTGTAAAGCCATTCCATTTTCCTCTATATTTTGAATCATTAAAAGAATAAAGAATTAAGAAAAATATGGGAAGATACAAAAACAAATATACCAAAGAAGCATATCCTCTTTTTAATAATTTTCTTACCATAATCCTCCCCCCTCTTCATCCTGATACTTACTACTAAGACGAATAGCAATTAATATAAGAACCATCATAATCATAGAAATTGCAGAACCAAACTGCCAATTTCTTGCTACTAAAAATTGATTTTGAATCAAATTTCCCAAAAGTACAGTTTGACCTCCTCCCAGTAAATCAGAGATTACAAATGTACTTACAGCAGGCATAAATACCATAATCAGTCCCGATACCACTCCTGGCATACTAAGAGGAAATATCACCTTTCTAAATACTTCTCCTGAGGTTGCTCCTAAATCTTGAGCAGCTTCTACTAAGCTATCATCCATTTTAGATAATACAGAATAAATAGGAAGTACCATAAATGGAAGAAAATTATATACCATTCCCATGATCACTGCCCCTGTATTATACAAAAGATGTAATGGCTCTTTGATGATACCAAGGGACATTAAAAACTGGTTAATGGCTCCTTGATCCCTTAAAAGAACCATCCACGCATATGTTCTAAGCAAAAAGTTGGTCCATAAAGGAAGAACAAATAACATAATTAGCACATTTCTTTTTTTTATGCTTGTCTTTGAAATAATCATAGCCATAGGATAACCAATGACCAAACAAGCTGTAGTACTCACAACTGCCAAAAGAATAGACCTCCACAAAACATTTAAATAAATTGGTTCTAGAAACTGTTTATAATTATCTAAAGTAAATTCATAAATAATATTTCCATAGGGAGATCTCTTACAAAAGCTATATATAGTAATAATAATGATTGGAACAATACTAAAAAGTAAAGACCATAATGCATAAGGTATAGAAAGCCACTTTTTATTCATTTCTACACCACCTTTTTCATAATATGTATGGCATCTGGCTCAATAAAAAGTCCTACTCTTTCTCCCTTTCTCGCCATATCTGTACTATGAACCATCCATAATAATCCATTATCATCCTTTATTTCCATTTCATAATGAACTCCTTTAAATACTACAGACCTTACATTTCCTTTTAACATTCCTTCATCTTCTTTTACAATATCTATATCCTCAGGTCTTACAAGTACCTCAATCAATTCATTCTCATCAAATCCCTTATCTACACAAGTAAATAATTGTTCTTCAATCTTAACCTGAAAATCTTTAACCATAATTCCATCTACAATGTTTCCTTCTCCTATAAAATCAGCCACGAACTGATTCACAGGCTCATTATAGATATCTTCTGGCGTACCTATTTGTTGAATTTCTCCTTCACTCATAACAATCACTCGGTCTGACATAGTCAGAGCTTCTTCTTGATCATGAGTCACATATATAAAAGTAATGCCTACCCTTTGCTGTATCTTTTTTAATTCTATCTGCATTTCTTTTCTTAATTTTAAATCTAATGCTCCTAGTGGTTCATCTAATAAAAGAACTCTTGGTTCATTCACTAAGGCTCTTGCAATAGCAATTCTTTGCTGTTGCCCTCCACTTAGTGAATTTATTTTTCTTTTTTCAAACCCTACTAAGTTTACAAGCTTTAACATTTCTTTTACTTTTTCTTTGATTAAAGATTCTTCCATCTTTTTTATATGTAAGCCAAAAGCTATATTTTCAAAAACATTTAAATGTGGAAAAAGAGCATACCTTTGAAAAACTGTGTTGATTTGCCTCTTAAAGGGAGGTACCTTATTGATTCTTTCTCCTTCAAAATATAGATCTCCTCTTGTCGCCTGCTCAAATCCTCCTATAATTCTTAGGGTTGTAGTTTTTCCACAACCACTTGGTCCTAAAAGGGTTACAAATTCTTTAGGCCTTATGCCCAAATCCATATGACATAATACTTCCTTGTCTCCAAAACTCTTTGTAATGCCTCTTAATTCAATGATATAATCTTGCATACTTATAACCCTCCCTTTTCTTTTATAATTACTTATTTGTACGTGTTTTATAAAAAATAAATATTTAGTATTTCTAACCTTAAAGTTTATTAAAACTAAAACTATTTCATTATATTTTTTTTGATAGGATTTGTCAATAATTATCCTTATATATATTCTCTATAGTTTCATTAATTTTACCTATATACAAAAAAAGATTTGTAGTTTTGTCTACAAATCCTTAATCATAGTATACTTCATATAAGAAAAGTCCTTGTGCTGGTGCAGTCACTCCTGCTTCTTCTCTAGATTTTAAACTTAATATTTTTTCAATAGAATCTATCTCTCTTTTACCCTGTCCGATTTCTATTAAGGTTCCTACCATAATCCGAACCATATTATACAAAAATCCATTCCCATAGAATACCATGTGTATTTCTGATCCTATTTTTTCTATATCTATTTCATAAATTTCTCTTACAGTTTTCTTCTTTTTAGACCTAGAAGAACAAAAAGATTTAAAATCATGCTCTCCAATAAAATATTGACTTGCTTTTTTCATACGTTCTATATAAAGAGGATCTTTTATATAGTAAGTATATTTTCTATGAAAAGCTGTTGGAACTTCACCATTCCATATTCTATAAAGATATCTCTTCCCTTTTGCATTATATCTTGCATGAAATCTTTCATCTACTTGTTCTACTTTTTTAATAACAATATCTTGGGGAAGATATTCATTGCAATAATCTTTTATTTCATCTACATTTATCTCTGTATCACTTTTAAAATTTGCAATTTGAGAAATGGCATGGACTCCTGCATCTGTCCTGCCTGATCCTATAATCTCTATATCTTCTTTTGTCATTTTAGAAAGTACTTCTTCTATTTTTCCTTGGATTGTATTTTGGGTATTCCCTAGCTTTTGCCATCCATTATATCGACTTCCATCATATTCTATTTCTAACTTGATATTCTTCATGTAAAAGTCCACTACCCTTTCTTAGTTTATCTATTTCCCTCTTAATTAAAATGTCCTACTCTTGTTTGTTTATTTCCTTATTTCTTATCTATATTCTAACACAGTTGATAGGAAAAATATGTTATAATCATACGTAATCTTTTTATATTTGATAAGGAAGTGCTATGATGATAAAAAATAAAAAATTAGTTTTATCTATTCTAATGATTACTCTTCCTGCCGTTGCAGAAATGGGGCTAAATACTTTAGTAAACCTTGCAGATACAGTTATGGTTGGAAGACTTATCGGAAAAGAAGCATTGGCTGCATCAGGCTTTTGTAATGAAATCATATTTTCTTTAATATTTATTTTTTCTTCTTTTAATACAGGTGCGACAGCTATGATTGCAAGAAGATATGGAGAGAAGGATTATACAAGCTTAAATAAAATTATGGGGCAAAATCTCTCTTTAAATTTTATCATAGGGCTTATTATTTCTATTCTATCCTTTGTATTTGCAAAAGAAATTTTAATGATTTATGATATGTCCTCTGATGTTTTAAATATGTCTTTGCAATATTTTCGTATTCTTTCTTATAGTATTCCTTGTATGTTTATCTCCTTTTGTGCAGCTGCATGTTTAAGAGGAGTAAGTGATACAAAGACGCCTATGATCATTACGGCTATTACCAATATTTTAAATATTATAGGTAATTACTGTTTAATGACAGGTTTTTGGATTTTTCCCAATATGGGTATTGAGGGAGCTGCCCTTTCCACAAGCATCTCAAGATTTATAGGGATGGTTTTGTATCTTTACTTTTTAACAAAAGGATCTCATCATTTGAAAATTGTATCTGAAAATTTAAAAATTACTAAAAATATTTTAATCCCTCTTTGGAATATTAGTTATCCAGGAGCTATTGAACAGGTTTCTATGAGTCTTTCTTATATTGCAGCAGGAATGATTGTATCTCTTTTAGATACAAATGGAGAAGCAGCTTTTCGTATTGTTCTCAGTATTGAGAGATTGTCTTTTATGCCTGCCATGGGTATATCTATCGCAGCTTCTGCCTTGGTTGGAAAATCTTTAGGAGAAAAAGACATTCCAAAAAGCTTGGATACAGGTTATACAGCTACATTTTTAGGCGTATCTTGGGGTATTTTCATGGGTATTATTTTTATTAGTTTCCCTAAAATGTTTTTAAGTTTATTTACAAAAGAAGCAATTCTTGTTGATACTTCCTTACTAGCCATGTATGTTGCAGGATTTAATCAGCCTTTTCTTAATTTTATGATCATCATATCAGGTGCTTTAAGAGGAGCGGGAGATACAAAAACTGTTATGATCATCAGTGCATTAAGGGCTTGGTCTATGTACGTTCCACTATGTTATGTATTTATTATTTTATTAAAAATAGGGATTGCAGGTATGTGGATTAGTGAAATTCTTTCATTCTTTGTATTTGCATCTATTATGTTTATAAGATTTAAAAGACAAAAATGGACTCAAATTCAATTATAAAAAAATCTTCCTAAAATATTGCTTATTTCATGAGTTGATAGAATAAATATTAGCCGATATAATAGATAAGAAGAAAAAATAATGGGTATTCTAAATTATATAACTAAATTTTAAATCATACGAAAAAGAAGAAGTTAGGAAGGTTTATTATGAATAATGCACGTATATTAACAGGGAAAGAAATCATCGTTTCAGTAAAAGATATAAAAATAGGAGGAAACCATCCTCCTGTTTGGATTGCAGGTCCTTGCTCTGTGGAATCAAAAGAACAAATATTTGAATCTGCAACTGCTCTAAAAAAAATAGGCGTAGATATTTTAAGAGGTGGAGTATTTAAACCAAGGACAAGTCCTTATGACTTTCAAGGACTTGAGATTGAGGGATTAAAACTTTTAAGAGAAGCTGCCAATAAAGTAGATCTTCCTATCGTAACAGAAATTATGGAAGAAAAATATTTAGATATTGCTCTAGAATATGTAGATATAATTCAAGTTGGATCTAGAAATATGTATAATTACCCTCTTTTAAAAACTTTAGGAAAACTAAACAAACCTATTCTTTTAAAAAGAGGAATGAGTGCTACTATCAAAGAATGGATTATGGCTGCTGAATATATTGCATCCCAAGGAAATAATCAAATCATTCTTTGCGAGCGAGGTATACGAACCTTTGAAACGTATACAAGAAACACATTAGATTTAGCTTGTATTCCTATTATGAAAGAAGAAACCGGACTTCCTATGGTTGTAGATCCTAGCCATGCAACAGGATTAAGAAGGCTTATTGCACCTATGACAAAAGCTTCTATTGCAGCTGGAGCAGATGGCATTATGATCGAAGTTCATCCAAACCCTGAGAAAGCTTTAAGCGATGGTCCTCAGTCCTTAAATTTTGAAGAGTATAAAAACATATTTAATAGTATTCAAAAAACATCTCAAAAGATATAAATCTTTTGAGATGTTTTTTAATGAAGCATATAATAAATTCCTGCGTTTGGCCCTAGTGGAATGTGAAAAACCATAAATACAATTAATAAAATCGTCCATAATACTCCAAATGCAATAGAATAAGGAATCATATTAGCAATTACTGTACCCATTCCTGCATTTTTATCATATTTATTGATAAATGCCAGAAGAATTGGAAAATAAGGAAATAGAGGACTAATTGTATTTGTAATAGAGTCTCCTATACGATAAGCCATTTGAGTAAGGGCTGGATCATATCCTAAAAGTAAAAACATAGGGACAAATACAGGTGCCATAATTGCCCACTTTGCAGAAGCACTTCCTACAAATATATTAATCAAACAAGAAATAAAAATAAATCCAATGATCAATCCATATCCTGTCATTCCTGCATCTTTTAAAAATTCTGCTCCCTTAATAGAAAGTACAATCCCTACATTGCTCCATTTAAAATAAGCTAAAAACTGTGATGCTACAAATGCCAAGACAATATAAGGCCCCATATCACTCATGGCTGATCCCATCATAGCTGTTGCATCCTTATCGGTTTTAATAGTCCCTGTAATCTTTCCATATATAAGACCTGGAATTAAAAATACAAATGTAACAATAGGTATAATCCCTTGCATCAATGTAGATTCATAAGCTAGTATAGAACCTGACTTTGGATCCTGCATAAATGCATCTTTTCCTATACAAAGACCTATAATAACAAGAATTAAAATCATTACAGACCATCCTGCATACTTTAATCCTTTTTTCTCAATTTCACTTAAATTTTTTGTATGCTCTCCCAAATTTTCTCCTTCATATTTTGGGAAACGTGGTTCTACTATTTTTTCTGTTACCCATACTCCCACTCCTACAAGAAAAATAGTAGATACAGCAATAAAGTAAAGATTCATAGCAGGAGTTCCTTGATAACTTGAATCAATCATCTGAGCTGCTGGAATTGTAAAACTTGCTGCTAATACATCTGACATATTGATCATAAGATTTGCTGCAAATCCTCCAGATACCCCTGCATAAGCTGCAAATAAACCTACTAAAGGGTGTCTCCCTGTTCCTAAAAATATAATAGCAGCAAGTGGAGGAAGAACAATAAATCCAGCATCTCCTACTGCATTGGCTAAAATACCTACCAATACAATCATAGCTGTCATAAAATTTTTAGGAACCTTTGTAACTGAATTTTCCAAAACAGCCTTCATTAGCCCTGACTTTTCAGCAACTCCTGCTCCAATCATGACTACTAATACCAATCCTAAAGGAGGGAAGGATTGAAAATTTCCTACAATGCCACCAACAATTTGTCTGAGCCCATCTTTTGTAATTAAATTTACTACCTGAATCGTCTCTTTTGTAGATGGATGTACTACAGATATTCCCATCTTTGCTCCTATATATGAAATCAATAAAATCAATCCACAAAAAATTACAAACAATGTAATAGGATCAGGTAATTTATTTCCTGCTTTTTCAATAAAAGATAAAGCTTTTTCTAATATGGTTTCAAACCGCTTTTTCTTTTTTACTTGTTCTGCTTTCATACAATCCTTCCTTTCATTGATTTAAAAAATCTATACTGATCTGTGATAAAATTTGAGAAGATATAAGTAAATTTTCATCCTTCCAGCTAAATTTGGGGTGATGCATTTGAATAGGATTTTGTTCATCCTGTGCAATTCCTACAAAGAAAAAGGCTGAAGGTACCTCTTGAGCAAAATAAGCAAAATCTTCTCCTCCCATGCTCGGTTCTTTTCCAATTAAAATATTTTCTTCTCCTATAATCTTTTGAGCAGAAGCTTTTACTAAATCTGTCATATTATCATGATTGATCAAAGGCGGAAAATGCTTTGTAAGCTTAAATGTATAAGATGCACCACATCCTAAACAAATTCCTTTTAAAATTTCTTCCATAGTCTTTGGAATCCATTCTCTAATCTCTTCATCAAAGGTTCTTATGGTACCACTCACTTCTACCTCATTAGGAATCACATTATGTCCTTCTCCTCCATGAATGGTACAAAAAGAAATGACAGCAGGTTTTACTGGATTGAGCCTTCTACTAATGATAGATTGCATATTGTTAATAGCTTGCACAGAAGTCATCACAGGATCTACACATGTATGAGGACTGGCTGCATGACCTCCCTTTCCAATAACCTTAAAAACAAATTTATCTGGAGCAGCCATCATAGGTCCATATTTCACCATAATATGATTCTTTGGAACAAATCCCATCAAGTGACACGCAAAAGCTGCATCCACTTTTGGATTTTCCAAAACTCCTTCTTCAATCATAGGTTTTGCCCCTCCATCGTCTTCCTCTGCTGGCTGAAAGACAAGTTTTACATTTCCATGAATCTGATCTTTTAATTCATTTAGAATCATAGCTGCTCCTAAAAGTCCTGCTGTATGACCATCATGTCCACAAGCGTGCATTTTTCCTTTTACTCTTGACTTATAGGATACCTCTGCTTCTTCGTCAATAGGCAAAGCATCCATATCTGCTCTTAATAAAACTGTCTTTCCAGGATATTTACCTTCTATGAGTCCTACTACTCCTGTTTTAGCTATATTTGTTTTGACTTCTATTCCTAACTTTCTTAGTTCTTCTGCTACAATTCTAGATGTTTCATATTCTTCAAAAGCTAGTTCTGGATGCATATGAAACTCATGTCTTAATTCTTTCATTTTTTCAAAATATTTTTGTGATAGTGCTTTGATTTCATCTGTTAACATTTCTTCACTCTCCTTTTTCGCTTTTTCGCTTTATTTAGATAAAGCGAAAAGATAAAAAATAAATTCCACTTCAGATGCTCTCTATAAATATATTTCTGATTGTGGAATGATTTTCTATATCTTTCTATTTATTTTATACTTATTTTCGCTTTTTTTCAACATTTTTTCTATTATATATTATAAAAATTTTCTTATATAAGAATAAGCCCTACCCAAGTCACTTCATTTTTTTTAAATTCGATAGAGATTCCTACTTTTTTACAAGTATCTATTACATCAATTCCTACTGCTTCTAAAGATGGTCTTGCCCTCTTTGGATCATTACAAATATCTTTTCCCAATTTTGCATTGCATACCTTGCATAATTTGCAATTTCCCCCAATTAATGCATACGCTTTTTCATATCCTATTTTTTTTGCTTCTTTTTCTATATCCAAAAGAATATGATGAAGTTTTATAGCAGATACATAAAAATTCTCCATAATAGAAGGTTGTTTAATATGATCTTGAATGGTTATTAAAAAACCTTTTTCGTATTCTTTTAATCTTTTTTGAAAATCTTCTATTTCTCCCACATAAGGAGGACACATAAAATTTTTTCCATACTGTCCACACTTATTACGAATGCACGCATCTCTTACCTTTTTGTGAATGATTAAATCATCTATTTCTATTTCCTTTACTTCATGAATCTGTTGACTTTTTATATACCTTTTTAGCTTTTCCATTAAAATCCTCCTTTCCATATTCAATAAATATACAAGTTATTTTATTATATCAAATATTAAATTTTCTAACCATTCTCAATGGAAATTGTTCCTCCTATACCTTATTGTAACTCTTTTGTAACTCAATTAACTAAAAAGCATACTATACTAAATTTAGAATTTATTTTAGAAAGGAGCTTAATATATGAAAAAACTATTATTATATAGCTTATTAAGTGCCAGTTTAATTTTAAGTGTAGGATGTTCTCAGAAGGACAATGTGACTAGTAACCCGTCCCTCTCAGAAGATACTATTACTTCTGTAGATAAAAAATCTCAATCCACAGATCCTCAGTCTACACAAGATATTATTGAAAATGTTAAAAATGAAATGAACTCTATAAATCAAAACTTGGATGGTCTTGATACAAACAAATCTCAATTGCCTCCTATCAAAAAAGAATGGGAAGCACAAACCCTTACTCTCTGGAGTCAAAATGGTAAACCTGTCAAATTGGTCGTAACAGAAGCGGATGATACAGGGAAAATGGCAGGTACATCTGATTACTATTTTCAAAATGGCCAACTTATTATTCTTCGTGCGCCCTTTGCCTACTATGTATTTAAAGACAATAAACTAGTACTTTGGTTAAATGAAAACATGGAACCCTTAAATGATATTCCTCAGAAAGATATGGAAGATGCTGAAAAAAACATTATAAACTACGTCAATAATATTTATTTAAAGTCCTTTAAATAATTAAAAAGATTTCCTTTTCAAAAACTAAGTGCCTGTATAATACAGGCACTTTCATTATACTAAATTTTAAACTTTTTCACCAATTCTTGAAGTTCCATAGAAAGCTCTGATAAACTTTCACTAGCTGATGCAATTTCTTCCATAGACGCTGTTTGTTCCTCGGCAGCAGCCGATACATTTTGAATTTGACTTGCCACTTCTTTACTTGTTTCTTCTATTTGAGTTGTAGAATAAACAATATCTTGACTACCCTCTGCTACTTGGCGAATGGATTCGGTCATAGTTTCTATTTGATTATTTACTTGATCTACTAAATATGAAATTTCACCAAAAGTTTTTTCTGTTCCTTTTACAGCTTGTATTCCTTTATCTACTTCTTTGAGTCCTTCATTCATCTTTTGATCTGCATAAAGAATATTATTCCCATTTTCTTCAATCAAATCATTAATGTCTTCCGTAGCTCTTTGAGTTTCTTCTGCAAGCTTTCTAACCTCTTCTGCAACCACTGCAAATCCTTTACCTGCATCCCCTGCACGTGCAGCTTCTATAGCTGCATTTAAAGCCAACAGATTTGTTTGTTGAGAAATATCTTGAATTAAATTAATAATATTATCAATTTTTTTAGAACTTTGCGTAATTTGAACCAAAGCATTTTGAACTTCATTCGTACTATTTCCAATATGATTCATTTGAAGAATCACTCCACTGATTTCTTGTTTTCCTATATTAGACTTTTCATATACAGTAGTACTTAATTGATTTACCTCTTGAGAAGTTGCAGATATTTCTTCAATACTTGCAGATATTTGCTGCATAGCAGAAGTCGCATTGAGCACTTCATTAAGCTGTTTTCCTGTATGAGATGCTACTTCCGTAGAAGAAGTAGCTACATGTTCAGATGCTAATGCAGATTGTTCTGATGTAGCCTTTAACTCCTCTGATGAACTTGCTACTTGCTCTGAAGAGCTTTGTATATGCTCAATAAATTTTCTTAAATTATGGGTTACCAATTGAAAAGAATTTGCCAATATTCCGATCTCATCTTTTCTTTTTGTATATTTCTCATCTACATCTTCCCTCACATCTAAATCAGCAATTTTTTCTGCATAATGTTTGATCCCTACAATAGGTTTTGAAATAGTTTTTCCAATGAAATATGCCACACCAATTCCTATCAATAATATCAAAACAGTAACCAATATTACTTTTTTCTTCATGTCAGGCAACATAGAAAGCATTTCTGATTTTTGTACTGTAATCACTACAATCCAATCTGTATTTTCTATATGAGAAAATCCAGCATACAACTCTTCTCCTTTAAATTCATATTCTCCAAAACCAATTTTTTCATTGATCATATTTTGACTTTGCTCTGCTATAGATTCCCATTCTTTATCTTTTTGAGCTCTTTCTAATATTCTAATTCCTTCTATTACCAAATTTTTATCTTTGTGCGCAATCAATTTTGTATTTTTGTTAATCATATAAGCATAGCCTGTTTCTCCAAAAGTTATATTATTTGTAATATTGCTTAAAAAGTTTCCATCTCCTATAGCTACTAAAACACCTGTCATAACTCCATGATCATAAATAGGTACAGCATATACCATCACTAACCCTCCATGATCATCTGGATTGATACTAACAGTAGGTTCCATTACTCCCCTTTTCCCTTGTAGTGCTACCTTATAATATTCCCTGCTAGATACATCTACAACTTGTCCATTTATACCATATGTATCTGTCAAATAAAGATTTCCTTGTAGATCTGCTACACCCATCCTCAAATATCCTTCTTTTTTAGCTGCCTCATTTAATATAGATATTTTATCTTGTATATTATTTTGTGAATTTGAAATTCTATCACGACTTGCAACACCTTCTAAAAAAACATATTGTCTATCTACATAGGTATGAATCAAATTTGAAGCTTCCTGAGCAGTCTGAGGCAATGTCTTTTGTACCTCATCAATTACTGTACCTTCCACTTCATACTGAGCAAACCATCCCATGATACTACAAACTACTAACAATAATACAGAAAAATAAACGATTAATTTATTTCCTATACTTTTCAATAAAAACCCCCCTTTTTGTTTTTTAAATTTTCCTTTTATATAAAATTACCCATTTTTATCTATATTCAAATATCTTTTCCTCCCCTCTACGTAAAAATCTCTTCCAAACTATAAAGAAGAAGAGATTTTATATGATTATCTAAAGCGAATATTTACTTTTTCAAAACCCATGCTTTTTAAATTGGTTTCCATCAATTTTTTTGTATATTCATTAGCCTCTTTTAAAAATCCTTTTTCAACAACTTCTTTTTCTACTTTTTTCTTTTCTTTTGTTAATACTTTCATCAAATCACCAAACTTTAATGGATTCAAAAGAGCAGAATTTTCATCATAAATAGTTACATCTTCTTCATTAAGTACATTATCCAAAATTTTTGCTTGATCTATAGTTACATCTATCTCATGATTTGAAATCATTTTTACATCTACTGATTTTAAATCTACACCTGCTTTTATATAGCCTGTATAAACAATTAAAAATGATTTTTTTGTAAATGGCAACTCTACTCCATTAAATTTTCTTGCATTTTTATAAGCTACTACATTTTTATAATTGTATTTTATAGTAACTAACTCAGACATTTGAGATATAGTTTGTTCTACAACCTCAGCGCTTATACTTTCTTTTTCATCTTTAAAATTTCCATATTGTAATACCCCTAATCCTATAACCATTCCTATTAAAATAAAAATAGTAATATTTTTAAATTTCTTCATATTCTCCCCCTTATAATCCTTCATAAACCCTAGTTACATACATATTATTATTTAAAAATATACCTTATTCATATCCATTTCAAACTTTTATATTGTATTTTTTGATATTTTTCTACAAATATCTTCTTTTTTCTTTATTATAAGGAAATATGGAGAATGAATCAATAGAAATGATTTTTTTATACCATGAAATATATGTAAAATACCCCCAAAGTACATTTTATTGTCCCTTGGGGGTTTGTATTAAATCTTAAATTTTAGTAGTTCTGCATTCAAACGAATAGCTAATTCATCTAACTCGTCTGTAGCTGTTGCAATTTCTTTCATAGCCATAGTTTGTTGCTCAATGGATGCACTTACTTCTTCTGATGAAGATGCTGTCTCTTGTGATATAGCAGAAATATTTTCTATAGCTCTTACAATTTCATCTTTTTGTCCATCTAATTTTCCTATTATTCTTTGAATATTTTCAATATCTTTTGTCACTTCTTGTATAGACCCATCTATTTTTTGAAAAGATTCATTGACTTTATCGACTCCTTCTTTTTGTGCTAAGGTAGTTGTTTTTACTTCTTTCATAGTATTTACTGTATATTCACTTTCTGATTGAATACTCATAATGATGTTCTTAATTCCATTAGAAGAATTTTTTGATTCCTCTGCAAGCTTTCTAATTTCTTCTGCTACTACTGCAAATCCCTTTCCTGATTCTCCAGCTCTTGCCGCCTCTATAGAAGCATTTAAAGCTAATAAATTTGTTTGCTCTGAAATAGAATCCATAGTCTCTAAAATCTTTCCAATAGTTTTTATCCTTCCATCTAAATCAATGACAGCTTTTTCTATTTCATTGATTTCTTCTTGAGTCACATTGGTCTTTTCCTCCAACTCTATTACTGCCTCTATTCCTTCTTGACCTCTTAAAATCGCTTCTTCAGAAGATATTTCAATAGGTTCCATATTTTTTATTAATTTTTGAAAAACTTCTGCTAAATTCATAGTAAGATGAGCCGCTTTTTCTGCTTCTGATGCTTGTTCTGATGCTCCTTGTGCAATAATTTCTGATGCTGATGCAACTTGTTCTAAAGAAACACTAGTAATTTCAGAAGTGGCTACTAAATTTTGAGAAGAAGAAGTTACCTCTATAGATACATCTTGAATCTTCTTTGTTAAATCCTTCAGTTTTTGCACCATATTATTAAAATTTTCATTAAGTAGTCCAATTTCATCTTTTCTATTATTTTGTATGTAAATATTTAAATCCCCATCTCTCACTTTCTGCATACTATTAACCAAAAGTTTTATTGCTTTGGACATACGGTTTGAAAATACATATGCAATAAAAATTGCACAAAATAGGGATATCCCCCCGATCCATAAAATATAATCCAAAATCACAGAAGTCTGATCTTGAATTTCATCTATGTACATACCTCCAAGTATTGTCCAATTTAGTTCTTCTAGTTTCGTATATACAGCAAATTTCTTGTACTTTTTATTGTTTTCTTTCCATAAATAATGGACTACACCTTCTTTATTTTTCTTGATTGCATCTATTACTTCTTTAGATGGAAAGATCTTTCCTACCAAGTCTTTATTCTTATGAGTAATTACTTTATCTGTCTCCTCTAATATAAAAGCATATCCCTCGTGTCCTATTTTTACATGTTTCATCATTTTATTGATAGTTTCCATAGATACATCTGCTCCTAATACTCCTAATAGTTGACTGTTCCCATCATAAATAGGAGTGGCTAAAGAAACTACATATTGATGAGTATCTAAATCTTCATAAGGCTGTGCCCAAATCATTGCTTTTTTCTTAACCGCCTCTTTATACCAATTCCTTTGTGTAAGATCATAATGATTTTTATCTGAGTAAGAAGGATAATCATAAATTGTACCATTTGTTTTTACAAAGTATATATTTAAAATATTAGGATTATTTTCTTTTAATTTTTTAAAATGATAAATCATTTCATCTGAAATATATTCTAAGTCTTCATTCTTTTGAAAAATAGAATCTTCACTCATAAAGGCAAGCACTTGTTCTACTCCTTTTAATTCATTTCTAATAGAAATTTCTAATTGCTTAATATATGCCAGAGAAGACCTCCCTAGTTCCTTTCCTGTTACTTCTACTGATTTTTTATAAGTATTTTGTCCTAAAATAATTAAAGGTACAGCAATCAAAATCATAGAAATGATAATTAATTTACTTTGAATGCTCATCCTTATTTTTAAAATTTGATTCATATCTTCTCCTCCGCTTCTTAGTTGATTTTAAATTTTTCAGTCCTTCTGTATCAATTGTAAATGATAATCATTATTGTTTCAACCCTTTATTTTTATATTGCCACATAAAAATCCCCATCTTCTTATGAATAACAGGGATCCTCGTATACTCTAGAGCTATGCATATATTGTCAAGACATTTGCATATGCTATAAATAGAAAACTTATAAAATCATGTAATAATCCTCAAATTCATACCAAAAACAAAGATAATCCATGAAATTAATCTAAAATAGGGATTGTATAAAAATCATATAAATGATATAAAATAATTAAGGTCAAAGAAAGTCAAAATACTTATGGAGGTGTTAAACTATGTTTGGAATGACCCCTTTTAACAGAAAAAACCAAATGCTAAGGAGAAATTATGATTTATTCAATATGGAAAATTTCTTTGAAGATTTCTTTACCCACTCATTTTTTGCACCTATGAATACCACTATGGGTCAAATGAAGGTAGATATTAAAGAAAAGGAAAACGAATATATTGTAGAAGCAGAATTACCAGGAGTAAATAAAGAAGAAATCCATATTGATCTTAAAGATGATCGTCTTACTATTTCTGTTGAAAAAAATGAAGTAACAAATGAAGAAAAAGAAAATTATATTCGAAAAGAAAGAAAATATGGTTCTATGATGAGAAATTTCTATATAGAAAATGTAGAACCTGAGAAAGTAGCAGCTCAATTTAATAATGGTATTCTTTCTATCTGTCTTCCTAAAAAAGAAGCATCTCAAATAAAGGGAAAAAAAATAGATATTCAATAAACGCAAAAGCGACCTATTAGGTCGCTTTTGTTGCTAATTGAAATATATTCACTACATCTTTTTCATGTAAAGTTACAAAGCTTCCTACACTTTGTGTTTTATTTTGTGTACATTTTTGGGCCATCTCTTCAAAATGTTCTTGTCCTATATTGAGTTCTTCTAAAGTAGTAGGCATTTTTATTTCTTGAAAGAAATTTTCTAGTCTTCGAATTCCTTCTAATGCTGTATTTTCAGGGTATTCAAAATCATACTCTACATCCCATACTCTCATCGCAAATTGAGCAAATCGATTGATATTATGTTTGTATACATACTTCATCCACGCAGGGATAATTACTGCAAGACCTGCTCCATGAGTTACATCATAAATTCCACTTAATTCATGTTCAATTCTATGAGATCCCCAATCTTCTACTCTTCCTGTACCTAAAATTCCATTATGAGCAATAGTACCTGCCCACATAATTTCTGCACGAGCATGATAATCCTTTGGATCTTTTAATGCCATAGGAGTATTTTTAATCATTGTTTTTAAAGTTGCCTCACAAAGTCTATCTGTCAAATCTACATGGTCTGTATTGGTAAAATATCTTTCTATCACATGTGCCATAATATCGACAGCTCCTGCTGATGTTTGATAAGGAGGAAGTGTATAAGTAACTTCAGGATTCATAATAGCAAACTGAGGACGCAAAAGATCATGATTGCATGCTTTTTTATACCATCCTTCTTCATTGGTAATGACAGAGCCCATGCTTGCTTCACTACCTGTAGCAGGAATGGTCAAAACAACCCCTATAGGAAGTACTTCTTTAGGTCTTGCTTTTTCTGTATAAAAATCCCATACATCACCACTATAAGGCACTCCTATTGCAATAGATTTTGCAGAATCAATGACACTTCCTCCACCCACTGCCAAAATAAAATCTATTTTTTCTTCTCTACAAATTTTGATTCCTTCTTGTACTAAACTTAATCTGGGATTAGGCTGTACACCTCCTAATTCAATACAATCAATTCCTTCTTCTTTTAAAGATGTTGTAATCTTTTCATAAAGCCCATATTTTTTGATGCTTCCTCCTCCATAATGAAGCAAAACTTTTTTGCTATATTTTTTCGTTTCTTGCCCTGCTTTGCTTTCTGTATCCTTACCAAATATGATTTTTGTTGGAAGATACAATTTAAAATTCTTCATATGCTTTCCGTTGCCAAAACCTTATAAAACTCTATAAGTTGGTTTAGTTCCCTGTTCAACGTACTCCATTTTGCCGTAGCTACTTTGGTTTGTATAGCACTCCGAGGGCTTAACTTCGGATACAACGAATCCTACACCTCAAGCATAACTGTTTAAGTAGTTATGCTGAATATCTGCTTAAATTAATTGAAGCATTAAGATCTCTATCAATTACTGCTCCACATTCTTCACAGATATAAGTCCTTTCAAATAGCCATAATTTAGTCTTTTTATGTCCGCACTCACTACATATTTTTGATGATGGATACCATTTATCTGCTTCAACAAATTCAATTCCATAGAACTCACATTTGTATTGAAGTTGTCTTTTGAACTCATATAGTCCTTGCTTAGCTATTGCTTTAGATAAATGGCGATTTTTCATCATATCTTTGATATTAAGTGTTTCCATCACTACTCTTGATGGCTTGGTTTTCACTATCTTTGTAGTTGCTTGGTGTAAGTGATTGTTCCTAATATTAGATAATCTTCTATGAAGTAGTCTAATATGCTTTTCAAGTTTTATAATGTTGCAAGTTTTGACGAACTTCCTCCCTTCTTTATTCAACTCATATTTTTTAGATATTTTACGTTGCAACCTACGTAATCTTTTCTCTAATTTCTTAACTAATCTTGTTTTATTAATATTTTCAAAAGTCATTCCGTTTGAGCATATAGCAAGGTCTTTAATACCTACATCTATGCCTATACTTTCATCAGTTAATTCTATTACATGATTTTCATTTTCAATACTTACAGATACATACCAATACTTTCCGTCAAAACTTACTCTTGGATTGGTGTATTTAACATCCATTGGTATTTGTTCTGATATTTTAATCCAGCCTACTTTTTCAATTAATACTAAATTCTCTTTAACTTTAAGTTTTGATGTATCATTATAGAATGAAGGTCTGCTTTTTCTTCTACTCTTAAATTTTGGCTTATCGGTTAACCCTTTAAAAAAATTTTTATAAGCATTACAAGCATCTTTTACAGCCTGTTTTGCCACATTGTTAGATACTTCATTAAGCCATTTAAGTTCCGATTTCTTTAGAATAGTTAACTCTTTTCTCAAATCACCATCATTTATAAATTTACCACCGTTTTTATAATTTTCTTCTTGTCTTGCAAGTGTCCAATTATAAATAAATCTTGCAGTACCAACTGATTGCCATAATTTTTGTTCCTGCTCTTTCGTTGGGTATAATCTAACTTTCTTCCCCAATATCACTTTCTAACAACTCCTTAATCATTTTTTTAGCTTTATTGGCTCTCTTGCTAAAAACCGTAACAATTTGGATTAAATCCTCAACTAGTTCCTGTTCCTCTGTCTTTTCAGTATTGTCTATAATTTCAATGGTAGTCCCATACTTATTACATAGGTTTTCTATAATCTCAAACCCAAATCTTAATAGCCTATCTTTATATAAAATTACTATTTTTTCAACTTCTGAATTAGTTACCATATCTATTAGTTGATTTAATCCTTTTTTGTTGTAGTTTATTCCACTTCCTATATCTTGGATAATTTCAAATTGATAACCTTTAGCAATCATATATGTTTTAACATTTTCTATTTGCCTTTCAAGGTCATCTTTTTGTTTATGGGAACTAACTCTACAATATCCTATTACTTTTTTAGTTTTAATTTCAATACCTTTAATTCCTAAAAAATGATTAAGTTGTTCTTGCGAATAATACCTATATCCTGTTGGTGCAACATGATGTGGCTTTAATATATGTTTTTTATCCCATTCTCTCAATGTTTGAGGATTTTTTCCTATTAATTTTGAAAATTGCCCTATAGAATAATATTTCATTTATATCACCTCTGAATTTATCATAATATAATCTTTAGGTAAACCCAATAAGGTTATATAAACTTCTATAAGGTTTTATCAGCAGCTATTTTACCTCCTTTATTTAATATGAGCAAAAACATTTTTCATTTTCCATACACTCTGATACTTTTTTTAAAATCTCTTCTCCAGCAAAAATCCCCTCTTTTTCTGTAAAATTTATAAAATCTACTTTTTCTTTTATTTGATAAATTTCTCCGTGAGTTGGAGCGATAGAATGATCTCCTATTTTTAACATAGGAAGATCTAAAAGAGAATCCCCTGCTACAATCATATCTTCTATTCCTTCTTTTTCTTTGATATAAGATAATGCCTTCCCTTTTGACACACATTTAGGAACAAAATACATTTTTCTTCCCTGAATAGATACCCTAAAATTTCTATCTTCTAACCACTGTATAAAATCATATAATCTCTCTGGAATATAATCTTTATGAATAATATAATAGATAAACAAATCATCTGCTACTCTGTTTTTAATCATCCATTCTTTTGATTCTATTTCTTTAAATTTTAAAAATACATCTTCAAAAGAAATACACTCTTTCTTTATTGTATCCATAATAAAATGATTCCACTCTTTGTCTACTTCTCCATTTACTAATATATTGCCTCCATTACTTGTAATGGCATACTCAATATCCATATGCTTAAATAAATGAATTCTTCTATATTGCTCTATTGTCCTTGTAGTAACAGGAATAAATAATATTTTCTCATGGATTTTTTTAAGATTTTTGACAGCTTCTTTTGTCATATAAGATAAAGGCTTTTCTTCTTTTTTTTCTACAATCTCTATTTGATCTTGTAAAAGATCTTGTGTAAACTTTTCAGAATAAATAAGTGTTCTATCTAAATCACTTGCAAATATCATTTTTGATCACCCTTCAAAGGCTTTATCAGCCCACAACATTCATAGGTCATATGAGGATATACTTCTACTAAAACATTTTTTTCTTTTGCTAAAAGTTCAATATGTTCTAAATTAGGACGTCCTTTTTCTTTCACTAAAACCTTCCATGGAATTCTTCTTAAAAGAACTCTGGTAGTCTCTCCTATTCCTGGTTTAATCAAATTGATATCATCTATTTTAAAATCCTTTTGAATAGTTTTGATGTTTTTCAAACCTTCCCAAGTTGGAGTATCCTCTTCTTCTTTTAAATTTATACTTATCTCATTTTTTACATTTTCAAATTCTTTTGTAATGGTATCAATAAAAAAATTAGATACATCTTTTTCTTTTAATTCTTTATAATATTTTGCTCCATGGAAATCATCTTCTTCAATCAAATCTTTTCTATGAACTGTTCTACTAACAAGTCCTGAAACAGTAGAATTTAAACACGCACTAGGAATTAAAAAATCCTCTCTTGTTCCAAATATAGAAGCGCAATACCCTGGATCTGCAAGTACTGCTAATGTATCATCTAAAAATACTCCATACTTCTTTTGAAAACTTTCACATGAATTTTCTAAAACCTTTGCAATTGCTCCTTTTCCAGTCCAACCATCAATAAATTGTATTTTAAAGCTAGGATGATTCTTTAATATATATTTTATAGCATTTTCATCTATTCCTTTTCCTCTAATAATAGAAATACTATAATGAGGTAGATCTATACCATACTGATATAAAATATATCTTTTGATCAAAATTCCTATAGGTGTACCTGCTCTTGCCAAAGAAACAAGTATGGTATCCTTTCCTTTTTTCTCTATAATCTTTTGTGCTACCCTTCCTACTGCTATGGCCATTTTTTTAGAAGATTCTTTTAAAGAAGAATAAAAAATATCCATATACTCATCAGATGGCATATACTCCACTGGAAGCATTTCAGAATAATGGGTTCCACTTTGTATGGCCACTTCTCTCTCCTTTGTACCTCTTTCCTTCATCAAAAAGCTTAAATCTTTTAATAAAAAAATCACATCTTCTTTTTTATAAGTTCCCATAGGATCAGGCATTTTAATATGCAAATAATGATCCGCACAAAATATAATATAAATATTGGAAATACCTGTATATTTGAGACTCTCTATAAATGAATGTAATTTTTGAGATGATATTTCTCTTTCTATAAAAATAAATAAATCATCATACCCCTTATAAGGAACATTATAAAAATAATTTAAAATAGAAGGATCATCAAAGCTTTCAAATGAGTATGCATTTTTTACTCCATATTCCTCTTGATTCAGTGGATGAATAGGACTTCTTGTAGTAGAATGATATTTTACTCCATCTCCCATGTAAGAAGCGATCTTCATAGGAATATACATAAATTCTCCTGTTCCTAAACAAAGAGTTCTTTTTCCTATTCTCTTTTTTTCTAAATATATACCTATTCTTTTACATACATCATCCAGCTTTTTATGATCTTTTTCATAAATTCCAAACCTTCCGGTTTCTTTTATATAGGGACAATTGCTTATATTTTGTTTTGTATCTTCAGAAGACAAAAGTATACTTTCAAAGAACTGTTTACTTTCTTGAAGCTTTATTTTCTTTATATTTGGAATGATTTTCTTTTTATTTTCCAAAGAATCATATTGTTCTTTTACTTCTCCTGATACCTCTATTTCTCCTGATACTAAAGAAACTGTATGAATTTTTATTCCTAATTCTTCTTCAAGGCATTTATATTTTTTTATATCTTCTTTATTTCTCCAGTCTAGTATAGACAATACAGCATATTGTTTTCTTGGATAAATCTTTTGAATCTCTTTGATCATATTTAAAATAGTTTTTCCTGTTGTGATCTCATCATCTATAAAAATAATAGGACAATTTGACATTAAAAGCCTATCCTCTATAGGATACAACCTATGGGTCGTAGCATGAGAATGTTCTTCTTCAAATTGAATCGTCTCATAACATCCTAATATTTCATCTCTCGTCGTATGAATATATCCTACGTCTCCCTCAAAGCATTCAAATACTCCATGTCCTAGAGCCGTAGCTGTTTCTGCAAATCCAATAAATAAAAGAGATTCATCTATACTTATTTTTTCTTTTTTGAATTTTTCATAAATCCTTGACCCTTCCTCTTCATTTATAATTCCTCTAGAGATCTCTTCATAAGACCCATGTATATTATAGATTTCGTTTGCATAAGAATAAGCTAATAACATACTTGTTAAAAGAGAAACTTGAGGAATGACTGGGATATGCTTTCCTAAGACTTTACTTACAAACAGAAAAGCTCTTTTTTTATTTTTTCTTGCCGCCATTAAAAAGAGGGATTCCATAGGAATATGATATATATTTTTATGGATCTTTACTTTCACTGATAATCCTTGTTCCATATTATAAACCTTTTCCATTAAATAGGTGGGTAAAATTTTTTCCTTCATGATACACCCCGTATATTTTTGATTTTATGAGTATCTTTTTTGCCCAATTCAAATGAGGCTTGATTTCATTCATTTTATTTTTATATTCACTCTTTAAAACTCCTACATTTCCATTATAATTCTTTACAATACTTAAAGCATCCATATATTCTTCATGACTTACTACATAAAGAGATTGAGCTACTTTTAAATGATTTGGATGAATAATCGTTTTTCCTACAAATCCATTTTCCTGATCTAATAATATTTCATGAATAAATCCATCTATATGATTATCTGAAAAGTATTCCCAGACAGGTCCCGAAACTACAAATTCTCCCTCTTCTCTTATAAAAAAATTGAGAATATCCGAAAGACAATCTGAAATCATTGAAATATCATAAATAGAAACTTTAGGACTTCTTCGAATTCCAAATATGCTTGAAAAATCTGTTCCTCCAACTCTTATATTCAAAACCCACTCTTTATTCTCTATTAAAATATCTCTGATCTTTAAAAGAGTATCTATTCTTTTTTCTTTATATATAATTTCTTTTGTTTCTAAAATAGGCATTCCATAAATTTTTTTTCCAAACTCGTTACAAATTTCTTTTAAACTTTTAAAATAATCTATTCCATTTTCTACTGAAAACTTAGGAAATACAAACCCCATAAGATATGAACTATATTCTTTAAGTTCATATGCTAATCTTACCATTTGCTCTTTATTTCTTATTCTTAAAAAGATAAAAGGAATATCTTTTATATGGATTTGTCCACTTTTTACACCTTCATCAATGATTTGGAATTCTTTTACTACTTTCTTTTCTGCTTTCTCAACAGCCAAATCCCCAATAGCATCCTCTAAACAAATGACCATAGATGTAATAGGATATTTAAAAGACAATACATCTTTTGCAATATTTTCCTTTACAGCAGGCATATAAAGAGTAGCTCCTAAAGCATAGGAAAGAATCTCTTTAGGACTTTCTCTATGAAAATCATGAGGAATTTCATAAAAAATAGACTTTTCTTCTTGAGGAGTCAAATGACTAAAATATCTCATACTCTATCTCCTTTATATTAGAAAATAATAAAAACCTAAACCTTAAGGTTAGGTTTCTATTATTTTTGATTACACTGAAAGACCATAATTTCTGCAAAGATCTGCTAACCCTCCGCTAAATCCGCTTCCAATCGCATTAAACTTCCATTCTCCATTATGTCTATACAGTTCGCAAACTACTAAAGCAGTTTCTACTGAGAATTCTTCTCCTAGATCATAACGAAGAACTTCCTCATTATTTTCTTCATTCACTACTCTCACATAAGCATTGGATACTTGTCCAAAATTTTGATCTCTCTCCTTCGCTTCATGTATGGTAACTGTAATGCCTATACGATGAACATGCTCTGGAATTTTGGTAAAATCAACCTTAATCTGTTCATCATCTCCATCTCCTTCTCCTGTTCTATTATCTCCCGTATGAATGACTGAACCATTTCCGCCCTGTAAATTATTATAAAATACAAAATCCTCATCATGTAGCACTTTACCATTTTCTGCTGCCAAAAAAGCGGATGCATCTAAGTCAAAATCATATCCTCCTGCATACTTGTTTGTGTCCCATCCAAGACCTACAATTACTTTTTTTAAATCTGGATTAGATTTTGTTAAATCAATTCTTTGTCCTTTTTGAAGATTGATAGACATAATATTTCCCTCCTATTTTACTAATACTTTTGAACAATTTCACTTAATGAAGCATCCTGAGTTCCTTCTCCAATAGCAGCAAATTTCCATTCTCCACTGTGACGATAAATCTCTCCCACAATTAAAGTAGTTTTTCCTGCATAGTTATCTGTTAAATTGTATCTAATTAACTCTTGTTTATTATCTGTATTCGCTACACGAATAAAAGCATTTTTTATAAGTCCAAAATCTTGCTTACGTCTAATACAATCATAGATATTTACAACAAATACTAATTTATGAATATTTTGAGGAACTAAGTTTAAATCTACAAGGATTTGTTCGTCGTCTCCTTCTCCTTCTCCTGTTAGATTATCTCCTGTATGAATAACACTGCCACACATACTTCTTAAATTTCCAAAATAAATAAGATCTTGTTTTCTAGAAAGCTTACCATTCATATCTAACATAAGTACAGATGCATCACAATCGATATCTGCACTTGCACTACTTCCCCCAAATAACCCTGATAAAAAGCCACCACTTCTTTCTTTTTCAACAGGATCCCATCCGAGTCCTACTAATATTTTAGAAAGTCCTGCATTTCCTTTTGTAAGATCAATTCTTTGTCCTTTTTGAAGATTAATTGCCATAATAATTCCTCCTCTATCATAAATATTCCAAATAAATACTTTTTATTGTAAATTTTTGCATCCTATTTATTAATTCTAACTTTTTCAAAAAATTCCTCCAAAAATATATACTTTATTTTTGAGAAGGAATAAATTGTCTAATCCAACCCCCAAATGCTCCTGGATTTCTACTTTGAATAAGTACTGTTCCTGGTCCTCTAAATCTACAAACAAGACCTTCACCAGATGTAATACTTGAAATCCATCCCTTTGATGCTTTTTCAATAGTATAATTCATATATTCAGGCCACGCTACAAGATGGCTATTATCTATAATTACCTCTTCTCCCTCAGAAAGATTGATAGGATGAATAGCTCCAAAAGAGCTTAAAAAGACCATTCCTTTTCCACTAATCTTCACAATAAAAAATCCTTCTCCTGAAAATAATCCCTTTGCTAGGTTTTGCATTTTTGTAGAAACTTCTATACCTGATGTAGCTGCTAAAAAACCATCCTTTTGTACACAAAGATCATAAGAACCATCTAAATTTACATCTACTACTCCTCCTGGTGCTGTTGCTGCTAAAAGAACTTTTCCAGCTCCTTTTGCTGCTGAGAGGGTTTGAAAGAAGAATTTTTCTCCTGCCAGCATTCTTCCAAGACCATTCATAAAACCACCTTCCATACGCCCATCTACTTCTATCGTATTGGACATAGAAACCATGGCACCTGATTCAGCTTTTATATTTTCTCCTCTTTGTAAATTTACTTCTACTAATGGAAAAGCTCCTTCATATAATATTTTATAATCCAAATAAATGCCTCCCTCTATTTTACTTGATACAAAGACAGAGCCATAGGGCTCTGTCTTATATATTGATTCCAAAGTTTTGGCATAAAGCTGCCAATCCTCCACTGAATCCACTACCAATAGCATTAAATTTCCATTCTCCATTATGACGATACAATTCTGCTACTACAACAGCAGTTTCTACACTAAAATCTTCTCCAAGATCATATCGAATTAATTCTTCTCCCGTTTGTTCATTTGCAATTCGAATAAATGCATTAGATACTTGTCCAAAGTTTTGATTTCTTTCTGTTGCTTGATGAATCGTTACAGTAAAATCAATTTTATGAACATGAGCAGGAACTTTAGCAAGATCTATTTTAACCTGCTCATCATCTCCATCTCCTTCTCCTGTAAGATTGTCTCCAAGATGAGTCACAGACTCAGCTGCATCTTTTAAATTATTATAAAAGATAAAATCATTGTCACTTGAAACTTTTCCATTTTCTCCTAACATAAAAGCTGCTGCATCTAAATCGAAGTCTTGGCCTCCATCATATTTGTTTGTATCCCATCCTAATCCTACTAATACTTTTGTAAGTCCTGGGTTTGTTTTTGTTAAATCTACTTTTTGTCCTTTTTGTAAACTAATAGCCATCATCAAACCTCCTCATATTCTTTTGTAAATTTTTTCATTCCTATACATTATACAATATAATTGAATTATACAATATGATTCAAAAGAAGTAAAAATAATACTCAATCTAAATTTAAATTTATGTATTATTCTTCCTACATTGTATAAATTCCTTCTACTTTATAAGTTTTTTCATATTAAAGGAAAATATACCTATATCTTAAATTTGCTCATAGAATGTCTTAACTTTTCAATAAGTACAACCATTTTATTATTTTCTTCTTTCATGAGCTCCATAGCACTATTTTCTTCTTGTGCTAAAGCAGAAGTTTGCTCAATCGAAGCTGAATTTTCTTCTGCAATAGATGCAACTTGTTCAACAGAAGAGCTGATTTCTACACTATGCTCCGATACCTTTTCTAAATTTTGAGATACTTGTTTGATCCTTAATACCATATTCTCTACTTTCCCATTAATTTCTTGGAATGATTTTTCAGTATTTTTAATTTGATTGGTTCCATTTTCTACTTGCTTATATCCATCTTGTAAGGAAATTGTCATATCTTGAGATTCTTTTTGTATGCCTTGTATAATTTCCCTAATTTCTGTAGCAGAATGTCCTACTTGTTCTGCTAATTTTCTAATCTCATCAGATACTACAGCAAATCCTCTTCCTGCTTCTCCTGCTCTTGCTGCTTCAATCGCTGCATTTAATGCTAAAAGATTTGTTTGATCTGATATTTGATTAATGACCTCTACCAATTGGGAAATATTCTGAGCTTTTTCATTCAATCTTTGTACTTGATTCACAGAATCTTTCACTACATCATTAATGACATAAATCTGATCTACAGATGCTAAGATCTGTTGATTTCCAATTTGAGCAATATCTAATACGGCTCTTGAACTTTGATTTAATTCTTCCCCTTTTTCATTTGTTTCTTCTATTAATTTTCCTAATTGATTGATAGCATGTGCAATCTCTGTGGCTGAATTTGCTTGTTCTTCTGCTCCAACTGCCATTTGTTGCATAGTGGAGGCGATTTGTTCACTTCCTCTTCTAACTTCTTTAGATATATTTTCAAAAGATGCTGTTTGATTGTTTGCCTCATTAGATACATTCATAACTTCTTGCATCATCTCTCTTAAATTATCTACCATTTGATTAATAGAAAATGATAATTGTCCAATTTCATCTTTTCCTTCATAATCAATTTTTTCCACAAGTAAATTTCCTTTTGCAGCTTCATCACTCACATAAATAACTTGATTTAAATTTTTTCGAATCATTCTTCCTATGATAATCATAATAATAAGTCCAAATATAATAGATAGTGTCACACTAATAAGTAAAATAAATTTAGCTTTTTGCATACTCATACGAGCTTGATCTATGGCCATCTGTCTAGACTCTTGTACAATCTCTCTCATATTTTCAAGTAAAGAAACGGTTCTAGTTCTAAGCTTAGATGTCTCAAACTTAGCTTCCATAACTTTTTTATTATCATTTGCTTTGATAGCTGGTATAATATCTTTTTGTAATATATCATTCATTTTTTCATCATTGGATTGAATATGGGTATATAAAAATTTTAATTCATCTACATTTATAAAGCTTTCCATCTCTTTGATCACTACATCTATATCTTTAAGCACTTGTTGAAATTCTACTTCCACTTTTTCATAATCTTCTAAATATGTATTTTGTTTAAAGAATACATATTCTCCAATCTTTGCATCCTTTTCTCTATATAATGATCCCATTTGAGTAATAGTTAATGCACTTTTTCCTACTTTATCAATAATATCAATATTGTAGTTGATATGATTTAGTGCTTGAATCGTTATGGCAGTGGATGTTAAGAAAAACATGACTACCAGAAATAAAACTGCCCCATATTTATATCCTATTCTTAAATGATTCCATCTAAACTTTTTTAATTTCTCTTTCGTTTCATTCAATTTTTTAGAACTTTTTTTCTGTTTCTCTTTTCCTAATTTTTTTTTCTTGACTCTCTCTAGCATTTTGTTAAATTTCATACTTAAGCACCTCTTTCTGTTGATCCATGATGACATAAATATTATAGAATAATAGCATAGTTATCAAAACCATTCGACATATTTATAGAAATTCCTTCTTTTTATTCTAAATTATGTAAAAATAAGACTTTTATCCTAAAAACCTATATATTTTTCATACAACAAAAAAAGAGATGAATTTTTTCATCTCTCGTTTTATTTCTTAAATACCTTGTCCTTATATCTATCTAGTGTCAAGATCAAAGGATATCCTAATCCATAGCAGGCAATGAGTTGTCCTAATGTAACCCATCCCATAGTGATAAACAACGGTACTCCATAAAGATAATTTAGTATAAATCCGATTACAATACCATTTACAATTACTGGTGGCATAGGAACAAGCCATTTTTTAGGCAGCTTATAAGATAAATAGGCAGCTGCTAAAGTAGCTAAGCTACCAAACACTATATCTACTAATCCTCCACCGCCATAAATATTTGCCAAAATACACCCTACAAAAAGCCCTGGTATAGCAGCAGGTGTAAACATGGGCAAAACAGTTAAGCTTTCTGAAATTCTGACTTGAATTTGTCCATAACTAATAGGTGCAAACATGATAGTCATGGCAGCATAAATAGCCGCAATAAATGCTGCTTGTACAATATAATTTGTTCTTTTCACTTTTTTACCCTCCGTAGTTTTTTTTATCGTCAGGATATTGCGAACTGACGCTATATCTATAAACCCAGTGGATATATTATCATTCTTTATGATCTATTGTCAATGGGTTCTTTTTTTTTTCAGCAACAATCCATAAAATAATAGGAAAAATAATTTGAAATGGAAAATGATAATACGGCCATATATCTCTATTGAATTCAAAATAGTCCATTACACTATCATATTGAAAATAAGCTAAATTAACCCCTAATAATGACATAGGTAAAACAATGAAACGATATTCTTTCATATTAAATACTTTGGCAATTCCTTTACATGTACATAAAAGTAATATGCTAATTTTAATAAATCCTCCCAATAAAAAAACAACGCTTATGATTACCTCTATTCTTTGTAATATATTTCCTATTTTAATTCTTGAAATAGTTCCATAAGTAGGATAATATAAACTTGTTGCACCTTCTACTCCTACTACCAAAATATTTGTTATAGAAAGCATAAATAAATATACCCCTCCTATAATCATCCCCAACAAATAAATTTTATACATAGATTGATTATTCTTTATATCATCAAAAACCATAGTAAACACTACAATCTGAATAAGTGGAAATGTCATTATACTAAAAGCACCTTTAAAAACAGGTTTCATACCTTTAGACAATACAGGCAATATATTATTTATTTCCATATTTGGAATAGATAATAATACAATAAAACAGATCGACAATATAGGTATATATATAAACAATTCACTACATCTACCCATTACCTCTATCCCTTCTTTAATCCCCCATGCACATATGAGTATAAATAATATGTGTATGACGGTATGGGGGGTTTCTATAAAACTTACTCCTTGAACAAACTGACTATAATTAAGTAATATATCACTCATCATAAAAAAAACAAACCAAGTATATAGTATAACTATTATTTTTCCTATGATTTTTCCAAAACAGATTTCTATCATATCAAATAAATTTTTGTTTGGAAAAAGACAATGAAGTCTTGCATAAATCATGATCATAGGAATTACCATACCTATTCCTATGATAAAAGCAAGCCATAGATCATGCCCTGCTTCTAACCCTTGTGCAAATATAGAGCTAGAACCCACTATAAATAAAATAATCAAGGAAATTCCTTGTTTTGTAGAGATCTTCTCTATGTTCATTCATGTCCCTCCAGCATTATTTTTATTTAGTATTTGAATTTATTCATTCAATCATGTATTTTTATTTATTTTCTACTAATCTATTAAAAAGCTTGTCCATCATTCATATTTGTGTTAAGATATGGATAAAATAAATTTATACAAACTATGAAGGAATTCAGTAGTCTTTTATAATAACCATATAGAGAGCAGACTGGTTGGTGAAAAGTCTGAAGGATATAAAAGATGAATTACACTCTGGAGTTTCGAAACTAAAAACTTCGACGGTTTCCACTCGTTATCGTGGCTAGAGGCTTTATGCGAATTAAGGTGGTACCACGGGCTTTCTCGTCCTTACTAGATGAGAAGGTCCTTTTATTTTTGTATAAATGGAGGAGGTTTTATTATGTCAAATGTATTTGATGTGCTGAAGGAAAGAGGTTTTATTCAGCAAGCAACTCATGAAGATGAAATCAGAGAACTTCTTGGAAAGGAATCTGTTACTTTTTATATTGGTTTTGACCCTACTGCAGATAGTTTACATGTAGGTCACTTTGTACAAGTTATTACTATGATGCATATGCAACGTGCAGGTCATCGTCCAATTATATTAATCGGTGGGGGAACAGGTATGATTGGAGACCCTACTGGAAAAACAGATATGAGAAAATTCATGACACCAGAAACTGTACAATATCATTGTGACTGCTTTAAAAAACAGCTTTCAAAGTTCCTTGATTTCTCAGAAGGAAAAGCTATGATGGTTAACAATGGAGATTGGCTATTAAACCTTGAGTATATTCCTTTCTTAAGAGATATTGGAAGACATTTTTCAGTCAATAGAATGCTTACAGCAGAATGTTTTAAAAGCCGTATGGAAAGAGGACTTTCTTTCCTTGAATTTAATTACATGATCATGCAATCTTATGACTTTTTAAAATTAAGTAGAGAATATAATTGTTCTCTAGAGCTTGGTGGAGACGATCAATGGTCTAATATATTAGGAGGAGTAGATTTAGTTAGAAGAGTAGATCAAAAATCTGTTTATGGTATGACTTTTTCTCTTCTTACTACTAGTACAGGAAAGAAAATGGGTAAAACAGAAGCAGGGGCTTTATGGCTTGATCCTGAGAAAACATCTCCTTATGATTTTTACCAATACTGGAGAAATGTTGATGATGCAGATGTAGAGAAATGTCTATCTTTACTTACTTTCCTTCCTATGGATGAAGTCAGAAGACTTGGTAGCTTAGAAGGAGCTGAAATTAACAAAGCAAAAGAAATACTAGCCTTTGAAATCACAAGCTTAGTTCATGGAGAAGAAGAAGCGAAGAAAGCTGAAGCTGCTGCAAAAGCTTTGTTTGGTTCTGGACCTCAAACAGATAATATTCCTTTTACAGAAATATCTTCTGATGAATTAGAAGGAATGGATATTTTATCTCTTTTGTCTAAAGCCAGTTTAATTCCTTCTCGTAGTGAAGGAAGACGTCTAGTCCAACAAGGTGGAGTTTCTATCAATGATGAAAAAATAACAGACATAAATACACTTATTACAAAAGATTACTTTAAAGATAATGCCCTTATGATTAAAAAAGGAAAGAAAACATATCATCAAATTAGACTAAAATAGAAGCCTTAGGCTTCTATTTTAGTTGTGGATTATTTTATATTTTTATAAAAGTATCCACAAATTATTCAGTAATTCTTTTTTGTAATTTTTCCCCTAATTCTTTTTCAAAATAAGGAGTGATCCCCCAAAATTCCTTAAAGGATACATATTCTTTCACTGCTTTTTCATAACCTGTATTTCCCTTTACTCCTCGAATTAATAAATTCTTTGGAGTATGCTCCATATCAATAAATTCTAATATTTGAGTATCGTATCCCATAATTTCTAATATATTTGCTCTTATACTATCCGTAATCAAAGCTGACATTCTTTCTTTAATGATTCCGTGCTTTTCCATAGGCATCATCAATGGGTTATGAATTTTATCAAATAATTCATGCTGACAACAAGGAACAGATAAAATAATCTTTGCATTCCACTCTATGGCTTTTACTAAGGCTGCATCCGTTGCTGTATCACAAGCATGAAGTGTAACCACCATATCTACTTGATTTGCTTGATTAAAGTGTGCAATATCACCCATCATAAATTTTAATTTTTCATACCTTAAATCCTTTGCAATTTCATTACAATGCATCACTACATCTTCTTTTAAATCCAAGCCTATAATATCCACATCCATATTTAAAATATCCACAAAATAATAATAAAGAGCAAATGTCAGATAAGATTTTCCACAACCAAAATCAATTACTTTTATTTTTTCTTTATTTTTTAGCTCATCTACTATATCTCTTACCATTTCTAAAAATCTATTAATTTGTCTAAACTTATCATACTTTTGAGAAAAGACTTTTCCTTTTTCATTCATAACTCCTAATCGATATAAGAATGGATTTGGAATATTCTCAGGAATAATATAATTCTTCTTTCTATTATGAGATAAATTTTTTTGTTTTTTTGTAGGAGCTTTTTTCAAAATTTTTACTTTAAATTTTTTGCTAATGAGTATTTGATAATCTGCTTCTTTTGTATAAATTTGCCCTTGTTTAAAATTTGTTTCGAATAAAGAAATCATCTTTCCTAGCATTTGATCCTTCTCTACATTTTCATGAACTACTTTTTTATCATAATGATATGTAAATTGGTACATAAGTTTCTCTTTTAAAAGAATAGGTCTTATGCTTATTTTATTATACTCCTCTTTTTTTCTTACATTGCTAATCATACAATCTATCAAACTTTCTTCTTGTATCACTTCATCTAATAAATTTCTTATACTTTCCATAAAATCTTCCTTTCTTACATTCCTATATGTATTATAACAAATCCAATCTTTTTATATCATAAAAATTCGCATGTTCCTATCGGAACTGCTCATATCGCCAACTAAATTCTTCCATTCCATTCAGAATTTCCGTTGCTTAAAATTTGATGAAAATCTAACTTTCTAAAGTTATTTATAATTTATTCATTTGTATAATTTCCTAAAGAATAACAAATTCACATGTTGTAATCACAACATGTGAATTTCTAACAAACTTTTCTTTTTTCTTTTATCATATTCTCCATCTTCATTACACATAAGGGTTTGCTAAATAAATATCCTTGTACTTCATCGCAGCCTAACTCTTTTAGAAAATTAAATTGCTCCCACATTTCTACTCCTTCTGCAATAACGCGCATATTCATACTCTGAGCCATTTCAATAACAGATTTCACAATAGCCTGTTGATTCTTGTTTTGAGTAATATCATCAATAAAAGATTTATCAATTTTTAAAACATCGATTTCAAGCTGTTTTAAATAATTTAAAGAAGAATAGCCTTTTCCAAAGTCATCTAAAGAAATATGTATTCCTAAACCTCGTAGCTTTTGTAAAATTTCATTTGTATATTCAAAGTTTTGCATGATTGTATTTTCTGTAATTTCAAGCTCTAAAGAAGAAGGACAAATTCCTGTTTCTTTTATGATATTTACTACTTTTTCCACAAAATCATCTTGTTGAATTTGGATCACTGATATATTTACAGACACATACATGGTATATTGACCATTTTCTTGCCATTTTTTAATTTGATTGCAAGCAGTTCTTAACACAAAATCTCCTATAGGAATAATCAGCCTTGTTTCTTCTGCTAATGGAATAAATATATTAGGAGAAATCATTCCCTTTGTAGGGTGATTCCATCTTACAAGAGCTTCTGTCCCTTCAATTTTTCCACTTCGAATTCCTATTTTAGGCTGATAATAGACAATAAATTCTTCTTTTTCTATAGCATGCCTTAAATCATTTTCCATTTCTAATTTTTCTAACATCTTCTGATGCATATCATAGGTATAAAAAGAATAACTATTTTTCCCATTATTTTTGGCTTCATACATAGCCGTATCTGCATTTTTTAGTAATATACTTGCATTTTCTCCATCCTTTGGATACATGGTAATCCCCATACTTACTGTAATGTAGAATTCTCGATCATCTAAAATCCAAGGATTTTGAAAGGACTGTATAATTTTTTTTGCTATATTCTGAACATGACTCATTTGTGCATTTGGTAATAAAGCTACAAATTCATCTCCTCCTAATCGAGCAATGATAGAATGGTCTCCTAAATATTTTTTCATCAATCCCCCTACATTCTTAAGAAGTAGATCTCCAAACATATGTCCAATTGTATCATTTACTTTTTTAAAATTATCTAAGTCAAAATACAAAAGAGCCCCATTTTCTTTTTTTATTTTTGCGTCTTCTAATAAATGACCTAATTTTTTTTCAAAAAAGACTCGATTATAAAGTCCTGTTAAAGGATCATAATAAGCTAAATACTGAATTTTCTCTTGATTTTTTAATAATTCTTTTTCTTTTTGCTTGATTTTTTCCTTCATTTTATTTACATTTTCAATCACCAATTCAAATTCATCATTAGACTCTGAAAAAATCGTTCCATTATATTTTCCTTTATGTATTTGATCTAATGCATCATTAATCCTATCAATTTTTCTCATCATATATTGATGAAAAGATTGATAAATGATTAAAAAATTAAAAAGTGCTATAAAAAAAGAAAAAGTGATCATTCCATATAATGAATCTATTTTATAATGCACATAATTTTCAAAAATAGATACTAAAAAAATATTAGAACAAATTAGAATCATAGTTAAATAAATCATTAATTTATTTTTCATACTATAATCTCCTATAAATGTTATCTTTTATAATTTATTCTATCATATATAGATCCCTCCTACAAAACAAAAAACCGTCTATTCAAAAGACGGTCTAAACAAAATTTCTTCGTTCACTTCTTTTAGATTTCTACATCCTGTCATAATCATACCTTCTACTAATTCTTTTCCTATTTTTTCTGTATACATAGCTACTCCCTCTGCATCTCCTCCATAAGCTGCTACTGCATAAGGTCTTCCAATCAAAACTGCATCTGCTCCTAATGATAAAACCTTTAAAACATCTAAGCCTGTTCGAATTCCTCCATCTATAAATATTTTCATTTTTCCTTCTACAGCCTTTACGATTTGAGGAAGAACTTCTACTGTTGCAGGTGTATGATCTAATACCCTTCCTCCATGATTAGATACCACAATTCCATAAGCTCCTGCCTTCATAGCCTTTATCGCACCTTTTACAGTCATAATTCCTTTTAAAATAAATGGAAGTTTTGTAGAATCAATAATTTCTTTTAAATCTTTTGCTGATTTTGGACTTACAGGTTTTCCAGCCTTTGCAAGTATAGATAGTCCTGCTGCATCAATATCCATACAGACTGCTAAAACATTTTTTTGCTCTGCTGCATATAATCTTTCTAATATTTCTTTTTTACTCCAAGGTTTAATCGTCGGAATTCCCCATCCTCCATTTTCTTCAATCACTTTTAATGGATCCATAAAATATTCGTCTTTTACTCCATCTCCTGTAAACCCAATAGTTCCTGCATCTTTACATCCTCTAATAATAGCCTTTGCATACTCATAATCTGACAACTTCTGCCCATAGCAAGGAATAAGACCTCCTATAGGAGCCGCAAAAACTGGATATGTAAACTTTTTCCCAAACAATTCTATAGAAGGATCCACATAATTACAATCATAAATGGTATCCATATTCAGTAAAATCTCATCTAATTTTTCTACATTGCGTATAAATGTAGAACCCGTTCCCTTTCCCCCTACTCCTGGAATTTCTCCCCTACATACCTTTCCATTACATATAGGACATACTCTACATTTAAAATCAGAAATATTTTTAGCATTTTGAATCATATCCTTATACTCCACTTGTATCCCTCCTACAATCCTTTTTATAATCTATTTTATCATAATACTTTCTATATTTCGTCCTACACCATTCACTATGCATAAATATCTGAAAACTCAATATGAATTCTCTCTTTACACTCCCAGTCTACATATTCATGATCACAAGAATCTTTCTCTTTTACTAAAGTAATAGGAATATTTATAATAAATTCGCTTCCTTTTTGCCACTTACTTTTTAATTGAATAGTTCCATGGTGCATTTCCACTAATGACTTTACTAAGGAAAGTCCAATCCCACTTCCCTCTCGATTTCTTGTTAAAGATTGATCTACTTGCCTGAATCTTTCAAATATCTTATTACATTCTTCCTCTGGAATCCCTATCCCTGTATCCTTTACCTTTATGCATAAACTTTTCACATGGTCTTCTATATTTACACTAATTTTTCCTCCTTGATCTGTAAATTTTACTGCATTAGAAAGAAGATTTAGAAGAATTCTCTCCAATTTGTCTGGATCACAAGCCATTACTTTTTCTTCCACAGCTGTATCAAATTCAAGGGCAATACCTTTATTTTCCACATAATCAGCTACAGACAAGGTAATCTCCTCTAATATGTTGATCACTTCGACATTTTTTAAATGAAGTTCTAAAAATCCAGCATCAATTTTAGTTATATCAATCAAATTATTTACTAATCTTAATAATCGATTACAATTTTGTTTCATTACTTTTATATATTTATTTACTTTTTTTTCACTCTTCTCATCCTTTAAAGAATCGTTATAAAATTCTAGTAGTTGTATTACTCCTAATATGACATTTAACGGAGTTCTTAGCTCATGGGAAATGTTAGCGAAAAATTCATTTCGAAGTTCATCGTATTCTTTGGCTTCTCTTAATAATTTTTCATTTTCTTGTGCCCTTTTTCGGTACGTCACATCACGACTACAAATTGTACTATATATATTTTTTTCATTCCCATCATAACAAGGCCTACCTACTTCTTCAATCCATATATAATGTCCATCAGCATGAAGATATCTACATTCTACTCTAGTTTCTATATGTTCCTCTATTGCTTTTTGAGATATACTTAGTACTCTATCTAAATCTTTAGGATGAACAAAATCAAATATAGATTTTCCTATTAGTTCCTCTTCTTTATAACCTGAAATACTCATACATGAGGGGCTCACATATTCAATCATTCCTTGAGCATTAACCTGACTAATCATATCACACATACTATTTGTAATTTGGCGTAACCTTTTTTCACTCTTTTCCAGCGCTTCTTCGGCTTCTTTTCTTTTTGAAATATCTTTTACATAATTTAAAAAGTATAGGGGATTTCCATCTTCGTCACACACTAAAGACATATTTATATACACCCAAACAATTTCTTTATTTTTCTTAATATATCTTTTCTCTATATCAAACGAAGTATATTTTTTATTCCATAAATCTTTCATCTTCTTTATTTGTTTTTTAAAATCATCAGGATGAGTGAAATCTTCTATATTCATAGACATAAATTCTTCATCGGCATATCCTATCATTTTTATAAACTTAGGAGGCACTTTGATTACTTTGCCACTCATATGACTACGAGCCACCATCACATAAGATAATTCCTCTGCTTTTTGAATTTGGATTTGTTGAGTAAATAATCTTTGATTGGAGATGTTTAATCTTTTCGTAATCCATCCTATTTGAAGAGCTCCTCCTATTAATAAAATACTATTGATAGATCTAAATAATAAATAAATGTTAGAATGACGAAAAATAAAAACTCTTATATATATGGATTGTATGATATATACTACAGTTATCAAAACACTCATATAGCCACTTCGTTTTTCTCCGGCCCATGCAGAATAACATACTAGAATTGAAAATATTCCAACAAAATCTGGACTTTTTATATCTGAATAATATATCACTTGAATACATCCTAATAGTATCAACGTCAGAAATGGTCCTATATAATTTCGTATAAAAGTATTGTGAAATTTACATTTTTCCATTCCCTTTAGATTCGCTACTTCTGTCCCCTTCAATTTTATCTCCCCCTTGTTGATAACCTACAAATCTAGTGATATCTTTACATTTATTTACATAAATATATCTTTCTATATAGATGTATATGTTCCTCCCAAAATATTTAGTGTTTTTATTACAAATACATACATTCCTCTTGTAAATATAACAAAAACCCAGATCTTTCGATCTGGGTTCATACTGAAGATAAACCATATTTCCTTATTTTTCACTTAAAAAATCTATTGCATATTGAGCATATAGAGCTGCTCCTGACTGTAGTGCATCTTCATCTATATTAAATCTTGGATGATGATGTGGAAAATCTGCTCCCTTTTCTTCATTTCTTACTCCTACAAAAGCAATCACTCCTGGAGCTAATTTAAGATATTCAGCAAAATCTTCTCCACCTGTTACTTTCTCCATAAGACTTACTCCTTCTTTTCCAAGAATCCTTTCAACAGATTTAGCTGCTCTTATAGAAGAATTTTTCTCATTGATAGTAGCTGGTGTTCCTGCTACATATTCAAGTGTTGCCTCTGCACGATAAGCCTGTGCTGTAGATTTTGCAACCCTATCTAAAATACTAGGAAATTGATCTCTTATATCATTATTAAAGCATCTTGTAGTTCCTTCTAATGTAGCTTCTCCTGCAATGACATTAAATCTTGTTCCTGATTGAATTTGACCTACACTAACTACAGCAGACTCTAGTGGACTGATTTCTCTACTTACTACAGATTGTAAATTCATTACAATAGCAGAAGCTACTACTACTGCATCAACCCCTTGATGAGGTAAAGATCCATGTCCTCCCTTTCCTTTTACATGAATGGTAAACATATCTGCTGATGCCATACGAGGTCCTTCTTCTACTGAAATGACACCACTTTTTAGATCACTCCATAAATGAATTCCAAATACTTCATCTACTCCTTCCATAGCACCTTCTTCTATCATTTTCTGAGCCCCTCTAGCTGCCTCTTCTGCTGGTTGGAAAAATAATTTTACCACTCCATTTATTTGTTCCTTCATTTCACTTAATATCTTTGCTGCTCCTAAAAGCATAGCTGCATGGCCATCATGGCCACATGCATGCATAATCCCTGGATTTTGAGATTTATAGGATATATCATTTTCTTCATTTACTTGCAAAGCATCTATATCGGCTCTTAACGCTACAGTTTTTCCTGGATTTGTTCCTTCTATTGTAGCTAGAACTCCTGTTTTTGCTATAGATACATAAGGAATACCCATTTTATCTAGTTCTTCTTTAATCCTTTTAGAAGTTCTTTCTTCATGCCAGCTTGGCTCAGGATTTTGATGAAACTCCCTTCTTAATTCAATTACATATTCTTTGTACTTTTTTGATAATTCTTTTACACTCATGTTTATTCACCTCTATCTATAATATTTAAAACATATTTACAAACAAGCCTGCAACAATAACAGATACAATTGTAACTGTTGTAAATCCACCTACTAACATTTTAGGAAGCATTTGATCCATTAAATATTTTCTTTCTTCTTCATCCTCTGTTAATGCTTTTGTAGCTTCTTCTGTTAAAATATAGTTTGGTGGAAATCCATAAAGAGCAGTGAGTGCTACAGCAAAAGCCATTTCTTTTGTATATCCTAATGCTTTTCCTACCAACATGGATAAAATGGCCATTCCTATCACACCAAGAATAATAATTCCCATCAAAGGTCCCGCAATTTGTCCTAACATATTAGGAGTTGCTTTTGCAAGTCCTGTAAATATAAAAGCCATAAGACCTGTCATGAAAAATCCAAAAGATCCTGAAAGATTAAGTGGCTTTCTTTCTAGTAATCCTATTTCAGAAAAAATAACTCCAAAGATTAAACAGACTACATATTGAGATAAGAAAGTAAACCCAGTAGTCTCTTGAAACCAAGCCGAAAATCCTACTGCAGCCCAAGCTACTATTCCTAATTTTAATAAAAGCATATAAGTAGTTTGATATTTAGCAGGTAGTGGAGGGAAAATTCTATACTTACTCTCCTCTACGGTTACAGCTGTTTCATCCATTACATTCTTTTGAATATTTATGACTCCACTTCTAAATAAAGTTAAAAGCCTATTTCCTTCTTTTTTAAGCATAATAGCTGTTAGAGGATATCCTGCAAATCCCTGCATGACATACATGACAATTGCCAGAACTGCTAGATTTTCCATTCCTTTTGCTGCTGCTGCATCTGACATCAGAATAGCAGCTACAATTCCACCTGTTAAAGGAGGAGTAGCAGCAATGACTGTTTCCCATCCAAATAATACTCTACCAATAGTCAAAGTCATAATACAAATCCCTACAATTCCAGCTAAAGCAACAGTTACTGTTCTCCATTGGGATATAAGTTCTTTAATACTTAACATAGTACCCATATGAGTAATTAATAAAAACATAGATAATGTAATAATCGTCTTTTCAAACCCTGCTAACCCTACAATATCTGCTGGGAAAAAAGTCCAAAATCCAAATAAAAATAAAAGCGCTGATACAAACACAGATGGTACGAATGCCTTTGTTTTGGTAGATACAACATCTCCAATGGCAAGTACCAAAAGAACTACACAAAATGCCATCATCAAACTCATTCATTTTCCTCCTTTATCTTTTTTATATATAAAAAGCTCCTCATCCCTAGAGGGACGAGAAGCGTTTCTCGCGGTACCACCCTTTTTATGTTTATACATACAAACATCACTTTATCGGTTTAAACCTTGCAATTTAACGGTTGCAAATCGAATCGATCTACTCAAAAGCTTTTTCAACCTCATAGCTTGGGAGTGAATATTATATATACCTTGTTATCAGTTTACACCACCCACTGACTCTCTAGAAACGAAGAGTATATTTTTCTCTCCTTCATCGCCTTATTTCATAAATATTTATATTGTTGTTAATTCTACCAACATCTTCTTATTTTGTCAATATTATTTTTATTATAAATATTGTTTTTTTCAAAATAATATGACATTTTTTCTTTTATTTTCTTTGATGATTTATAAGGATCATCTGATGCCATCATATAAGACATGCCAGCTATTCCATCTGCATCCACTTCTTTTGCCACATATAAATTACTATTGACCATCAATAATTTATTTTTTCTATAATTTCTTCAAAAGAATATTTCATTATTTTCCTATTGGTAATTAAAAATAACATTTAATCCTCATCTCTTAACATATTAATATTTTTTCCTTCCATCACTTTATTCATATTTCTCATAGAACACATTTTTCCACACATGGTACAACTATCTTCATGAGCAGGCATAGATTCTTTTCTATATTTTCTGGCTTTTTCTTCATCGATAGCAAGTGAAAACATACTTTCCCAATCTAGCTTTTGTCTTGCTGTACTCATAGCATGGTCCCAATCTCTTGCACCTTTTATATTCTTTCCTAAATCTCCAGCATGAGCTGCAATCTTTGTTGCAATAATTCCTTCCTTCATATCCTCTAAGGTTGGTAGTCTTAAATGTTCTGCTGGTGTAACATAGCATAAAAAGTCTACTCCACAGCTTGCAGCTAAAGCTCCTCCAATGGCACTTGTAATATGATCATATCCAGGCGCTATATCTGTAACAATAGGCCCTAGTACATAAAAGGGAGCCCCATGGCAAAGCTTCTTTTCTAATAATACATTAGCCTGAATTTCGTTAATTGCCATATGTCCTGGTCCTTCAATCATTACTTGAACATTTTTTTCCCATGCTCTTAAGGTAAGTTCTCCTAAGACCATTAATTCATGTATTTGACTTGCATCCGTAGAGTCATTAATACTTCCTGGTCGACATGCATCTCCTAAACTTAATGCTACATCATATTCCCCACAAATATCTAATAGCTCATCATAATATTCATAAAATGGATTTTCTTGATTATTTAGCTCCATCCATGCATAAAGCAATGATCCACCTCTAGATACAATGTTCGTAAGTCTTTTATTTCTTTTGAAAGTTTCTGCGGTATTTTTATTCAGCCCTGCATGAATGGTTACAAAATCTACTCCATCCTTTGCATGTTTTCTTACTACATCTAAAAATTCTTTTGCAGTAATATCTTTTAATTCCTTATCATAAAAGCCTACCGCATCATATATAGGGACAGTCCCTATCATAGCACTTGATCTTTTAATTAATTTTCTTCTAAATTCTTCTGTTTTACCATAAGAACTCAAATCCATAATAGCCTCTGCTTTCATATCTAAAGCTACCTTTACTTTTTCAAGTTCTTTTTCTATATCACAACAATCTTTAGAAATACCTAAATTTACATTGATCTTCGTTTTAAGTCCCTCTCCTACTCCTTCAGGATCTAATGATTTGTGATTTTTATTGGCAGGAATAATTACTTTTCCCTCTGCAATAAGTTTTCTTAAAATATCTACTTCTATATTCTCCTTTTTTGATACAATTTCCATTTCTTTAGTAATAATCCCTCGTTTAGCAGCATCCATTTGAGTTGTATACATACTTTCATCTCCTTTATATAATCATCCAGTCTTTTAATATAGGCTGATATCCTTTTTCTAATATGGCTTTTTTCATTTCTTCTACACTTCTTGTATCTGATATGTCAAACTGTCCATCTCCCTTATCTTCTGCACTATGTCCCCCCACCTCTGTAGTAACTCCTGCAGAAACTTTTGTAACTCCAAGAGGAATTAGGTTTTCTCTAAGTTCTGCTCTCCTTATAAGAATAATGTGGTCTCCTTCTTTTGATTTTTGATCTTCCTTGATTGGAAATCCATTTCGTATCATAATATCTGCATCGTTTTTATAAAAATTTTTCACATGAAATACAGTTGCATCACTCTTTACTTCTAGCTTTTTTCATTCACAAATATGTTCATATCAACCTTCTCCTACAAAACTTACAATTTCTATCTTGTCTTCTTCATTAAGAATATGTTCTTTATACTCTTCCTTTACAATAATTTTTTCATTGACTTCTATGACTATTTTGTCTTTTTCTAAATTTAAATGTTTCAAAAATTCTTCTATATGCATTTGTGGAATATTCATCATCTTTCCATTTACAATCATCTTTTCCCCTCCCTTCATTGAAATTTTATAAATTATACAAAAAAGTGGGAATTCTCAGAGAACTCCCACTTTGCATGCAGAAAGATTCCCTACGTTGGCATTATCCAAATCAGGTTATACGGGTCAGAGATCACATCTCTTTCTCAGCCCATTTATGAGCTCCCCAGTTTATTCATTTTATGGCTTTACTTACAAAAAAAGCTTACCCGAAGGTAAGCTTGATCTCTCGTTGCTTCCCTACGTCAGTATGACCTGCATCAGGTAATAAGGGTCAGGAAAAATCCTTCTCAGCCAAAAGGCCCCCCTAGCAAAACTATCTTGTTGCTTTCATTGTATTCTTATTTTTGTTTTTTGTAAAGTCTTATTATTCTGTTATTAATTTTAAATCAACAGGAATAAAGTCATCTACTTTTTCCCCTTTGATTATTTTATCTGCTGTTTCTATTCCTAAAGATCCTATTTTATCTGGTTGCTGTGCAACAGTTGCAGCAAGTTTTCCTTCTTTTACAGATGTAACTGCATCCTCTGTAGCATCAAAACCAACAACCATAATGTCTCTTTTGGTTCCTTCGATAGCTTTTAATGCACCTAAAGCCATTTCATCATTATGAGCAAAAACAGCATTGATTTCTGGTTGTGCTTGTAAGATATTTTCCATCACTGTCAAACCTTCTGTTCTATTAAAGTTTGCAGTTTGTTTTGCTACTACTGTTAATTCTTTTCCTTTGATCGCTTCATTAAATCCTGCTCCTCTATCTACTGTAGCAGAAGCTCCTGGAATTCCCTCTAACTCTACTAATTTTCCTTTTTCTCCAAGTTTTTCTACAATGTATTCTCCTGCCATTTTTCCACCTGCTACATTATCAGAAGCAATATGAGATACTACCTCTCCGCTTTTTGCTCCTCTATCTAGAGTAAGTACTGGAATATTTGCATCATTTGAAATCTTAATGGCATTTCCTACTGTATCAGAGTTTGTTGGATTGATCATAATAGCTGAAACGCCTCTTGTTACCATATCTTCCATATTAGAAAGTTCCTTCTCTGACTTATCTTGCGAATCTAATACAATTAACTCATACCCTAATTCTTTGGCTTTTGCCTCAGCACCCTCTTTTAATGTTACAAAAAATGGATTGTTTAAAGTGGAAATAATCAATCCTATTTTTTTAGCTTCTTCTTTCTGAGGCTCTGCTTGCTTCCCTGTACAACCTGCTAATAATCCCATAGCCAAAATGGCTACCATGAAAATAGATACTACCTTTTTCATTTTTAATTCCCCCATTCCTTTATAATTTATATATATGGATTTTAAAAAACAAACCCATCATGACAATGTTATTTTATCCCTTTTCAAGAAAAATAAACTATTTATTTTTCTTTTCGATCAGATAATACTGCAATTAATATAACTGCTCCCTTTGCAATCATTTGATAATACGAAGAAACATTGAGTAAATTTAAAGCGTTGTTTAAAATCCCTATAATTAAAGCTCCTATGATGGTTCCTAATACACTTCCTGCTCCTCCTGCAAGACTTGTTCCTCCTAATACAACAGCTGCAATGGCATCTAATTCGTATCCAATCCCTGCATTAGGATCTGCTGAAGAAATTCTTGATGTAGTAATAATTCCTGCTAAAGCTGCTAAAAATCCACTGATGGCATATACAGAAAGTTTAATATTAGACACTCTAAGTCCTGAAAGCTTGGATGCTTCTTCATTTCCACCTAAAGCATAAATATATCTTCCTATTCTTGTTTGAGTTAAAATATAATAGGATAAGATAAACACTAAAACCATTAAATAAACTGGAATAGGAATTTTTAAGAAATATCCTCCTCCAATATTTGAAAACAACTCAGAGGTCTGATCTCCTGCTAATGTAATAGGCTTTCCATCAGAAAAAACTAAAGTTGCTCCTCTTAAAACAGTCATTGTAACTAAAGTTGCAATAAAGGGCTGAACTTTTCCCTTACTAATAATCATTCCACTAAAACATCCTGCTAACACACCAATCACTAAAGCGATGGCTACAGATAAAAACACATGGACTCCTGATGAAATAAGATATGCAGATACAGCACCAGAAAAAGCTAAAATAGAACCTACAGATAAGTCTATTCCTCCTGTTAAAATAACAAAAGTCATACCTGCTGCAATAATAGAATTAATTGAAGTTTGTCTTAATACATTGAGTATATTGGGTAATGTCAAAAATCTAGGACTCAGTAAAGAAACAATGAGGGAAAAAACAATGAGTCCTATAATAGATTTAAATTTCATGAGTAATTTTTTATTCATACTTTGTTTAAGCCTCCTTTATACCTACAGCACATTTCATAATTTTTTCTTGGGAAGCATCTTCTATAGAAAATTCTCCACTAATTGTTCCTTGATACATAACTAAAATACGATCACTCATGCCTAATACCTCTGGCATCTCTGAAGAAATCATAATAATGCTCATACCCTCTTTTTTAAATTCATTAATTAAATCATATATTTCTTTTTTTGCTCCTACGTCCACTCCTCTAGTAGGTTCATCTAATATTAAAATTTTAGGTTTTGTCATCAGTCCTTTTGCAATAGAAACTTTTTGCTGATTTCCTCCACTTAAATTTTTAATTCTTTGATTTTCACTAGGAGTTTTTATATTCATGTGATCAATATATTTTTTTACAGCTTCTTTTTCTTTTTTAGGACTAATTTTTAATAAAAACTCCTCAAATTTTTTCAAAGAACATATAGTCATATTTTCTTTTACAGAAAGTCCTAAAATTAATCCATCTCCTTTTCGATCCTCTGATACATAAGCAATTCCTTTTTGTAAAGCTTGTTGAGGGGATTTTATTTCTACTTTTTTTCCTTCTATATAGATTTCTCCTGAACTTTTTTGAATCGCTCCATATAAAGTCTTTGCAAGCTCTGTTCTTCCAGAGCCCATAAGTCCTGAAATTCCAAGAATTTCTCCTTTTCTTAATGTAAAATCAATACCTTTTATATATTCATTAGACAGATTCTTTACTTCTAAGGACATTTCTCCTTTTTGTGCAGGAATTCTAGGAAATTGCTCTGTAAGCTTTCTGCCTACCATCATTTCTATTAATTGATTTTCTTCTAAATTTTTCACTTCATCTTCCCCAATAAACTTTCCATCTCTTAAAACCGTCACATCATCACACATCCTAAAAATTTCCTCAAGTCTATGAGATATATAAACAATTCCTTTTTCATCTTTTTTTAATTCATCAATTACTTCAAATAAACTTTCTGTTTCTTTTTTTGTTAGAGCATCTGTCGGTTCATCCATAATAATAATTTTTGTATTTAAAGAAATAGCCTTTGCAATTTCAACCATTTGCTGCTGACCAACACTTAGCTGAGAAACCTTTTGTCTAGGATCTTTATCTACTTTGAGTTTTTTTAACAATTTTTCACTATCTTGATAAAGCTTTTTCCAGTCTATTTTTTTAAATGAGTTTACAGGTTCTCTTCCTAAAAATATATTCTCTCCAATAGTTAAATGAGGAATTAAATTCAATTCCTGATGAATAATACTGATTCCAAGATCTTGGGCATCTTTTGGGCCTTTTAAATGAATTTCTTCTCCATTATAAATAAGTTGACCTTGATCTTTTGTGTACACACCACTTAATATTTTCATAAGAGTAGATTTTCCTGCCCCATTTTCTCCAAGTAGAGCCATTACTCTTCCTTGATGAATTTTAAGATCTACACCATCTAAAGCTTTTACCCCTGGGAATTCTTTTATAATCCCCTTCATTTCAAATATAGGTTTATTCATTCCCATCTCTCCTTAAAATACAACACCTGATTTTAAGATTACATTTGCATATGGAGTATGTTCTCCTGTTCTCACAATTCCTTTTGATTCTTTTGTCATATCCTTAAAAGTCTCATGATCTACTTTTGTAATTTTTATTTTTGTATTTTCATTTTCTTCTACTTCGTAAATTTTTCTCATAAATTTTTCATAAAGAATAGGACTTGCTGTCTCCATTTCCTTTGCAACAATTACTTCCTCCACTTTTAATTCCTCTAAAATCGTATCTAGAGTATCCATAAAGCTAGGTATTCCTTTTCTAAGTGCTAGATCTATTCTTTTTACTTCATTAGGAATAGGCAGTCCACTATCAGCAATAGTTAGTTTGTCTGTATGTCCCATTTGAGAAATCATATAAGAAATTTCACTATGAATTAAAGTTGTCTTTTTCATTTTTATGCCTCCTTGAGTGCTTCTATTTCTTCTTTATAAGGAAGAGAGCTTTGTGCTCCTTTTTTTGTTACAGTTAAAGCTCCTACCTTTGATCCGTATCCTATTGCTTCTTCTATAGTCTTTCCTTCTGATAAGGAAACACATACTCCTCCTATGAAACTATCTCCTGCTGCTGTAGTATCTACTGCTTTTACTTTATGGGCTTTAAATTTTTTAAATCCTTTTTCATCTATATACATAGACCCTTTTTCTCCTAATGTAACAATCAAAGATTCTACTCCCTTTTCTATCAAGCTCTTTGAAGCTTTAATTACATCTTCTTCGTTATTTATTTCTATTCCGCTTAATATTTCAAGCTCTGTTTCATTAGGAATTAAAAGATCTACATTTTCAATAATACTTTTATCTAGTTTTTGTGCAGGTGCAGGATTTAAGATTGTATATACCCCTAAGTCTTTAGCACGCTTTAATGAATGCTTAACTGTATCTATTGGAACTTCTAATTGAAGAACTAAAAAATCTGACTCTTTGATAATTTGTATATTTCTATCTATATCTTCTTTTTTTAATTTAAAATTTGCTCCTGGAACAACAATAATTGAATTATGCGCTTCCTTACTTACAGTAATAAGTGCCACTCCTGAAGGAGTATTTTCTTCTATTTGTACACCCTCTACAGAAATTTCATCTTTTTGAAGTCCTTTTAAAAGAGTTTTTCCAAAGCCGTCATCTCCAAGTTTTCCAATCATATTCACCTGACCACCTAATCTAGCCATAGCTACAGCTTGATTGGCGCCCTTTCCTCCAGGAATTTCTTCAAAAGATTTTCCTATAATAGTCTCCCCTGTCTTGGGCATATGATCTACGTTTGCTACTAAATCCATATTCATGCTTCCGATCACTGTAATTTTTCCCACAATATTGCCTCCTTATTTCTTCACAGTAGAATTTCGAATGATCAATTGAGTCTCTAATAAAATATTTTGCGGATTATTTATATGTCCTTGTAAAGTATTTATAAGCATTTGCACGGCTTTATATCCCATTTCATAAATAGGTTGTTTAATGGTTGTCAAAGAAGGATCAATCAGGCTACTCATATAAATATCATCAAACCCTACCACGCCTACTTCATATGGGACTTTTATACCTTCTTCTTGCAAAGCCTTTATAGCTTCTATAGCAATCAAATCATTTCCACAAAACAAACCATCAAATTTTCTTTTTTCTCCTAAAAGTTTTTTGATAATTTCATATCCCCATCCTCTTTGATAGGTTCCTTCTATGATATTCTCTCCTTTATATGGTATAGAATATTCTTTTAAGGCTTTTTTATATCCCTCTAACCTTTCAACAGACGTATAAGATGTATAAGGTCCTGATAAGAAAAGGATTTCTTCGTATCCACATGTAATCAAATGCTTAACTCCTTCATAAGCTCCATTTCTATTATCTACTGTTATTTTTCCTTTTATATGCTTTAAATCAAGATCTCTATCGACTAAAATAATAGGGATTTTATTGTTTTTAAAACGACGAAATTCTCCTGTTCTTTTAGATGAAGCAGTAAAAATAATGCCATCTACCATTTTTTCAATAAGCATACTTACACATTTTTCTTCCTTCTCTTCATCATCATCTGTATTACATAAAATCACATTATACCCTGATTCATTTGCTTGATCCTCTACCCCTCTGGCAAGTTCGGGAAAAAATGGATTTCGTATATCAGGAATAATCAGTCCAATGGTATTTGTTTTCTTTGTCACAAGACTTCTTGCCGCTGTATTTGGAATATAGTTATATTCATTCATAATGTTTAGTATTTTTTTTCTTGTAGGATCACTAATATGTTCATCTTTATTATTAATTACTTTTGAAACGGTTGCTGTTGATACTTGTGCTAACCTTGCAATATCTTTAATTGTAATTTTCATATTTATCCTCCCTTATCGAGGTAAACGTTTAAGTAAAACGTTTACCTTAATTGTAGCATTTTTCTTATCTCTTTTCAATCATTTATAGGGTATTACAATCATTCCTGTAAAATAGGATTAGATTGCAAAAAAATAAAACGTACTGTAAAAGTACATTTTATTTTTAGGGCAACTTATTTTTTTTTATTTTGTATCATTTTTAAAAGCTCTTCTCTGTTTTTAGGGATATACTTTTGATCGTTGATTTGATCATTTTTACATAAAACTTCAAACACTTCTAAAACAATAGGCTTTTCAAGATAAGCATTTTTTATAAGTTCATCATCTGAAAAAATTTCATAAGGAGTACCTTCCTTAATAATTTCTCCATTTTTCATTACAACAATATAATCGGACCAAGAATATGCAAGCTCTACATCATGAGTAGATAAAATCACGGTCATACCCCTTTGATTTAAATCATCAAATATATCAATCATCTGCTTTGCATGTCTTGGATCTAAACTTGAGGTAGGTTCATCAAATATAATAATCTCTGGATTCATCACAAGAATATCTGCTATAGAAACTCTCTTTTTTTGTCCATAGCTTAGAAAATGAACTGCCTTATCTTTGTATTCATACATTTCTATACTATATAAAGCATGATCTACTCTTTTTCTAACTTCATCCTCTGAAAGCTTTAAATTCATTGCACCAAATGAAACCTCTTGATATACACTTGCAGAAAAAAGCTGTTTATCTGGATCTTGAAATACAATTCCAATATTTTTTCTTAAGTTAAGTAAAGATTTTCGATCATACTTTACTTCTTCTCCATTATAGACAACTTTTCCACTAGTGGGCCTTAAAATCCCATTTAAATTTAAAAATAAAGTAGATTTGCCTGAACCATTTACTCCTAATATGGCTATCTTTTTACCTTTTTCTATTTTCAAATGAAGATTCTTTAAGGCTTTTGTTCCATCTGGATATTCATAGCTTAAATTTTCCGTCTTTAAAATATATTCTTTCATAGGACTATTCCCCCAATTAGCTTGTATATAGATCTTCTTATATAGTTATACATATATATAAATAAGCACTAAAAATAATTCAAATACTATCATCATTCCTAAATTTTTATAAGAAATTGAATAAGTATTTTCTATGACATGAATCTCTCCATCATATCCTCTAGCTTCTAAAGAAATATACAAATCTTGTGCTTTCTTATATGAAGTAACAAATAAGGAAGTAATTAACTTCCCTAAAGAATAATAACTTGACTTAAAATCTACATATCCTAATCTTGAGTCTTGAGCAATATAAATCATATTGACAGTTTCTAAAAGAACAAAAATAAATCTATAGATCAAACTCATCAATTCTATTAAAAGGCTAGGAAACTTTAATTTCTTCAGCACAGATAAAAGCTCAATCATAGGAGTTGTAAAAGATAAAAAATATAAACCAGATACACAAGCAAAAGATTTTAATAATATATTCACAGCCAATCCTATACTTTCTTTTGTGCATCCAAATTGTAATCCTAATACTCCAAAACTAAACAAAAAATCTTTAGAGTATCCCATGTTTAAGGCAATACTAATAATCCCAATGATTAAGAAAGCCAATGGAATACTCATAAATTTTAAATATAATTTAAAATTTATTTTTCCTCTTACAACAGTCATAAAAGACATAGTAAAAAGTACAGCAATAGAAACTATCATATGATTACAGATAAGGCATATCATCATAGTAGATAAAACAAATATAAATTTTTCTAATGGATTTACTCTTCTTAGGGTAGATGTATAAGCTAATTTATCTATTGAAATCATAGTTCTTGACTCTTCTTATTTCCTTTTTTGCCTTTGACATATCCAAAATAATATCCTATAAATCCTGCTCCTATAGCTGCTTGTAAAGAAAACAATAAGCTTTCAATTTCTCCACTTGGAGGTTCCCAAATAGGAGAAAACCATGGCTTATAATTAGCATCTACCTCTGAAATGGTATTTTCTGCTTGAGCATCTGCTCCTTCAAAGGAAGCATTTTTTAAAAACAAAAGAGGTGTAACAGCAATTACTATTACAAGAAATCCTAATATCATATTTTTTTTCATGATACTTTTATTTTTTTTCATGTTTATGCCTCCTTAGAAATTACATCTAGCTCTAATAATTCATCTTTATTATAATTTGTCAAAAGATTAAATACAATAACTGTTAAAATTCCTTCACTAATAGCAAGTGGTATTTGTGTCACAGCAAAAATACCCATAAACTTTCCTAAGGATAATATAAATCCTCCTGTTGGATCTGGAAAAGCTAATGCAAGTTGAATAGAAGTAGTAATATAAGTCATCAAATTTCCAACAGCAGCTGCAATAAATATAGAAATTGATTGAGACACATTCATTTTCTTTAAAACCTTATATAATACATAAGATACAATAGGTCCTACAATACCCATTGAAAAAGTATTTGCTCCAAGAGTTGTTAGTCCCCCATGGGCAAGTAATAAAGCTTGAAAAATCAAAACAATCAATCCTAAAACACTCATAACTGCTGGTCCAAAGAGTATAGCTCCCAAGCCTACTCCTGTTGGATGAGAGCAACTTCCTGTTACTGATGGAATTTTAAGAGCAGACAATACAAAAGCAAAAGCTCCTGCCATTGCAATAAGCATTTTGATACGCGGATTGGATTTTGTTTTTTTGTGAATAGAAAATAACCCTGCTACAACAAATGGTATACACAATCCTCCCCATGAAATTGCCCATACAGGAGGTAAAAACCCTTCCATAATATGCATTGCAAATACAGTTTTAGGTATGAATAATAAGGCCAAAAATATTCCTAAAGAAATTTGATATTTTTTTGACATGCAATCACCTCTTTATTTTATAGTATTGTTTCTTTTTATTCCTTTATGCTCCAATCAAAAAATCCTTTTAACAAGTTTGTTAAAAGGTAAACATAATCCATCATACACAATTTTAAAAATTGGCAAACTAAATATGATGACACCTTCTCTATTCCTCGTAGAGTTGATCGTGCAAAATATAGGCAGGTCTTCTGACTTAAGAATCATCATTTAAGTACGCCTTCCCTTTTTAAAAGTGGCATTGTATACTTAAACTCTTCTAATACAGCTACGGGATAGTTTAGGAGTCTCACCCAATTCCCTTTTATGAATTAAAATTTAATTCATACCTATATTTTATAATTTAATTTTTCTTATTACTCATAATATTATTAGTTGATAATAATGTCATAATACCATTAGTATTTGTCAAAATCAATAAAAAAATGTATAAATTAATAAGAAATATAATCCATTTTCATATTTTTACCTATTACATATATTCTACCTATACATTAAAAAAACAGTTCATTAAAAATGAACTGTTCAGACTGTTGACAAAGTATATTTTAGCAAGCTTAGCTCATTAAAAATGGACTGTTTTTTGAATCAGAATATTTTCATCCATTTTTTCATCATATATTTTATAGTTGTTTCTCCCATTATTTTTTGCTTCATACATGGCTATATCCGCACGTTCTAGAATCTCTTCTATATTTATCCCATGGTCTGGAAAAATGGAAATACCTATACTACAAGTTACAAATACTTCCCTATTCTTTATACAAAAAGCTTTGGAAAAAGTACCTAAAATTCTATCTGCAATCTGTATCACTTCATCTTTTAAATAAAAGCCATCTACTAAAACCATAAATTCATCTCCACCTATTCGAACTACCAAATCATTTTTCCTTATACTTTGTTGCATTCTTTTAGCAACTTTTTTCAATAATTCATCTCCTGCTGCATGACCTAAAAGATCATTGGCAAATTTGAATTTATCCAGATCTATAAACATAACCCCTAACATTGTTTTTTCAGTTTTTGCTCTTTCAAGAATGCTTTTTAATTTTTCATTTCCATACCTTCTATTAGGTAAATTCGTAAGATCATCATGATAAGCGAGATACTCTACATCCTCTTTATACTTCCTATGAGCACTTACATCAGATATGCAAAGCAGTAAATATTTTTGATCAAAAACATCAAATATCTTCATCGTTAAATCCACCCATTTAGAACCTAATTTTTTATTTTGAAAAATTACTTCTTTCTTTGCATTCTCAAAATAATGTTTTAGTTTTTCTTGAGTTATTGTCATCGTTATAGACTCATCAAAAATTTCATGTATGCACTTTCCTATTAATTCCTTTTTTTGCAAAAAAGAATATATGGTATCATTGTATTCTATTACCTTTAAATCTTCATATCTACATACTAAAATTCCATCTTTAATATGATCAAATCTTGTTTTTTCAAATAACTTTCTTTCGATTGTACTACATTCTGTTTGAATTCTTCTACGAGTAATCATAAAAAAGATAATCAGTATACATAGTGTGTACATAAAATAACTAGCTTTTCCAACTTCGATGTATGGTACGATTAAAATTCCTATTATATTCATCATCAAAGTAATACATGTATAAAGATTGACATCCTTCATATAATGAAAAAAAGAAAATCCTATAGCAATTCCTAGTAAATACAAAAAAGAACTCTCCCAAGAAAAATAATTTTTTATATTCCACATAAAAAGCAATACATTTGATAAATACACGATACCTCTCCACATATAATCTCCATATCCCCCATTTTTCAATGAAAGCACCCCTTTTGATGTTTTTCATTTTTTTATAAACAAAATAGAAAGACCCCTATGATGTAGGAGCCTTTTTCAACATGGCAATTCGTCTACATTCATGCTTTGGTAGCCTGGCAATCATAGAAATATCAATTTCCTTAGACCCATGGCTTTGCGTCCTTATTTTTCAATAAGTTTGCTATTGACCACATGAAGTTTTAATAATAAAGTCCTATGTATTCTAGGTCTTTATTCCTATACAAAATTCTTCCTTTAATTCAAAATTCCTTCTTTTTTTGTAAAATTCATTTGATTTTATATTACATATATGCTATTATTATGATTTTATGACAAACTACCATTCTACCATGGTGATTGATTCTTCTAAATAAAAAAAGTGAGCTTACACTCACTTTGAAAAAATAGGTTTATACAATCTTCTATTGTCTAAGGACCAGATAGGTTCTGTAAATTGCCCTGCCTCAATATTTTTTAAATGATCCTCCATATCATACATTCTTGCATCAATCATATCAATATAATGAAGCAATTCTGCTTCTGGAATCATAGGTTTTTTAGGGCTTCCAAACTCTGGTTCATAATGATGAGATAAAACCATATGTTGAAGAATCATAATAATTTCTTCATCTATGCCTAAATTTTCTCCTGCCTTTCCTATTTGATCAATTCCCATATTGATATGTCCAAGAAGTTGCCCTTTGGTACTATATTCTGCAATTCCTAATGAATCTGCATTAAGTTCTTCAAGCTTTTGCATATCATGCAGTAAAATTCCTGCAAATAAAAGATCTTTATTTATATTTTCATATACTTCACTTAATCGTTCTCCGGTTCTTAACATCCTCAATATATGATATAAAAGACCAGATCTTATGGCATGATGAAGTGATTTTGCTGCTGGATAATACATAAGCTTCTCTTTAGAATCTAAAATAATATGATCTACAATTTTTTTTATTCTTTCATCCTTTATTTTATGTACAAAGCTATACACTTCATCGAACATATCCTCACTAGAAATAGGAGCAGATTGTACAAAGTCTTCAATCTTTTTTTCATCTTCTTCATTGGCTAATCGTATTTTATTTGCTTTGATTTGAGGCTTTCCTTTCCACTCTGAAACACTCCCTCTTACCTTTATTAAACTTCCTGCTTTAAATTCTTCCTCTTGCCCTTCTTTGTAATCCCAAACTTTTCCGTTTATTTCTCCTGTTTTATCTCCTAAAGTCAAGTCCAAAAAAAATTTATTATTAGAAGAGGTTTTTTTTTCTATTTTTTTTACTATAAAAAAACTTTGAATATCATCTCCTGCTTTAAAATCTTGAATGTTTTTTTCTTCTATCATTTTTTCTCCTCCCTAAAAAATCATTTTTATATCATAAGTATATCATCAAACACATAAAAAAAGCAGGATTTACCTGCTTTTTTGTAAGTAATTATAAATTTCTACTGCTCCATCTCCTCTAGAAATTTTTCCTTTAGGATCAAAAACTCCATTCTCTCCTTTTACAATGCCTAGTCCATAAGCAATAGAAATATGTCCCATTAAATCTGGATTAGCACTTTTTTCATCTGTAAAAGGATACTTGTAAATTCCTTTGATCTTTCCTATATCATCATATTTTAAAGCTCTTATGATAAATTTTACACTTTCTTCTTTTGTTAAGAATTCATTTGGTCTTTTTTCTTCTTCTTTTATTATATTTTGTCTCATTAACTCTTCATACATTTGATTTGTATCATCGTATTCACCATATGGACTGAGTGCTTGTGCAAGAAGATATAAAAAATCTTTTTGTGTCATTTGGTCATTTGGTCTGAAGTTTTCTTCTTTAAAACCAATATTATATTCTTTCAAAGCTTCAATTTCCTTTTGAGCTTTATGTCCCTCAACATCTTTATATAAAATTTTCTTTTTCTCTTCATAAGGTTCTCCATTGTATTTCAATATTGCTCCTGTATGTGCATCAAAAACAGCAGGTTTTTTGTCATCTATTCCATATACCAATTTTATTTCATTATTTTGTTGAGAATTTACTCTAATTTGTTTATATCTAAGAGTAAATCCTATATCCTCAAATAACTTATTATATAGCTGATCTATAGATACTAATTGATTTGGAGCTTTAAATGAAATATCAAACCACCTTATATCAAAGCTTTGGATTTTCCCAGTTATGGCATTGAATCGTACATGAATACCATTGTCATCAAAGGGTACCCCATGAATTTTTCTTACATAACTAAAATCATAATAAGGTAATTTTTCATTTTTCATGATCATTTCATCTTGTATATTTTCTTTATAGGTAGTTTGAGCATACTGATCTCCTATAAAATTTTTCAAAAATTCTTCTACTTCTTTCTTGGCATATTCTTGGTCATATGCAGGTTTTTTGTTTTCTTCATGATTGTCAATGTAAAAACTTTTTATTTTTCCACTAAAAGCATCTATTTCTACACTCACATACTGATGTTTTTCATCTTTTGGGTTCTCAAAAGACAATTTCCATATAAATGAATCCTTCATAGGCCAATCTTTATATATATTTGAAAAAGATAATTTCATATCTTTCGTGATTCCTAATAATTCTTCATCTCTAGCAATTTGTTCTACATCTTTCTTAGACATTAACTTTTCAGCTTCTTTTACAGCCTTTAATTCCTCTGGATTTAAAGAAATTTCATTTTTACTTGTCCCTGCTTCTAAATTTGCACTTTGATCCATAGCTGATTTGTACATAATAGGACTTGCAATTTTTATTTTTTTCCCCGTAATAGCATCAATCGCATAATCTGTTTCATATTTTGTAGCATATACAAGATATGGCTTTACCTGATCTTGTTCATATTTATATCTATAAGCTAACTCTAATCCCAATTCTTTTTTAAAAGCTTTCTTTGCATCTTCTATAGATAAAATATTTTCACTCTTTGGAAAAGAAATATGATTGCTCCAGTTTTTATAAAAGCTCTCTATCTCTCCTGTATAACTATTTACTCCCACAGATACACAATCCTCATAAAAAGGAATCTCATTCACCTTTCTAATATAATCATAATAATATGTATCTTGTATCCCTGATCTTGTATTGTCTTCATATATTAATTGTGTAAAAAGATTTTCATCTACTTTTTTAATGAAATCCTCAGCGATTTTTTTTCCTTGATTTTTATTATAGATAGGAAGTTGATTTTTAATCTCTTTTCTCTTATTTTTATAATAAGATATAATATTTCCTCTTTCATCTACAGAAACTTTAATTCTTCCTTCCTTCTGATCCTTACTATACCATTGCATATTCCACTCACTTCCATTATTAGAAGAAGAAACATCATACTCAAATTCTGTAAATTCCTGAGGGATATCAAACACCTCTTTTGCCTTTTGAATAGCTTTTTCTAATTTTACATCTTCCTGAGCAAATGCATTCATAGGCTGTACACTCATAAATAATAAAGAACATACCATGCAAAAAACTATCATCTTTTTCATATCCTCACTCCTTTTTCATTTTAATTGTTTAGACGAAAATTCCTAATAAAAGTTTCATCTATTTTTATATTTTTCCATATTCTTTTATCCATCCTATATACAAAAGCATTATCCAGTGGATAATGCTTTAATGTATAGACTGTACTTCATTTTCTGTATAAGTTTTTCCCCATTGATTTAAAAATACCTGTTCTCTCACATCTTTTTTATCTTCATAAGGTGTTTCTTCTTCTATTTCGCCTATTGGAGTCATGGCAATGACTCTAAATTCATTAGGGATAGAAAGAGCATTTCTTACTTTTTCTTCATCTAATGCAGCAATCCAACAAGTTCCATATCCTTCATTGGTAGCTGCTAAGACAAAGTGTTCCATAGCAATGGCTCCATCCACTAAGTAATATTCCTTGTCTGTTATAATCCCTGAACTTAAAGGCTCTCCTACCACTACTGCCACCATAGGAGCTTCCACAATTGCATTTGAAGCTTCTTGCGTTTCATTCATAATTGCTTTAGATAATTCTTTTTTTTCTCTTTCACCTTCTACTAAAATAAATTTATAAGATGTATGATTCTTCCACGAAGGGCATTGCATAGCTGCATGCATCATTCTAGATAGTTTATTTTTTTCAATGGGCGACTGTTTAAAAGATTTTATACTTTTTCGATTTTCAATTACTTCATAAAATTGCATATGATCACACTCCTTCCTGATTATTATGTACAAAGAAGGAAGGATTCATGTGCCTTTTTATTTAAGAATTTCATAGCTATTGACTAAAACCGGTAATTTTAGATTTTCTAAAACTCTCTCTAATAAAATGCCTTCTCTCTCAGGATAATCAAATCCATAACTTGCTCTGATGGCAGAAATAATAAATTGTACACTTCTATCCATTGCAACAGGTAAACTATCTCCTTGTAATAGACTTCCTACTAATACACTTGTAAAAGTATCTCCTGTCCCTGGAAAATGAGCAGGAATATATAGACAACTTACTTTCCAAAATTTTTTTCCTTCTCGATCATAAGCAATTACACTGGTGTTTTTACATTCTTTTTCTGGAACACTCGTAATAATCACAATCTTAGGACCCATATCCGCTAATCTTACAAGCCAATTTTTTATCATCTCTTCTGACATTTTTGTATCATAAGATTCATCTAATAAATAAGCTGCTTCTGTAAAATTAGGAGTGATAATATCTGCTTTTTTAATGAGTTTTTTCATCTTATCTATCATTTCTTCATTCATGGTACTATAAAGCTGTCCATTATCTCCCATTACAGGGTCTATTACCTTTAGATTTTCTTTATTTCCAAACAAATCAATAAATCGAGAGACAATATCAATTTGTTTAGGAGAACCTAAAAATCCACTATATATACAATCAAAATCTATATCTAGTTTTTTCCAATGTTGAATATAATCCTCCATCGTGTCTGTCAAATCCACAAAACTATATCCTTCAAACCCTCCCGTATGAGTAGATAAAACAGCAGTAGGAACCGGACAGACTTGAACTTTCATAGTAGATAAAATAGGAATAATCACTGATAAAGAAGATCTCCCAAATCCTGAAAGGTCATGGATGGCAGCTACTCTTTTTACAGGTTTATCCATAATTTTCCTCCTCCCTAATCTATTGACATCTATATGTATTGTAGCCTTTGTAATTTACAATAGAAATTCTTTCATCCTCTTTAAATTGATCAAATATATCTTTTATATTTTTACAATCTCTAGATTTCAAAAAGCTCTCAACCTCATATTGATTCATGGGGTGTCTTCTAATAATACTTAAAACTGCCTCATAATCATCCTCTTCTTCGCTAAAAAAGCCTTGTGTACCTAACATATCAATAGAAATTCCTCCTAGGATTTCTACTGCTTTTTTTATACTATCTTCACTCGCCATCTCTACCCATCCCTCTGCTGGAGGTCTTACTGGAGTATTGATATAAAGTCTGTCATACTCAATGGGTTTTAAAATATTTTTAAATTTTAATAAGGATTCTTCATCATCATTCATATCTTTTATGATCATAGTTTCAACCCACAATTGCCCTTTATAAATCTTTGAAAAATCTATAAGTCCATTATAAATTTCATCAAATTTTATTTTTTTGTAAGGTCTATCTATTTTTCTAAAACTTTCTTCATCATATGCATCTAAAGAAGGAAGGACAATATCTGCATCTAAAAGACTATTTCTGACCTCTTCTTCATTCAGAAAAGATCCATTTGTAATGACTGCTATAGGTTTTTGAGTCAATTGTTTTAATTCCAAAATAAGCTCTTTTATATTTTTATATAAAGTAGGCTCCCCTTCTCCTACGATGGTCACTACATCAAAATCTATATTTTCTTTTAAATATTCTTTAAACTCTTTAAGAATTAAATTTGTTTCAAAAAATGTTTCTTTTGTATTGGTCATTTTAGTAGTTCTCCCAAGCTGACAATATACACAAGAATAATTGCAGTATTTTGGGGGAATAGGACTTACTCCAATAGACAATCCCATTCTTCTTGAGGGAACAGGTCCAAATAGATGATTGTATTTTTTCAATTTAAGGTCCCCTTTCCTATAACTTTCATTTTTATTTTATCATATTCTTTTTATATTGTATCACAATGCCCATACATTTTATATTGTATCTATACAAAAATTATCAAAAAATGAACAAGCTCCCTTTTACAGGAGCATTTATTTTCTTATTGGATTCTTTGTTCTTAAAAAGCTTGGTCTTTTTTTAGCTAAAGTAATTTCACTTAGAAAATATTTCTTTAGATCCTCTCTATGAAATGGCGACAAGACTGAAAGATACGGAATCCCTAGTGTTGTTAAACTACTAAGATGAATAACAATCAATGTAATACCCATAACCAATCCAAACAAACCTAGAATGCCTGTAAAAAAAATAATCATAAATTTTAAAATTCTAAAAGGGCTCATGATTGTATAATCTGGAGCCACAAAAGAACATAACATAGCAAGAGACACAATAATTACAATCAAAGGACTTATCACCCCTGCTGCAACAGCTGCTTGCCCTATTACAATGGCTCCTACAATTCCAATTGCAGGTCCTACTTGCTTGGGAAGCCTAATACTAGCTTCTCTTAATATTTCTACTACAAGTTCCATTAGTACAGCCTCTATAATAGAATTAAATGGAACTGCCGTTCTAGATGTAGCTAATGCTAATATAAATTGAGGAGGTAAAATATCTGTATGAAAGCTTACTACAGCTACATATAAAGAAGATAGTAATAATGATGAAAACAAAGAAAATATTCTTAAAACTTTAGAAAAAATCCCTAAATATAGATTGTCATAATGATCTTCCCCTGCATCTAAAAACTCAATAAATATTTTAGGTACGATCAAAGCCAAATTACTACCTTCTACAAAAATAGCAATTTTTCCTTCTAAAATATTGGCACATACTGTATCAGATCTTTCTGCAATTCCTGTCTGAGGAAACAGATCAAATGTATTATCTAGTAAAATCTTTTGTATATACCCTGATTCTAAAATTCCATCTATATGTATTTTTGATAATTTTTCTTTCACTTCCTCTACAAACTCTTCATTAGCTATATCTTCCATATACATCATCACTACATCTGTCTGTGTTCTTGTTCCTATACAATAAAAATCCATCTTTAATGATTTATCTTTAATTCTAGATCGAATCAAAGATAAATTTGTTTCTAGACTTTCTGTAAATGCATCCTTAGGAGCTCTTAATGTAGTTTCTAATTCTGGAGGACTCACTGATCTTTTTTCTGTCTTTTTCGTATTGGCCACAATATAATTTTTGCAATGAGAACAAAAGATAATAGAATACCCTTTCAAAATATAATTTTCTAATTTATCCATATCTTCATCTAAAAATGCATCATCTATATAAAGAATAGATTCCAACAGCTTTTGTATATCCACTTTTTCATTTTTTTCGTTTAATATGGGTTTAATAATATATTCAGAAATCATTTTTTTATTTGTTAATAAAGGAAGATATGCTAAAAAAATATCTTGACCATTCATAGAAATTTTCTTGATAAGCATTTCCCCATCTATTTGTTGTAATCTTTCTATCCATAGTTTTTTATTATTCATCCTATTCATTCCTCAAGTGGTTTTTTAGCATTTTGATTGACTAGATTCGTGTTTACTATCTTAGTATTGACACGAACCACTACTTTAGCATTTGGAAATATTTTTCTCCATTGCATCTTTTCATATTCTTGTATATGTTGTGCTCTAAAATATTCAACAAATCCAAAAATATCACATTTGTATTCTTTTTGAGCTTTTTGAATGATCTCTTGTATTTTTTGTTTTTCTATTTTAGAAATTTTTTCTTCTAAATTTTTTATATCTTTTTTATGTAGATGACCACGATAATATTGATAGGAAAGCTGTCCCTCTAATTTTAAATCAACATAAATAGTAGGTGTATTTTCTTCATAATCTATCTTTATTTTTCTTTTTCTAATAGATATTAAAAATGAATACATATTGTCTTTATTCTTTATCTCCTCTATTCCTTCAAATGATGAAATGTTTTTGACCAACAAATACAAAAGTCCTTGGGTATCTTTCTCATCAATTACATCTATCAACTTTGAATCCTTCATAACTGCCAGTCCTAAATAAGATATATTATTTTTTCTCATACCTATATAAGGCATGATATATCCTCCTTGTTGCAATTCTACATCTGATAAAAGGTCCCCCACTGTAGAATATATAGTTTTTCCTCTATTGGATAAATTGTCTATAATATCCTCAACCAAAAATCCTACGGCTATATCTTTTTTTATATTTCTATTTAAAAGAATAGAAGGTCTTTCTTTACTCACTACAGCTAAAACTGTCTTTCTATAATCTGTAGTACGATCTACTCTATTCAAATAAGCCCCTATTCCTTCTTTGGCATAAACTTCTCCAAAAACAACTACTCTTGAAGCTCCTAAAAAAATGGGAAATGGATTGCTTGCATCATAGTTCCTTCTAGCATCTTCAAAGGTTTTTCCTTGAGATATCATATTGTATACATTTGCTACTTGTGCTTTTTCACTTTTCTCTTTCGGAGAATTAAGCTGAGCCAACTCTGCTGAAAATTCAATCATATCCTTTATCCTATCTACTCCTATAGAAACCACTACACATTTTTTATCAATATCCCTATAATCCCAGCATCCACATAAAATGTTGCCCAATAAAATTAAAATCATCCATTTATATACTTTTTTTAGCATTTTTTTTCACCTTTTCAATCATTAACAATATGGTAGGAATAACAGCACTAGCCCAAATTCCCAATTTACTCACTATATCTAACATTTCTTCTGTTTCCATAAATGTTGCGGGCACCAAGGATACCAAAAATCCCATGCTGATTACAAAAAAAGATATTTTAGAAAAAGATATTTTTTCAACCTTTTTATGAATCAAATAAGCTGTTGCATAGGCTTCAATCAATATACTACAAAAGACAGACATAATCCATATGATAATAAAAATTCCATCTAATCTTCTAATAAATTGGAGTCCTTTAATATCTATTCTTCTTAAGGTGGCCAATAATGCATCATTGTAATAAACAATATTTTCAGCCCCCATCACAGATATACAAGCTTCCACATCTAAAATATAAAAAAAACCTATAAACAAAATCATACCCAAAATATATTTATAGATATGAGTATGAACTTTTTTTTCAATTGGAATAATAATTAAAATTTCTATTCCTAGAAAAGAGAAAATAATAGTTGTAGAATGATAGATATATTTAGGCAACTCCTTTACTTCAAAAAAAGGGCGTAAATGAATCCATTCTCCTTCTAAAAAAATGGAAAAAAATAAAAAAAGAGCACCTATAATAATAATTGTTCCATAAATTTCACATATTCTTCCTACTGTAAATATTTTATGTATCATTGCATAATAAACAACCATTAATAAAGAAAAAGAAAGTACCCATATAGGCGTCTTAATGAGTATAGTCAGCTTAATAGTCTCACAAGTAATTCTTGTCATCATACAAAAGGAAATAAAAAAATATATAATATAAAATAGGACAATCAAAGATGAAAAAAATCCATTAGTTAATGTCTTACTATATTCCTCAATGGTTTGGTTTGGGTAACTACAACTAAGCTTCAGAATAATATAGGTAAAAAATATTGTAACAAGTGTGGCAAAGACTAAAGAAACCCATCCTCTTGTTCCTCCATCTTCTGCTACTTTTTGTGGTAAATTAATAAGCCCATAACCTACAGTCAATCCAAAAACAATAAATGAAATTTGTCTATGAGTAAGAATTTGTTTCAATTTTTCACCTCCCATGTTATTTTTCCCATCCATTTGTTTTTGTATACAAAAAAAGCCCATAAGGGCTTAATTTAAAAGATATACACTTACATGATTAGCTGTTCCAAAATCTTTTACAGCTTGAATCCGGTCATTTCCTCCATCTCCTAAATAAATATCCATCTCATTTCCCTGCACTCCACCACCTGTGTCTGCGGCAAGATAAATACCATTATATTTGGATCTCCAATCTTTTTCATCAAATACTATAAGTACCTTACTTCCAAGAGGAATTTTTTTTGAATCTACAGCAACAACCATTACTTCTCCCCATTGTTTTCCATTTAAATTAATACCTGTTCGAGTATACCCTCTATATTTTGATCCTACACTTTTTCCACAAGATCCTATAGACAAATCATAAGCCATTACTTTATAATCATTTCCTAAAAGTTTTGCATCTTCTATAATCTGTCCATATGTTGTAACATTATCTTCTTTTTCTTCTTTGATATCTATTTCTTTCTTTATGAAACTTTCAGAAAAAAATTCTTCATGAATAAGACTTACATTCCTTGCCAGAATCCATCCTTTTTTACTTTGATATTCAATTTCAAAATAACCATCTTGTAAATTAAGAATATTGACTTTGGTATTTTTATTAATTGTATCTATACTTTTCATACCTGCTGAAGGCTTAGACAAAATTTCACTTTCTATCAACACTTTTCCTTTTGAAATATGAGGAATAATTTGTATATTTTCATCTACTACCCATCCTAAAACCTCATCTCCCATAGAAACCTCAATCCATCTATCTTTTCTTTTTACTAATGCAATCTTAGTAGAAAAACCTAACCTTCCTACAATATCTGATTCTATATTTGCTTCTTTATATATATTTATAGATTCTGTATTCACAAAAGCATTTTGTATAAACGGCTTTTCTTCTTTTTTTAAAAGTACATATTCACTATGAATCCACCCAAAAGTTCCTCTCTTTGTAGAAATCTTATACCATCTACCGTGATTGTCTTCTATATATATCTCTTCTCCTAATGAAAGTCTTTCTATAACTTGAGAAGATGCCTTAGGCTCTTTGCATAAAATAGCTCCATTTTCTATGATCGTTCCTTTTGATGGACTTTGCGCATAAGTCATAGTTCCAAATAATATACATAATAAAACAACAATCATTGGTTTCATCATTTTTATCAAAATATCATTCCTCCCTTTTTTAACTCTATGCCCTTTGATCTGTCATCTCTTTTCTAATTTCTTTATGCAATCTAATAGCTAGTATGCTGGTAAATATCAGTGTTAATAAATCTGCAACAGTCTGACTCCAGATGACTCCATCTAATTCAAACCATTTTGGTAAAATAAAAATAGCAGGAAGTAAAAATATCCCTTGTCTTGCCACAGATAAAGCTAACGCTTCCTTTCCTTTTCCCAGTGCTTGAAATAATACTCCATAAACTTGTTGAAATCCAAATAAAGGGAATAATATGCTCATGACTCTTAAAGTCTTTGCTCCAATAGTTACCACATCCATATCCTGACTAAATACTAATACAATTTCTTTTGCAAAAATAGCAAATACTATAGTAACTATGATGCAAAATATACTAGTCCATTTTACAGATATTTCGATAGCCTCTTTTAATCTTTTGTATTTTTTTGCTCCATAATTATAACCCACTACAGGTTGAAATCCTTGATTGTATCCAAATATTACAAACATTCCTAGCGAAAATACTCTTAAAGAAATCCCCATAGCCGCAACAGCTGCATCGCCATATCCTTTTGCAGCTAGATTGATAAAGCCCAAAGCAAAACTTCCTAAAGCTTGTCTAGCAAAAGTAGCCAGCCCTATTTTCATAATTTCATTATAAATCTTTATAGAAAAAGAAAAATATTTTATAGAAATATGAATATAACTTTTTTTAAATATATAGTATCTCATCAAAAATATAAAAGATATGCTTTGAGCCACAACTGTAGCTACTGCAGCTCCTTTGATACCCATATCAAATACAAACATAAAAATAGGATCTAATATAATATTAAGAAGTGCTCCTATACTCATAGCCATCATACTATATTTTGCATTTCCTTCTGCTCGAATCATATTATTAAGCGTCATATTCATAATTGTAAAAGTAGATCCGAACATAATAATCTTCGAATAATCTTTTGCAAAAATCATAATCGTATCTGTAGCCCCAAACATTTTTAATATAGGAACAATAAACACAACCCCAAATATTGTAAAAAACATACTAAAAATCAAACTCGTAAAAAATGTAGTAGAAGCCGTTTGATCTGCTAATTTTTTATTCTTTTCTCCTAGAAGTCTAGATATATACGATGCAGCCCCTATTCCAAACATCAGTCCTATGGCGCCTATCATAACAAACATAGGAAAAGCCACACTAACAGCAGCAATCGCACTCGTATTTTTTAACATTCCTACAAAGGCAGTATCTACTATATTATAAATAGCATTTACCAACATGCCTATAATTGCTGGTATAGACAATTTTAATAATACGCTAGAAATTTTCTCTTCTCCCATCATTTTTTCTCTTTCTGTCATACATTACTCTCCTCGTATAATATATTTAAATTCAAAAATTTTCATCTATCGACTTGGATATTGAGTCCTATTCCTNGCTGCTATTTTACAAGAAAAAGGCCGTGGTCGATTTAGCAATCCTGAAAAGCTTGCGAAATCACTTTCAAAAGCCATTAGAGACTCTTATCGACTAGGAAAAGTCATGCAGAATTCAGTCGATGTTATTTTGGCTTCATATGCTATGATGATTAAAACCATAAAAAAACAGATCAAAGAACTTGATAAAGCAATTCAGCAATTATTTGAAATTTTACCTGAATCCAAATCATTGCTTAGCATTCCAGGCATTGGACCTGTTTATGCTGCTGGCATAATAGCCGAAATTGGTCAAATTCAACGCTTCGAAAATGAATCCAAAATTGCCAAATATGCAGGTCTTTACTGGAAGCGAAAACAATCTGGTAATTTTGAATCTGAAAGAACTACAATGACTAAAACGGGAAATCATTACCTTCGCTATTACTTGATTGAAGCTGCCAATTCACTTATGCGTAATGAACCTGTTTATAGAGAATACTATCTCAAGAAATATCATGAAGTTCCTAAGCATCAACATAAAAGAGCTCTCGTCCTTACTGCAAGAAAATTTGTGCGCATGGTGGATGTGCTGCTACGCAATCACCAACTTTATGCACCAGAAAGGAGTGTATAATATCGAATAATCTTCGATGCGCAATCTTTTCGTTTTAATCCTAATTTACCTTAGGTTTATTAAGTGCTGACTTTTTTAGAAAATATTATTGTAAGTTTAATCAAAACCTATCTTTTTCTATCTTGACTTATTACCACAAGTCTTTACTGATTGTAATAAACATGTTATCCAACTTTTAACAAACTCCACGTTTATATCCTTCTCTTGTGGATATTCTTTAATCATACCGGAAATCATAATGATCATACTCATTCCTATTCTTTTTTTCACTGCTTCTGTTAATATAATATTTTTTTTCAATTCTATCAGAGCAAGAATTTTCATCATCTTTTCAAAAATATTTTCTTTCATTTTAAAAATAAGTGATAGATCTTCTCCTTTAAAAACATCTTCTTTATTTAAAGCTCCTCCCAAGCCTTTTCTTGTAGATATCTCATCATATAAAACAGAAATAAATTTTTCTAATTTCACATCTACATCTATACTTTCTTGTAACACATTCTCTAGTTTTTCAAATGTTATTTCCCAACTTTTTCTCAAAACATCCATAAATAACTTTTGTTTATTGGGATAATAATTATATAGTGTTCCTACTGCGATTCCTACCTTTTTTGAAATCATTTTCATATCTACTTCTGTATATCCATGCTCTCCAAATAAATCCATTGCTCCATTAAATATATTTTCCTCTATATCCTTTATGATTTTAGGCATTTTTTCACCTCTTTTATGAATTTAGATTCATATTATAATGAATTACTATTCATTATAATAAAAAATATAATCTCCGTCAACTTATTTTTAATTTCATCAAAAAACCTCCTAGTTTCCTAGAAGGTTATTCCCACAGATCATCTATTATTTTTTCTATCTCTTTTTTTCTTTTATTGGTTTCCTCATAATCTATAATAATTCTTTCCTCAGAGACAAATAATACATCCCCTTCCTTTGCTTCTTTGGGAAGTTTTTCTTTTTCCATAGAGATCATATTTTTTTCTTCATCTTCACATATTGCATAACTTCCTTCAAATCTGTCAATTACAAGATACATTCTATCCCCTACCTTTTTGATTTTCTAAATCCAGCCTTCTGTGCTTCTTCTTCTGTTTTAAAGTAAACTTCTGCATTGACCTTTGCATAATAGACCCCATCTGGCATATGATAGATTTTTTCTCCTTTGCTGTTTATATTTCCTTTAATAAGTCCTTCTGTGCTTTCCGTAGATTGCTCTTTAGAAATTTCTTTTTTATCATTTATGTTTGTATCTTTTTTATAAGCATCATTTGTAGATGATATATTAAAATTTATTTCTTGCCCATTGCTACTAGCAATAATAGTTCCCTGCTGATCTGTTCTGTAAATAGAAATATTTCTTTGTTCTAATTTTTCCATGGTCTCTTTATGAGGATGTCCATAATCATTTCCTGTTTCACACATAATCACTGCATATTTAGGATTTACTTGATCTAAAAATGGAATAGTTGTAGAAGAATGACTTCCATGATGTCCTACCTTTAATACATCTGATGATAAATCTAACCCATTCTTTAACATTTCAGCTTCTGAAATACTTTCTGCGTCTCCAGTAAATAAAAATGAAGTATTTCCATAGACTAATTTTATAACAATAGAATAATTGTTATAGTCCTTATATTCTAGGTTATTGGGTGCAAGAATCATCCCTTTTGCATCTCCAAGTATGATTTCTTCTCCTACATGAGGAGTAGATATTTTAAGTCCTTTATTTTTAATAGAAGTCATTACATCTTTAAAAGTTTTACTTGTATGAGTAACCTTTGGCATGTATACCTTTTCAATATGAAAATTGTCAATCACATCATCTAATCCACCTATATGGTCTTCGTGAGGATGGGTTCCTACTACATAATCTAATTTTTCAATCCCTTGCTTTTTTAAATAATTTACTACTAAATCGCCATCTCCATTATTTCCTGCATCAATGAGCATATTATGATCTTCATTTTGAATGAGAATACTATCTGCTTGACCTACATCAATAAAATGAACCTTTAAGTCTCCTACTACTTGGGTAGTTGCTTGTTCTTTTAAAGGTTCTGACTCACTGCTTGTCTCTATGGCTCCTTGATTATCACACCCTGTAAAAACTAAAACAATAGATAATAATATAAAAAATACAGATAATCCTTTTAAAATTTTTTTATTCATCTGTCACACTCCATCTAGTTATTTTGAATAAAAATCTAAAGCTAATTTTATAATGGTATCTAGTAGTACTTCACATCCTAACTGCAAATCTTCATACTTAGTAAATTCTTCTGGAACATGACTTCTTCCCCCTACGCTAGGTACAAAAATCATTCCTACATCTGTAATATCTTCAAACATACAAGCATCATGTCCTGCTCCACTATTCATCCTTTTGCTTTTTATATTTTTACTTTTCACTACTTCTTCAATCATATCTATAATATTTGAGGAAAGCTCCATAGGATCTCCTGTTCCTATATTATAAATTTGAATTTCTACATGCTCATTCACCGCTATTTCTTTTATATTTTTTATGACTTCTTCTGTGATAGTTTGTATCATTTTTTTATCTATATCTCTTATATCAATCGTAAAAGATACTTCCCCCCCAATGGCATTCACTTGATTAGGACTACATAAAATTCTGCCTACTGTTGCTACTGTAGAGCAGTTTCCTTTTTCTATTGTAATTTCATTAACTTTTGTAATCATCCTTGCACAAGCTAATAAAGCATCTTGTCTTAAATACATAGGAGTAGCTCCTGAATGATTTGCAACTCCTTTTACTATGACCTCTAGCCTACTGAGTCCTGCAATATTTTCTACAATTCCGATAGAAATATTTTCATGATCTAATACAAGGCTTTGTTCTATATGTAGCTCAACCATTGCTTTTATATCTTTGGAAACAAGAACGTCCTTATGGATTGTGTCTGGATCAAGTCCAAAATCTTTGGCTGCATTATAAGCAGATATTCCTTTTTTGTTTCTTATTTTCTTTAAATCTTCTATATGAAATTTTCCTGTAAGCACTTTACTTCCTATATATGGAGAATCAAAGTCACATCCCTCTTCTCCTACAAAAACTACTAATTCTACTGGGTGATCAAGAATGATCTTTTCTTCTTTTAATACTCTCATGACCTCAAGACCACAGATTACACCTCCTACTCCATCAAAATTTCCACCCTCAAAAACTGTATCTATATGAGAGCCCATCATAACCTTAGGCAAATCCTTTGTCCCTTCTAAAACCCCATGTATATTTCCTATTCCATCTATCCTCACAGATAAACCTATTTTTTTCATTTCTTCTATTAGGTAATTTCGAGCACTTTTATCTTCCTTTGTATAAGGAAAACGAGTACATCCTATTTGAGTCTCACTAAACTCACTTAATTTTTCTATATCCCTTTTGATTCTTATGAAACTAGATTTCATTTTTCTCCTTCTTTCTACATAAGCTTTCATATTTCTCAGCCTATCAAACAAACGATTCTTTTGCAAGCTAAACTATATTTTAGCAAAGTCATAAAAGGTAGAGCAATGATTTAAAATTTAGTGACGTTTTTTATAATTTTTTCTACAAGGGAAATCACAGCTAAAAATATATCCAGCAACAAATGCTGTAATAGGTGCTACTAAAACTAATCCTATACTCCCCACCATCGTTCTCATAATTTCTGCTGCTACAATTTTTAAATTCATCATTCTCGTAAAGCTAGTATTTTTGCTCATAAAAAGCATCAGCAGTGTTAAATATCCTCCAGAATAAGCTAATAAAAGTGTTGTAGTCATGGTCCCTATCACTGACTTTCCTATATTCAACCCCGATTGTATTAAGCTTTTTCGATCTATATCTGGCTTTTTCATTTTAATTTCTTCTATAGAAGCACAAATATCCATAGCAATATCCATAGCAGCTCCTGAAGCACCTATAATAATAGCAGCATAAAAAATTTGTTGCATATTCAAATTTAAATACCCACTAAACAATAAAGTTTCTGCAAAAGGACTCGTCATTCCACAAAGATTTAATTTTTTGCCAAAAAAAGTAGTTACTCCTATTGTTACAATAATTCCAGTCATAGTGCCTACAAAAGCAGAATATCCTTTTTTTGTAAATCCTCCTATAGAAAAAATAATAATTGCTGATAATACAGTAAGTGTAATAACAGTCACAATTAGTGGATTTTTACCTATTAATAGTTGAGGAATGAGAAACATCCATATAATATATACACTTGCCATAAAAGAAAATATAGCTTTTACCCCTATTACACCTGCATATAAAATTAAACATAATACAAATAAAATAAATAAAATCATCTGCCATCCCTGTCTATATATATCTATCGTTACGGCCTGCTTAATAATGTGATTTTCTTCTAATATGGCTACTACTATTTCATCTCCCTTTTTATAATAATTATCATATTCTAAATTTCCTGTAAGATGATTTTTAGCTTCTATTGTTTTCCCTTTATATTTTCCTTCTTTTATCATTACCTTTACAGATTGATCTCCTATTTTAGAAATCCCTGCTTGTATCATTTCTGAATCATTTGTTTCTAATACCATACCTCTTAATTCAAATGTATTTTCACTTTTTCTAAAGGATTGATTATAAAATGTGAATATAGAAATAACCATCCCTATCATCAAAAACATATATATTCGTTTTTTCATGAATACATCCTCTCTATATTTATAATCATTAAAATTTCTTATGATAAAACATCAATAGCCAGGATTGCCCTAGCTATTGATATGTTTTATTTTGTTAATTTAAACCCCATTAAACTTGCCATAGCTTTTGCAATTTCAGTATTATCTTTATATCCTAAAAAGTTTTCTTGCCCTGTGCCTACAGCAGACATAGGAATAGAAGTTCCTGTATGTGCATAACTAGTCCACTGCATATTTACTCTTTCTGAAAGAATATGAGTGGCTTCAATTGCAACTGGATCATATCCTCCATACGCATTAGAATCGGTCTTTATTTTTTGATCTACCATATTCATTGCTTTTTCTATTTTAGATTTTTCTTCAACTGTTAAATTTTTTAGGCCAAAATTTTCAGCGATGTAACCAAAATATTCTTCACGATTTCCTGTATATTTTCCTTGTAAAACATCCTCTACAGAAATTTTTACATGATCTAAATGATTCATATTTAAAAAATAGTTATTACCAAATCCTAATCCCATACCTCCTGTTTCATGATCTCCTACAACTACTATTAGGGTCTCTTCTGGGTGAACTTTATAAAATTCATATGCCTGTTGAACTGCTTCATCAAAAGCTAATGTATCCTCAATTGCACTCTTTGCATCATTTGCATGACAGGCATGGTCGATCCTTCCACCTTCTACCATCATAAAAAAACCTTGATCATATTTTGATAATACTTCAATACCCTTTTTCGTCATTTCTGCTAAACTAGGAGTATCTTTTTTATGTGATCTGTCTACCTCATAAGGCATATGAGATTCTTGAAAAACAGCAAATACTTTTTCTTTACCATCTACAACCATATTCCTAAATCCATTGGTTGATGTTTTTCCTAAGAAAGTTTGATATCCTAATTTTTTAAATTCGTCTACCAGATTTTTATCATCTTTTCTTTTTGATTGAATGTTTACCTCTCCGTCTAACCATCCACTTTTAGGAATAAAATGTCTTGCTCCTCCACCTGCAAAGAAGTCCACTCCACTTTTTACATATTCCTCTGCAATTTCATTTTCATTATCTCTATGTACATTATGAGATGCAAAAACTGCTGGCGTTGCATGGGTTAATCGAGTCGTTGTAATAATTCCTGTAGCCATTTTCTTTTCTTCGGCAGCCTCTATCAGAGTCTTTACTTTTTTTCCATCTGGAAGCATTGAAATGATTCCATTATTTGTTTTATGTCCTGTAGCTAATGCAGTTCCTGCTGCCGCTGAATCTGTAACTAAAGTATCCTTAGCATGAGTTGTATTAATCCCTGATATAGGCAAATTATTAATTAATAATTTTTCTTCTTTATTGTTTTTAAACTGCTGCAAATAATATTGTGCCATCTGCCTTTGTCCTGCTCCTAACCCATCCCCTATAAAATAAAAAACATATTTAGGTGAATCTTGTAACGTAGCTTCTACTACATTTTCACAAACTTCATCTTGTTGAAACAAATTCATGCCACTTACAGCAACCATAACAATGAATACTACTGAAAATATAACTTTTAAGAGTCCTTTTCTTCTCAATCTAAAAACCTCCTTTAAGTATTTTCATCATTATTATATTTATAATATGTTATCAACATTTAAAAAGTCTGTTAATTTCAAATTAAATATTATTTTTTATATAAAAAAACCACTGAAAAGTTCAGTGGTTTAAATAAATAAATCTACAATTTCTTGTTTTAGTACATCAACCATTCCAAGGTCAGACATCTTTGCATTTGGTATCACTGGAAGAGCCAATGTAGCAATTCTTAAAAGAGGATTCTCAATTTCTGTAAGTCCTAAATCTTTTAAAGCTTTTTTCATTTTGGTTGCTTCTTGAGCAATGACATAGCAAGATTTATTAGACATAAGTCCTCCTATCGGAAGAGGAAGATGCTCTATTATTTTTTCATCTTTTGCGCAATTTATTCCTCCACCAAGCTCAATCAAATCCTTAGCAACCATATAAGCATTCTTTGAAATATCATAAACAATGGTTAAATTGTGACAATCATGAGATACTGTACTTCCTACAGCTCCTGTATGAGTACCAAAGTTTCTCACTATTCCATACCCCTTTGTTTCATATCCTTTATGTCTATTGATCACAATAACAAATTTGAGAGTTGGATCATGAGAAATATCTAAATATCCATTTTTTACAGGAAGCTCTTCTATGACAAAATCTGTTGTAGAAAAATTAAGCTCTTGATACTGTATAATTCTTGTTTTTATTTTTCCTTCTTGTATGGGTGCTTTTATTTTAAAATCATCTACTGATATATTCTCTACAAACATAGTATTTTTATTTTCTAATTCAAAAGATTTATGTAAAATCTCTGCTTTTAACTCTTTATTTTCTGCAACTAATTTGCCTTCAAAAAATACTGCACAAGGACTCATTTCCTCTAATGAATCTAATAAGACTAAATCTGCCACGTATCCAGGTGCAATAGCTCCTAAATTGTTCATTCCAATCTCTTTTGCTGCATTTAAAGTAGCACTTCTAATGGCATCTATAGGATTCATACCACATTGTATTGCTTTTCTTACTACATCATTCATATGTCCACTTCTTAAAATATCTTCTGCTTCTCTATCATCTGTGCAAAGAGTCAGATAAGTAAAATATCTAAAATCCTTTATATTTTTAATAATATCTTCTACGTTTTTTGAAATAGAACTTTCTCTAGCATCTACATACATACCTGCTCTCATTTTATCTCTTGCTTCTTGTCCTATACGACTTTCATGATCACTACTTGGTCCTGCACATAAATAAGCTGAAAGCTCTCTTCCACTTACAAAAGGAGCATGTCCTTGCATAAAAAGATTTCTTTTTTCTACACAATCTAATATGTCTACCATTCTTTGATCATTATGAATCACACCTGGATAATCCATTACTTCTGCTAATCCGATTACCCTTTTTAATTCTAATAATTGTTTGACTTCTTTGTGTTTAAAAATCGCTCCTGCATTTTCCTTGCCAGGAACAGCAGGCACACAAGAGGGAGCTAAAATATACTGTCTCATAGGAATATCTTCACTTGATTCATGCATATACATAACTCCGTCTATTCCACATACATTTGCAATTTCATGAGGATCTGTAACAACAGTAGTTGTTCCATGAGGAACAACTGCTTGTGCAAAGTTTCTTGGTGTCATCATAGTACTTTCTATATGAATGTGTGCATCAATCAGTCCTGGAATCATGTATTTTCCACAACCATCATAATACTCTTTTCCTATTAATTCGTTTTCTTGTCTATGTAAATCATCTGGATCACACTGAATATGAGCAATAAATCCGTCATAAATTCCTATATTTGCTTTATAAATTTCTCCTGTAAATACATTTAGCATATTTACATTTTGAATAACTAAATCACATGGTCTTTTTCCCATAGCAGCTTCAATCAATGCTTTTTTATCTTTCGGAAATATTTTCATTATCCTTACCCCTTTCTAATATCTGTAGAATTACATAATCATAAAGTAAAAAATTAGAGGAATACATAAAATATAAATTCCAAAATGAAGTTCTCTTGCTTTTCCTGAAACTAGTTTCACAAAAGTATAAGAAATAATTCCTATACTGATTCCATTTGCAATACTTGATGTATAAGCAGTAAAAATAATAGTCGCAAATGCAGGGAAAGCTTCTGTAAAATCTGAATAATCAATTTCACTCATTCCCGATAACATCAAAAGACCGATCAAAATTAACGCAGGTGCTGTAGCTGCTGCTGGAATCATACCTGCAATAGGTGTAAAAAACATAGTAAGTAAAAAACAAATTCCTGTTACAACTCCCGTAAGTCCAGTACGTCCTCCTGCCTCTACTCCTGATGCTGATTCAATATAAGTTGTAACTACCGTAGAACCTAACAAAGCTCCTACTATGGTAGCTATAGCATCTACTAAAAAGGGTTTATCTATATTTGGTAAATTTCCTTCTTCATCTAAAAATCCTGCTTTTGCCGATACCCCCAGTAAAGTACCTAATGTAGAAAAAAAATCTCCTACAAAGAATGTAAACATAAGTGGAAAGAAGCTCCATTTTAATGCGCCCATAATATCTAATTGAAACGCAATAGGGGAAATAGATGGAGGCATAGATATCAAGCTACTAGGTACCTTTGTAATTCCCATAGGAATCCCAATGATAGTCGTTCCAATCATTGCCCACAAAAGAGCACCTTTTACTTTATGTGACATTAAAATCACTGCTACAGCTAATCCAATTAAAGATAATTTGGCAATAGGATCTCCTAAATCTCCCATCTTAATAGAACCTTCTGTAATCGTCATAAATTTAGCACTTTTAAATCCAACAAGTACAATAAAGAATCCTACAGCTGATCCAATAGCAATTTTTACATTCTTAGGAATCATCTTAACCACAATTTCACGAAGTCCTAAGATCGTAAGTAATATAAAAATCATTCCTGATATAAATACCATTCCAAGTCCTTGTTGCCAAGTTACTAATCCTCCTGCTACTAATGTAAAAGCAAAAAAAGCATTACTTCCCATAGCAGGTGCTAAAGCAAACGGAAGGTTTGTATAAAGAGCCATAAATAGTGTAAACACTCCTGAAAGTAAAGCTGTTACTACCGTAACTGCCCCTGTGTCCATACCAGCAGCAGACATCATGCTTGGCTGTACAATAAGAATATATGCCATTGTCATAAATGTTGTAAGTCCTGCTGTTGCTTCTGTTTTTATATTTGTTTCATGTTCTTCTAGCTTAAAAAAATTCATCCATCTACATATTACTTCCATGTTCATCCTCCTATACATTAAATTGATATTGTCATTTTAATCCATTATTCTACAAAAGTCAACTTTTTTCTATTTTTATTTTAAAATGTTCGTGTTTTTGAGTATTATTTTTTGTATTTATATATAAACAAATATATTTATTTCATTAAAAACGAACATTGAAGTGATCCTGCAAAAAATTAATTTACGCCATCTTTTCTTATACACACCCCTCCTTTTTAGTTGAAAAATATATAAAGTATGCTAATATATAAATACTCTTTTAAACATATTATTTATTTTACAAAACACTTTTTATCACATAATTTTCTATGTGTTACAAAATAGGAATATAGATTAAAATCAACATCTTAATTTTTAGAAAAGGAGGAGCGAACTATGCATACTACTATTCATTTGATGGATTCTGTCCACACCTTAATTACTCGTAAAATAAACAATAATGAAGACTTAGTAGATGCTGATATTTATATGATTAGTAACTATTTAGATACGATCTTAAAAGTCATTAAAAATTCTAATCACTAGTTTATATACAATACTTTCAACAATTCATATATAAAAAGGAAGTTTTCTTGATAATCCTTTTTAAAAATCTAGCTTGCAATTTTATTCAATACATAATTTGCTGTAAAACTAAAAAGAAGAGAATGGTTTCAATCAACTTCCAAACCATCCTCTTCTTTTTGGCTATTCGTATAGATACTAACTTATAAAAATATTTTCCGTGCAAACTACTTATATACAAATCTATAAATTATTTTACAATTAAAACGGAGACCTTTGAATGACTCAATACTTTATGAGACACACTTCCTAACATAGCCTTTTGAAAAGATCCTAAACCTCTATTACTCATTACAATTAAATCCATATCTTCTTTTTCAGCCACCTCAATAATTTTATGGGCAGGATGTCCAAATTCTATAGCTGAATCCACTTTTCCTGAAAAATCTTTCAAATCCTTCAATCCCTCTTCTAACATTCCGTGACTTTTTTCTAAAACAGCTTCTTTCAATTTTTGAAATGCCACATCTGTTTCCATTAATCCTCTTCGAAATGGAGTATCATCTACAACATAAACAACCTTTATAGAACTTCCAAACTTTTCAGCTATTTCTTTTCCTTTTAAAAGAGCTTTCTTAGCATAATCTGAACCGTCATAAGCAATCAATATTTTTTTCATCTTAAGACCTCCCTTATTTTTTTCCATTGGTATATCTTAAATATACCCATAAATTAAAAACTTAAACTATTCTTTTAATCCTATAGCTAACAATCCTCCTAATATAGCTCCTGTGGCAGTAAAAATGTCTACCTGACCATATAAAATATCTTCTAACCAATATCCTAAAAATCCAAATAAAAAAGAACATAATACAAATTTCAATATAAATGAAACCTTTTTATTTTCTACCATATAATAAGCACACCATAACAATACTATAAATAAAAAAACTAAAATAAACATTTTAATCCCCCTCATAACTTCTAATACAACCTCCATTAATAATATGTTAAGAATTTCATAACTATTTTACAATTTTTAAACTTTTTTTTTACGCAAAAATGATGTATGCTAAAGTAGATGCTAAATTTCGAGGTGACATAAATGAATAAATTTTACATGACTTTGTTATTAGTACTCATTGCTGCCGTATTAGGAATGCTTTCTGATTATTTAAACAACATATATTATTCTATCTTATCTTTAACAATTATTTTTATTTGCTTTATACTAGAAACTTTTTCTCTTTCTAGATTATATTCTATTTGGACTACTAAAGTTAAATTTTTAAAGCAATTCAAATGTTATATTTCCAGTAAAATATCTCATTTTATTTCATATTTTCGCTGCTTAAAATTTCACAAAAGACACTCTACAAAATAAAAACTTTACATGTTTCTATGTATTTAAAAATGGCTTTAGCTGATTTGCTAAAGCCATTTTTTTGGCGGAGAGAGTGGGATTTGAACCCACGTTACTAAAATTAGTAAACTCGATTTCGAGTCGAGCACAATCAACCGCTCTGCCATCTCTCCATTTATTTATTTTTATTTCTAAGATATTTAAAAAAATTTTTCATAAGTGTTGCGCATTCATCCTTTAATATTCCTTTTATTACTTTTGTTTTATGATTTAATCTTTCATCTTCTGGAATATTAAATAAAGAACCTGCACCTCCACCTTTTGGATCCATAGTTCCTATAATCAGTGTATCTATCCTAGAAAGAATAATAGCACCTGCACACATAGGACAAGGCTCTACCGTTACATAAAGCTCACAGCCTGATAATCTCCATCCCCCTAAGAATTTGGCTGCCTTTTGAATAGCCAATATTTCTGCATGAGCTGTAGGATCTTTCGCTGTCTCTCTTAAATTATGAGCTCTTGCAATAACTTGCCCATCTTTCACAATCACTGCTCCTATAGGCACCTCTTCTAGTTCTCTAGCTTTATTTGCCTCTATTAAGGCTTCTTTCATATAATATTCTCTCATTCTTTACCTCTAAAGTATAAATATTTCAACTGTTAGTATATCATCAATAGCCAAATTAATCAATATTTATACATATTTTTACATATTATCTGATTATAACATAATAATAGGTCCACTATACATTATAGTGAACCTAAATAATATAAACTATGCAATCATTTCTTTTTTTACTTTTCCTCTTTGCATCCAATATCCTGCTGCCAAAAGAATCGCACCTGCTATATTCAATTTTAGATCTGTAGTCACAAGTAATATTCCTCCAAAAACAAATAATCCTCTTTCTATCATAGACATATTTGCTCTAAAATACCCTGTAAGAGCTGCTGCTACACATACAATTCCTATTAAAGCCGTAATAATAATTACAACCATTTCAAGAGGCTCTACATCAATCAGTAAAAGTTCAGGACTATATACAAAAATATATGGAATCAAAAATGCTGCTATAGCAAGTCTAGCTGCCTGCACTCCTGTTCTCATAGGCTCAGATTTTGCTACTCCTGCAGCTGCAACAGCTGCTAGACAAACTGGTGGTGTTACATCTGCAACGATCCCAAAATAAAAAGCAAACATGTGCGCTGCCATTACAGGAACATTCATCAATAAAAGAGCTGGTGCTGCAATGGTAGATGTGATTACATAATTGGCTGTAGTAGGAACACCGATTCCTAAAATTAAGGAAGTTATCATAGTAAAAAATAATGTAAGAAGAAGCTTTCCTTTTGCAATACTAACCAAAATAGAACCCATTTTAAGTCCTAACCCTGTTTGAGTTACAACCCCTATAATAATTCCTGCACAAGCACATGCAGCAATTACTGTTAAAGCTCCTCTTGCTCCTTTTTCTAACCCATCTACTATATCTTTAAAGCTTAATCTTGTTTCTTTTTTAATAGAAGCACATAAAATAGATGTAACAATAGCACCTAATGCTGCTCGAATAGGTGTATACCCTGCAATCAATAAATAAATTACAATGATAATCGGAATAAGCAAATGACCTCTTTCCTTTATGATGCGCCCAAACTTAGGAAGTTTATCTTTTGGAAGCCCTTCTAACCCAAGTTTTTTTGCCTCAAAATGCACTCCAGAAAACACTCCAAAATAATATAATAAAGCTGGAATACAAGCAGCAGAAATAATCCTTACATATGGGGTATTTGTAAATTCTGCCATTAAAAAAGCCGCAGCACCCATAATAGGTGGCATCAGTTGTCCTCCAGTTGATGCAGTAGCTTCAACAGCTCCAGCGAACTCACTTTTATATCCTAATTTTTTCATCATAGGGATTGTAAAGCTTCCTGTTCCAACTACATTGGCTACAGAGCTTCCTGTTAATGTTCCCATACAACCACTAGAAATTACAGCAACCTTTGCAGGTCCTCCAGCTGCAAACCCTGCCAATGCATTGGCACTATCAATAAAGAATTCTCCCATTCCAGTCTTTTCAAGATAAGCCCCAAATAATAAAAACATAAATATAAAAGTAGAAGATACTCCTATAGGAATACCAAATATTCCTTCTGTTGTAAAAAATAATTGTTGAACTAAATTTTCGATATCTACTCCTCTATGAGCAAGTTGCCCTGGAATATAAGCTCCAAATAAAGCATATAGAATAAATAAGCCCGCAATAATTACCATAGGCCACCCAATCACTCTTCTAGCAGCCTCTAATACTAAAATAATAGCCAAAACTCCTATAATCATATCCGTAGTATTTACCGTTCCAGCTCTTAATACAAGTTCTTTGTAAAAAACTACTACATACATGCAGACAGTAGCCGCTATAATCGCAAGTAAAATATCTACAGGGTGCATCTTTTCTCTTGGCCAATTTTTTCTAGATGGATACAAAAGGAATACCAAGGATAAACCAAAAGCTAAATGTACTGCTCTTTGAAGCATAGCATCCATAACTCCAAATACACCTGTATATAATTGAAAAAGAGTAAAACATATTAAAAGAGCAGATATGACTTTACCTGCAAATCCTTTTAGCTGACGAAAATCTGAACCCTTATCATATTTTCTTAATATATCCTGTGTATCACCCCCACTCATTTCTCCTATTTCTTGGGGTTTTATATCTTTATTTTGTTTCATTTCTTATCCCCTTTCCCAACATCTTCTCTTGTCTTTAAACATTTTTATCTTCAACTTTAATATAAAGGGTATACCCAAACCCCTTTTTAAAAAGAGGTTTGAGAATAAACAACATTAAAAAGTTTTATAATCTTTGCCAATCTTTAAGACCCATCTATCTACCACATAAATTTTAATCAGATCATCAGGTTTCTTTACTAAATCTATAAGTTCATATCGATGATCTCCAACAGATAACCAATGTTTAGGAATTGGTGATACTCTTAAATGAATCGCATCAAAATTTCTTTGTATTTTTAATATAAACTTTCCATCCTTTATCTGAAAATCTCCTTCTTCTTGTGAATAAGGAAGCCCTACTCCAAAGGATTCATATATGGTTTCATAAAGAAATAACTTATGACTATCCTTCACTTGAAAAAATTCTTCTACTGGAGTCAGTAATACAGAATGTGTATATCCAATAGTAAACTTTGGATCCAAGAGGATGAATTCATTTTTTACATGTTCATCTACATCTTCAACTACTAATACCTTTTCACATTTCATATTCCTAATCAAAATCAATCCTACAATTAAAATACACAAAACAATGATTTTCCATCTGCTCACTCTCTTTATGTCCAAATCCTTTCAATCTCCTTACTTTAATAATCCTTCCTCTTTAAAGTATTTTTCAGCTCCAGGATGTAATGTAATAGACATTCCTTCTAACCCTGTGTCTTTTGTAATATTTTTTCCTACATTGTGAGCTGCTACTATTCTATCATGATTGTCATAAAGAGTTTTTACAAGTTGATATACTAAGTCTTCATCCAAATCAGCATTTACAGCAAGCATTGCTTTTACTGTTAAAGTTTGTATATCTTCTGTTTGACCTTTATAAGTGTTTGCAGGAATAGTAAACTTTGTAAAGAATTTGTATTTATTTAATAATTTATCTGCTACTTCTCCATCTACAGGTACTACGTGTACATCATTTTGAGCTCCCAAATCTTGAATTGCAGCTGTTGGAATTCCTGCTGTTAAAAATGCAGCATCTACTTGTTTATCTTTAAGACCTGATGATGCTTCTGAGAAAGATAAAAATTTTGCATTGATATCTTTTTCAAAATCCATTCCAGCAGCAGCTATAATTTGTCTAGCGTTTGCTTCCACTCCACTACCAATAGCTCCTACAGCAACATTTTTGCCCTTTAAATCTCCTACACTTTTAATATTTGGATCTGTAGTAATGATTTGAAGAGGTTCACTATACATAGTGGTTAACCCTCTAATGTTTGCATATTTAGCATCCTTAAACATTTCTTCTCCATTTTCTGTATACCAAGCAACGTCATTTTGTACAATTACAACTTCTACTTTTTTATCTTTTAATAAGTTAATATTGGCTACAGATGCTCCTGTACTTTGAGCAGTAGCATTAACTCCTTTTATGTTATTGTTCCATATTTCAGCAAAAGCTCCCCCTAATGGGAAATATGTACCTGCTGTTCCGCCTGTTCCAATATTGACAAAAACTTGTTGAGCCTCATTACTTGTATCTTGTGTTTGTCCTCCACATCCTCCTAATAACCCTGCAATCATAGCACATATTGTGAATACTGATAATAGTTTCATTTTTTTTCTCATTATTTTTTCCCCCTTAATTTTTCTTTGTGGTCTTACAAAATGATACAAATTCAAAATCCCCCCCCTTTTCTCAAATATATGAAAAAAATTTTTTTATCATGCATAACTATCTTAAAATTTATAGACTTATCTGCATATTTACCTTTTGAATGATTTTAGATTAAGTATAATGCATTTTATTTTCATCCTCTTAGAAGATAGTATATGATGGTTTCTTTTCCATTTCCTTCATTTTTTTATCTATTATATCATATCATCTTTCATTTTTACATACTTATATGCTAGGTTTATTAAAATTTTCACTTGTTTATTTGTAATTCATTGTCTCCTTTGTTGAAAATACTATATTTTAATATTTCTTTATATCTATTTTTCTTTATTTTCAGAATTTTTCCGATGCTTGTCCATTATTTATTGAGACTCATTTATCCATATAAAAATATACTTTTTTCATCAATATCTGCCTAGTAAATTTTTCATCACTTGATCAAAAGGCATACATCCCACTTGATCCATAATTTGTTCTAATTGTGTTTTAGCCTTTGGTCTTTTTAGTGATCCGGTCAAAAGAATTTGTACAATTTGATCTTTATCTATTAAAATAGAGTCTACTTCTAATACACCCCCTAACAATGCTGCAATTACTAATATCTGTCCCGGCTTCAAATTAGATTGATTACAATTTTTATTTTTACTACTTTTATTGATGTTTTCATATTCTTCTTTTATCCCAAACCCTTCCATTACTTTTTTTAGAAGCAAATCCATTGGATCCTTTGAAACCACTGATCTTTCCTCCTTTTTATAAGTTTATTCGATCAATATCTTATCCTGGAATAATAGTTGGTTCCTCAGATATTTCAGAAGGACCTGCACAACCTGTAACAAATAGAATAAATAACATAGAAGTAATTACTAACAATAAATCATGTTGAACATTTTCCGAAAGGGCCAATTAAAATTCCTCCTTCTATCCATTTATTTATATTTTATTATACTCATATGTTTTAGTCCTTGTGTCAAAAGAAATATGCTCATTTTCCTCAAAGGAAAATGAGCATATTTTATTGATCCTGCAATAAATCTTTTTCTACTTTTTCAAAACCTATTCTTTGAACCATTTTTCCAAATCTTTCTTTATGCATACCCTTTTCTTTATAATACAATATGATTTTTTCTATCATATCCATAGCTTCTTCCTCTGTAAATATTTTATCAAATGATTCTCCTATATGAGGCTCTTTTCCCCACATGCCTCCTATAAAAATCTTTACTCCCTCTTGACCAATTTGAAAAGCATTAAAATGACATGCATCTATACACAATCCACAATGAATGCATTTGTCTGCATCTATTTTGATTTTCCCGTCTACTACCTTTGCTGCCCCCACTCTACAGACACTTTCTACATTACATTTTTTACAACCTCTGCACAAATCTAAATCAACCTGAGGTTTTTTCTGGCCCATGATTCCAATATCATTCAAATCAGGCTTTGCACAATTATTTGGACAGCCTCCCACACATATTTTAAATTTATGAGGAAGAGCTACATCATACCATCCTAAATAAAATCTTTCATGAATTTTACGGCTCAAATTCTGAGTATCTAGCAGACCGAATTTACAGACTGTCCCCTTACAAGCTACGATAGGCCTTACTCTTGCTCCTGTTCCTCCTGAGTACAGTCCCACTTCTTTTAATTCTTCTTTAACCTTTTCAATATTTTCATACTCTATCCCCGGAATTTCAACTGTCAATCTCATTGTAAAACTCATATATCCTTTACCATATTTTTTTGCAATATCTGCAACTTTTTTGGCTTCCTTTTCATTTAAATTTCCATCTACTGTAATCACTCTGCATACAAAATATTGTTGATCTCTTTGCAAAATAAATCCTTGTCCTTTTAACCTAGCAATTTCTTCAGTAGTCAACTTAACTTTCATATATAAGCCTCCTTATATTTTCATAAAATCATATTCAAAGCTATAATAAACTTCATATTTTTATTGTATTTTTATATTACCACCCATTTATTATAATCTCAAATTATGATTTATAATATATCTATAACGTAAACTTATATATAGGAATACAGTTAGGTACAGTTAGGGACAGTTAGGTGACAGTTAGGGACGGTTAATTGTTTTTACAGTTAGGGACGGTTAATTGTTTTTAATCATTATAGTACAGTTAGGGACGGTTAATTGTTTTTAATCATTATAATTCTTCAACAAAAAAATCCTTTATCATTAGATAAAAGACTATCTTATTAGATAATATTTTGTTTTTGAGCACTCAAAATAAACCCTTCATTTCATATGATATTTATTTGACCCTAAGCACTTTTTAAAAACTTATCTAATAATTTCTGTTCTTCAAACGCCATTTTCATTCCTATCATAGATAAACTTGACACTCTAGTTTGGCTAATATTTCCGATTAATTCGCATATATTTTTTTGCTTCATATTACAATAGCAACTCATCAAAAAACAACTAATAGCTCTTAATTTTACATATTGCCTTTTGTATTTTACATGTACTCTATTTTCCTCTATATCTAAATATTTAGCTACTATTTCTATGACTTGTTCTCCTGTATAATGCCTTGAAAGAATTTTTCTTTCACTTTTATATACATTTTCAACACTTTCAAATTCTACATCAATAGGATCATCTTCACTTTCACATTTTTTTACAAATTCAATATATGCTCGTTTATTTTTCTTATTATTTAAATTAAGTAATTGAATTAGAAAAGAAGTATCTAATATTTCAAAGCTATTTGTTTCTTTTATATAATCATTTAAACTAGAAAATTGATATCTTTCTACTTGATATTTATAATCAGATAAATCCTTAGGATTATTATGAATATAAGCAGATAATGTAATCAAATATTTTTCATCCTTGATCAGTTTGCTCTTGAATCTATCTTGAAATAAATGTCCATGTCTATTATATTTCCTATTAAAATATTGAGCGTAGCAAAAATTAATACTATGCATAATTTTAGATATATCTACTCCATTACAATCTATAATTAGGTGTCCATGATTATCCATTAAACAATATGCATATACCTTGAATCGAAACTTCTCTTTATATTTTTGAATCAACTGAAAATATTTGATTTTATCTTGATCCTCTAAAAATAAATTAACTTCACTTATACTTCGACACATAATATGATAAATTCCTTCTTCATTTTTTATTCGTGCTGCTCTAGGCATATAAAAGCTACTCCTTTCTTCGTTTAGGAGTAGTTTTTGTATTTTATGATTTATTATTCTTAATGTTTAACTGTCCCTTTTTTTGCTCTATTTTGAATAATTTCAAAAGAAAAGATATAGAAAAAGACCAAAAGTCCATAACCATTCAAAAAGGGAGTAGAACTTATATTCTAAATTTTGATGAAATCATAGACTTTCAAATGACAGGAATCAATCATAAAATAAGAGTAACTACTTTGAATAGTCAGATAGAGTTTTATGGAAAACTTAAAGATCTTTCATCTGTGCTAGATAAAAGATTTTATCAATCTCATAGAGCTTGTTTAATTAATACAGATTATATTCAAATGATTAATAAAGATCCATATGATTTGTATATTTTAATGAAAAACGGACAGAAAAGTCTATTATCTAGGAGTGGTTTAAAGGGGTTGACTGCTATTGTATAATTCCTTATTAAACTTTACATCTAATTTTTTTGTCATGTATTCTTATACATATATATTGAAAAGACTTGGAAATTATAAAATTAGTAAATTAAAAGAAATACTTTTCATTATAGCTATTTCATTTTTTCGATTACTTCTAGCCTTTTATATAAAAAATACAGCTATACAACTAGGAATTTATTATGTTGTCTTTATGCTCTCAGCATATAAAATATATTCAAATAAAAATGTTTTATTTTTAAATTATTTTATATTAACTTTTATAGTCTTTATTTTTAGTGATAATATTATGGGATATCTACTTATTTATAAATTAAAGATCATGAATTATTTTAATAACCAAATATATATCATGATTGTATTAAATCTATCTTTAATAACTTGCTTTATAAGTATTTCTTATCTTCTATCAAAATTGAACCTCGTAAATTTTAGTAACTATTTAACTAAAGAAGACAAATTGGCAGTTTTTATGTATTGCATTTTTATAATTATAAGTTATGTAATTACATTGATTTTTTTAAATTTATATAGTCAGAAATTAAATGAATATTTTTTTATATTAATTACAATATTTAGTTGCATTCTTATTGTACACTTTATAATATTTTTTATTTTGAATAGGTTACATATTGAAAGAATAGAAAAAAAACATTTAGAAATATATAGCAATATTATTGAAAAATCTCTTGAAAATACAAAAAAGTATAAACATGATTTTAATAATATTCTCAAAACTATAGAAGGATATCTACAAACTGAAGATATACAAGGATTAAAAGAGTATTTTTATAAACAAATTTTAAAAAATTATAAAATAAATCATAATAATATGTATCATTTAGCCAATATAAACGATATCCCTGTTAAAGGATTACTCAGCATTAAAATCTCAGAAATTATATATAATGGAATTTATTTCAATTTAAATATTTTAAATGAAATAGAAGATTTTGTAATAAAGCAGATTGATATTTGTAGAATTTTGGGAATATTAATAGATAATGCTATAGAAGCAAGTTTAGAATCTAATGACAAGACTATTAATTTGGGAATAATCAATGATGTAAATGAAATTTACATCATTATTTCAAATTCTTATAAAGAAAAGCCTAAACTACACAAGCTATTTGAAGATGGGTATTCAAATAAAGTTGATCATAGTGGCCTTGGTTTAAGTATAGTAAAAGAATTTCAAGAGAAAAAATATAAAAATATAGACCTAAATACATTTATCGAAGATCATTTATTTCATATTGAATTAATTATAAAAAGATAAACTATTTAAAATAGTTTATCTTTTTATAATTGAATCAGGAGCTTTTATTTCTTCAAATCCAGTAGCAAAAGAACAAGGTAAAAAACTAATAAGAAAAGCCATACTAAAAATTGCCTTTGCTATTGTTTTTAATACTTTGTTAGTAATATTCATAATTGTTATACCTCCTATGAAAGACATTATATGTAAAAGGTAAAATACAAATAGTTTGCAAAAATAATATAAGTATAAAAATATTAGAAACTATTTGACTTGGATATGCAAATGAGCAAATTACATATATCATACCAATTATAATAGATCTTTTTTTAAACTTTTTTCTAATATTTTCATTTAAGCACGGTCGTTCTTCTGTATCTGCTGGAGCATATTTATATAAAAAATATAAAGATATGGTGGATAATAGTAATTTTATAAATATACATATATTAAAAAATATTGATATATATATAATTAAAACAAATGAAACTAAAGTTGCTAATATGCAAGTAAATCCACTACGCATATGTATTCCCCAACTATGCATCTTTATAATAGAAAATAAAAAGGTAGTGAGCATATAATATTTCAAAATACCCAATAAATAAGCTATCAAAAAGAATATAGGTATTTTATAGATATTAATTAAAAAAGAAGTTATCCCATATTCTGCTATTTCTATTTCTTCTTCTGAAGGATGATCTATATAGTTTTTCATCCAGTCAATTATTTTTTTACTTATTTTGTTCAATAAATACACCTGCTAACAAATAAAATTTACTCATTTTGTTATTTTAATATTAAAAATCAATTTAAACAACCCTAAATCAGCGAAACGTCAATATCCATACTCAAATTGAAGTATGTATAAATATTTTTATCGTAAAATGAATAAATTTAAACGTGAAACATTCTAATAAAACCTCAAACAACAATCCTCATGTTCTCATAAGAATTGTTGTTTGTATCCTATACCTCTACTTCATATCCACTAACCAATTTCCATTCATTACAAATTCAGGATAAGATATCTCTATGTCGGTAGTATCCATATTTTCATCAAACTCTAAAGTGATAACCCCTTGATCACCTTTAAATTCAGAAGATATTTTTTTCACATCAGGACTATAAAAATCAAAAGATCTTATATCTACACTTTCATCTCCACCAGTATTTAACTCTATTTCTAACTTAGCAGATGTTTTTGATGTTCTTTTAATGTTTTTAATAACAGCCTTTTGGATATTAAAATCAAGTTCTTTATTTAAAGCTTCTTCTCCTTCCTTAGGAATATTAAGTTTAAATGAATCAATTGTTTTTTCATATAATGCAATCATAGCAGGTAATTTTAATGTTAATTTTTGATCCTTTGGTGCATTTGTTTCAAATATTGTTACAGGGCGACCTTTTGAATCTTTTGGAATTTCAAGCTTGTATTCCTTATTTTTTTCATCTACTACATAAATATCATCTGTTTTACTACTTGTACCGCTACCAAGGATTCCTTCTCCTGTATTTTCTGTTGTACATACTACCTTTGTTTTGCTTGGTTTTCCAAGGCTTGCTAATTTTAAAGCTTCATCTTCAAACGCTGTAATGACTTGAATATTTAATTTTCCATTTTCATCAATCTTTGTAGCACCTACATTTACACCTTTCACATTATTATTGCTAGTATAAATTTGATCTTTTCCATTTAAGCTTTTTGCTTCTTCTAATGAAACTTCATAAGATTTTCCTGCTATTTTAATTTCAAGATCTTTAAAAGGTTTTATGTTATAATTCTCTTCATTCTTATTCATAAAGCTAAAAGAATATGCTCCTCCTTCTTTTGAGTAACCACCTACACCATAAACTGTATTAGGATCCTTCTTAGGTATAATATTGATCTCCTCTAGTTCATCTTCACTTAAACTTGAAGTCAATTCCATTTCTAACTTTCCTTCTGAAACCATTAAACTTTTAAGTTGAATATCTTCATTTAAAGAATAGCTTCCTTTTAAATAATAGGCCTCTCCATCAACCATAGTAGAATATACTGGAGTTTTATTAAAGAACACTTTTATTGCTTCTGAAATATCATCTGCATATGCAGTAGTTATGCATAGTAATCCTATACAAGCAGCAGCCACATACTTTATTTTTTTTCTTCCATTATTTTTTTTATTATGATTTTTTAACTTCTCATTCGCTTTTTTATTGATAGAATTCATATCAATTTCCACCCCTTCTAATAATTTATCGATTTCTTTTTCAGCCAAATCATCATCCAAATTGCTTAACAATTCGATTAATTTATCTTCATTCATAATTTAACTCCTCCTTTATAGCCATTCTTCCTCTTAAAAGCCTATTGTCTATAGCTGATCTGGATAAATTAAAGGCTTTTGCCAAATCATTTATTTTTTCGCCAAAAAAATATCTTCTAAAAAATATTTCCTTATCTATCTTGTTAAAAGTATTGATGGTTTTTATAACCGTCTCTTGCTCTTGTCTTTGAAAAAACTGTTTCTCTAAATTGTAACTATCTTTAATTTCAAATTCCTCAATATTTATGATATTTGTTAGCTTTTTCTTTCTTTTATATGTAAGTGCCTTATATTTTGTCAAAATTAAAAGCCATGTCCTAAAGTTTCCTTTTTCTTCATCAAATTCATTAATTTTTATCCAGGCATCTAAAAAAACATCTGATACACATTCCTCAATATCTTCCTTATTTAATGCCCCTGATAAAATAGTATAAGCTAAGTAATATATTGTTTTTGTATATTTGCTTATCATATATTCATAAGCGGCTACATCTTTATTCTTCATTCCTTCCACAAGTGCACTTTGTGAGTATTCCAAAATATTCATCTCCTTTCATATATTACTACACACTAAGTACGGGTTTTCTCTTAAAAAATTTTATAAAAATTTATGAATACAAAAATCCCTGCTTTACTTCAACTAATAAAACAGGGAATATATATTCTAACAAAATCTTTATTTCACATTATTTTTTTATTATAAATAGGAAATGCAACTTGAAAAATAGTTCCTACTTTACAATCTAAAATCGTTAACCGTCCCTTTTGTCTTTTTACAAGATTGTGGACAAGAGAAAGTCCTAAACCTGTTCCCGAAAATTTTTTAGATCGATTTTTATCTACTGTATAAAAAGGTTCAAATATTTTTTCTCTATGTTCATTAGGTATTCCGATTCCTGTATCTTCAACTTCAATATAGTTAAAATCATCCTTTACATAGCTTCTTATATATATTTTTCCACCGCTCACATTATATTTGATTGCATTATCTATAAGATTAATAAAGATCTGCATAAAGCTTTCAGAATCCATAAAAATATAAGCAGACTGGATATTTTTTATGATCTCTATACCAAATTTAGAAGCCTTTCCACTCATTCTATTGCATATATCTACAAGAAGTGTTTGTGTATCTATCTTTTCTTTTTTTATTTCAAAATCATACTTTTCAAGTTTAGATAAGTAAAGTATATTTTCAACCATACTATCTAATCTTTTTAATTCTTTTTCTGCGATTTCCTTTGATTTATATACCATATCTTCATCATCTTGATAAAGGGTCATCAAATCTATTTGTGCTTTTATTACAGTTAGTGGAGTTTTAAATTCATGAGTGATGTTTCCTATAAATTCTTTCTGTTGCTTCTCTAAACTTTGAAGCTTGTCTACTGCAAGCTGTAGCTTTTCTTTTTCATCATGAATCTCATTCATATTTTCTTTTATTTTACTCGCCATAAAGGATATTCCTTTACTTAAATCGCCTATCTCGTCTTTTTCATCTAATATTTTTACTCCTTCATAATTTCCTTTTTCAATTTCTTTTACAGATTTTTTAAGTCCTAATATGTTATGAACAATTTTTGAAAAATAAAGACGTGCCAATAGGTAAGTTCCAACAATTGAAATCATTCCAACTTCTAAGAAAAGCAGTCTGATTTCTTTATAAAAATCTTTTTCTTTTTTTGTATTATATTCAAATTTTAATACACCAATTTGTTTTTTCAAATCATACACAGGAGCTAGATACAATATCTTTTCATTACTTTTTTCATATACAATTTTATTATTTAAAGCTTCCTTCATTATTTTTAATTTTTTTTGATCTTCTCTATCATCGTGTATACTTGATATTAAATTTCCTTTCATATCATAAAATGAAATATATAAATCTAATATTCTCCCTAAGTTCAATCTAATTTCTTGTGCATTTTCAGTATAAAATTTTTCATAATCTTTATAATTACTAGAAAGAAATTTCTCCCTTATATAAAGATTTGCAGTTTTACTATTGTCTTTTAAGAATGCTTCATAAGATTGTCTTTGATTTTTCTCTATTCCTTTTAACATAAAAAAACTTATGATAAAAAGATTAAAAATAAGTAATAAAATAATAAATATAGCCCATTTTATTTTTATACTAGCTTTCATAAATTTTCTCCACTACTTTATATCCGATTTTAGGTACAGTCTTTATGATTTCACTATATTTTCCTATCTTTTTTCTAATTCTTTGGATATGTATATCAATAGTTCTTGTTCCTCCAAAATAATCTTGTCCCCAAACTCTATCTAGGATCTCATCTCTTGTAAAAGTTTTTTCCTTATTTTCCACAAGAAATGATAAAAGATCAAATTCTTTCGGTTTTAAATCTATCATATCATTTTCTATATAAACGACTCTTTCTCTTAAACATATTTTTATTTCATGTAGCTTTAAAACTTCATCAGATCTTTTTTCTATTATGCTATTTCCTTTTTTTATTCTTCTACTTAAAGATCTAACTCTTGCAAGAAGCTCTACCATATCAAATGGTTTTGTCATATAATCATCAGCACCTAATTCAAGCCCTAATACTTTATCTATCAAATCACTTTTAGCTGTAAGCATGATAATACCTATATTGTTATTATTTTCTATTTTTTTACAAACCTCATATCCATTAAGCTTTGGCATCATTATATCTAAAATCAATAAATCTGGACGAAGCTTGTGTATCTGACTTACCGCTTCCTCCCCATCATAAGCTTTATACACTGTATATTGTTCACGCTTTAGGACATAAGCGATTGAATCTGTTATATTTTCTTCATCATCTGCTACTAATATTTTGATTTCCATATATACCTCCCCTTATCTAACCCTATTTTAGCATAATATTTTAAACAGAAAAAAGAGCATATTTGCTCTTCTTTCAATAAATCATATTTCTAATTTAAAGTTACTACACTGGTTACATAAGAATCATGAGGATTTTGTGATCCTTTATCTGATTCTTTATAAGATGTCATAAAAAATTGATTTGAATCTTTATCCCAATAAGCTTCGGAAACACATTGTGAAAAAATCTTAAAGCTTTTTTCTGTTTCAAAGTCATAAACAAACATATTCTTTTCTCCTTTTTCACCATATACACGGTAAGCAACCTTTGTCTTATCTGGTGAAACTTGAACACTTCCTCTTATATCACCTTTTGCAATAATTTTTTTATGTTTTCCATTTTCATCTAATTCCCAAAGTTCTCTCTCTCCCGAAGCATTTTCTTCTAATTTAGCTGTATGTGGCTTGTCTCTATGATAATAAAACTTTTTAGCCTCTGTCTTGGTTGGTACTTTATATTCTTTCGTTTTTAAATTATATACAAAAGGAGCTCGAGTATATGTTTCTAGTAAAATTTCATCACCTTTTTTACTAGGAAATCGTATAGAGTTATTTTCTTTTTCATATTGATATCTTTCTTTTGCTTCTTTAAGCTCTTTATCATCAAGAGACTCTCCATCATAATATAATTTTAAGTATTTTTCAAAGCTATATTCGTTAAAATCATTTAAGTTTTCAACTAGTTTATCTGGAAGCTTAACTTTTTCTTCATTTCCATCTACATCATATATAGATAGCTCCATACCTTTTGAACAAATTATTTTATTTTCATCCAGAAATCCAGATGCAGTATTTACTTTTTCTGCTATTTTCTTTTCTTCTCCAGTTTTTAAGTCAATCACATAAACATTTCTGCTATCATCCCAACTATACCAATCGAATCTTTTTGTATACAATACATATCTTTCATCTTTTGTTATGTCCCTAGTAGATAATAACGTTTTACCACTATCCTCATTTTTACTCAAAGTTTGAAGCTCTCCACTATTTGTATCATATATAGCTATATTAGGAATTTTTTTATTTTCATGTGAAATACTAAAGTTCTTTATCCCTAAAATTTTTCCATTATCCAACCAAGCCTCTCCTGTAAAATTATCAATTTCATCAATTTTTTTGATAGATAAAACGTCATTAATCTCGTCTTGTTGATTGTTAAGTACCACAACCTCCTTTTCTTTTTCATTTGAGCTACAAGCAGTCATTCCACATACAGTAATGATTCCTACTAAAGAAGTACAAACTATTTTTTTTATCAATTTGGATTTCATATTTCTCCCCCTCTTCATCATCTTATATTAAAATTATAGCTTCTTTTCTTTTCTAAAAAATAAATAAAATATTTCCAAGATGTAAACTTTTTGATTATGAAAATATAAATTTGTCACGAGATTGTAAGAAGTATCCTTTACAATCTATATTGTACATATAAAGCTTCAATCTAAAAAGAAATACGGAGATGATTTTGATGAGCATATTAAAAACCAAAAAACTAAAAAAATACTATGGAAATGGACCAAATATTGTAAAAGCCCTGGATGGCGTAGATGTTGAAATCCATGAAGGAGAATTTGTATCTATTGTAGGGACATCGGGGAGTGGAAAAAGTACCCTTTTACATATGCTTGGAGGATTGGATCGGGCAACAAGTGGAGATGTATGGATAGGTAATAAAGAAATCTTTTCATTAAATGATGAAGAATTAACAATATTTCGACGTAGAAATATAGGCTTTGTATTTCAAAATTACAATCTTGTACCTGTATTAAATGTATATGAAAATATTACATTACCTATAGAACTAGATGGGGGCACTATTGATCACATCTTTTTAGATAATATTATAAGAACCTTAGGACTTGAAAATAAAATACATAATATGCCAAATAATCTTTCTGGAGGTCAACAACAACGGGTCGCCATAGCAAGAGCATTGGCCACCAAACCTACAATCATACTTGCAGATGAACCTACTGGAAATCTTGATAGCAAAACAAGTATGGAGGTTATTGGTCTTTTAAAAATGACAAGTAAAAAATTTAATCAAACCATAGTAATGATCACCCATAACGAAGAAATTGCACAGCTTGCCGATAGAATCATTCACATTGAAGATGGCAACATCGTAGGAGGTGATCTTCAATGAAATTTAAAAACAATAATCAAGCCATCATTCATAAAATAACAAGAAAAAGTATAAAAGCAAATCAATTAAGGAATTTATTTGCAATCATTGCTATCACCCTTACAACAATTTTATTTACCTCTTTATTTACAATAGGAATGGGTTTGATTGAATCTATGGAACAACAAACCTTAAGACAGGTAGGAGGATATGCTCATGGTAGTTTTAAAGAACTAAACAAAGAAGAATTTGATAAAATTAAAAATCATCCTCTCATTCAAGAATATGGTTATTCCATCATGGTCAATATGGCCAAGAACAAAGAGTTTTTAAAACACCATACAGAAATTAGATACGCTACAGATACACAAGCAAAAATGTTTTTTAGTTATCCTACAACAGGAAAAATGCCACAAAACATCAATGAAGTGGCCACGGATACAAGAGTTCTTGATTTATTAAAAATACCTCATAAAATAGGTGAAAAAATTCCCATTGAATATACTATTGGAAAAAAAAAATTTCATAAAGAGCTTATTTTATCTGGATTTTGGGAGTATGATGAAGTTTCTTGTGCAAGTATGTTATTTGTTTCTTATGATTTTGTTAATAAGAATATTTTATCTATGAATATTCCTAGAAAAAATCAAGAAAGTATAGGAACAGGCTTGATCTTTTTAGATGTCATGTTTAAAAATAGCCAAAATATTGAAAAGAATATGGAAAAAGTCCTTATAGATAGCGGCTATAGTATGAATAAAAATGCACCTAATCATATCAAAACAGGAGTGAACTGGGCCTACTTATCTACCAACTTTAGTATGGATCCTCCAACAATCCTTGCTATTTTAAGTGCAAGTCTTTTAATTATATTTACAGGATATTTAATTATTTATAATATATTTCAAATATCTGTCATGAAAGATATTCGTTTTTATGGTTTATTAAAAACTATTGGTACTACACCCAAACAAATCAAAAAAATTATACAAAAACAAGCTTTTTTATTATCAATAATAGGTATACCTATAGGTCTTGTAATTGGTTATGTAGTAGGAAATATTCTTTTACCCATTATTATAAGTACATCCAATATTCAAATCGCTTCTAATTCCTTTAGCCCTATTATATTTATAGGTTCTTCTATTTTTTCTCTGATTACTGTATGGATTAGTTGTAGAAAACCAGGTAATATGGCATCAAAGGTTTCTCCAGTAGAAGCAACAAGATATATAGATGTCCCCATCATTTATAAAAAAGAGAAAAAATCTTTCAAGGGTGGAAAAGTACATCATATGGCATTTTCTAACCTTTTAAGAAATAAGAAAAAAAACATTTTAGTAGTGATTTCTATGTCTTTAAGTATCATACTTCTAAATTCTGTATTTACATTAACTAATGGCTTTGATATGGATAAATTTTTAAGTAACTTTGTCATAACAGATTTTACAGCAGGTCATGCAAACTACTTTAATATGAATCATTTCGATTCAGAAAGCGATACGGTATCAGATCAAATGATTGATCGTATCAATAAACTTGATGGCATAGAAGACAAGGGAAGAATTTATTATACGACACACATGAATAAACAAGATTCTATCATACAATTATACGGATTGGAGGACTTTCCTCTATCCCAATTAAATATATTTGAAGGAGAAATAGATCTAGAAAAGTTTAAGACAGGCAACTATATTATTGAAGGAGTCTCTTCAGATGATAATAGAAATATCCGATACGAAACAAGCAAATATCATATAGGAGATAAAGTTAAAATCACCTTTGAAGATAACATTACAAAAGAATATGAGGTGATGGCAAAAGCAGAGCTTATACATAGTATGTCTGTTAGATATTACCTAGTAGATTCTTGCACCATGTATCTTCCTGCAAATGAGTTTGTCAATCAAATCAAAAAACCTTTAACTATGAGTTATATTTTTAATGTAGAAGATCAATCTATCAATGAAGTAGAAAACTTTTTAAACAATTATACGAATCATATTGACCCACAAATGGACTATGAATCTAAAAAGAAATATATAGATAATTTTTATCAATTTCAAAACATGTTTTTATTAGTAGGTGGTGTTCTTAGCTTTATTATTGGGTTTATTGGAATACTCAACTTTATTAATGCTATCCTTACAAGCATTACCTCAAGGAAAAGAGAATTTGCCGTGCTTCAAAGCATCGGTATGACCAATCAACAGTTAAATAAAATGTTAATATTAGAAGGTCTTTTTTATGCTTTATCCACCCTAATCATTTCTATACTATTAGGAAGTATCGTGTCTTTTATAATTATCAAACCAATTGCAAGTAGTATATGGTTTTATAAGTATAAATTTATTATCCGTCCAATTTTAATGGTATCACCTATTTTAATTTTAATATCTGTATTTGTTCCTCTAATTTCTCATAGAAGTATCCATAAACAAACTATTGTTGAAAGATTAAGAGAGATTGAATAAATAATAATGAAGGATACACATGATTTGTGTATCCTTCATTAGGTGATATAATATGTATCATAGGGTGGTGATTTTTTGAAAAATATATTAATTGTAGAAGATGATAAACTCTTAAACAAAGGTATTTCGTATGCTCTCACAAAAGATCAATATCATGTATTAAGTGCTTTTGATTATGATGAAGGGTACAATACTTTTTTAAATCATCCTATTGACTTAGTACTTCTTGATATTAATTTAAAAGAGCAAAGTGGATTGAACCTATGCGAAGAGATTCGAAAAACGTCTCATGTGCCTATCATATTTATAACTGTAAATGATACAGAACATGATATTATAAGAGGCTTTCAAACTGGGTGTGATGATTATATATCCAAGCCTTTTTCTATAGAAATTTTAAAACAAAGAATACTGGCCATATTAAAAAGAACACATATGCCCTATAAAAATATATTTCAATATGATCATATCTATATAGATTATGATCGGATGCTTTTAAAAAAAGGAACAGAAATCATTCAATTAACAAAAACAGAATATAAATTAATCGAATTACTTACCCAAAATAAAGGTCAGGTCATTTCAAGACAAACCATATTAGAAAAATTATGGGATGTGGATGGTAATTTTGTTGATGAAAATGCATTAAGTGTAAATATTCGAAGAATAAGACGAAAAATTGAAGATAATCCTAAAAAACCCAAATATATTATTACAGTATTTGGAATTGGATATACATGGGGTGAATCATCTTGAAAATGAACACAAAAATAATCATCTATTTTTCTTCCATATTGATCTGCTGTATTCTGCTAAATCTATATATATGGTTTATATACAAAAACACGACTTTATTAACTATTATTGCTTTGTTTTGTACAATTATCATCTTATTATCTATATTGTTTATATATCATTTTAAGAAATATATGCAACATATCCTTATCCAGCTTTCACAAATGATCTCCTCTATGATCAATATGAATGAAAAAGAAATATTCTCTGTTTTTGATGATGATATGCTTTCAAAGCTACAATCTCAAGTAATTAAACTAACCAATATACTAAAAGCTCAAAATAAAAGAATTAAAAAAGAACGAGATGAGATAAAATCATTAATCTCTGATATTTCTCATCAACTCAAAACTCCTTTATCCAATCTGCGATTATATTATGATCTCATGCAAGATTCTTCCCTTTCAAAAGAAGAGTATAAAGAATTTAGTCATAATATGAACCTTCAAATTAAACATCTTAGTTTCTTATTAGAAAGTATGATTAAAATGTCTAGACTTGAGGGTGGTATTATTCAACTTATTCAAACTAAAACTAGTTTAAATAACGTTTGTTTAACTGCCATCAAACAATCCTATGAAAAAGCAAAAAATAAAAATATAGAAATAAAATTTGATCCTAGAGAAAATATTATTTTAAATATTGATAAAAATTGGACTGTAGAAGCAGTTTTCAACATCATTGACAATGCAGTAAAATATACAAATCATAAAGGCACTATACTTATTGATCTTTTACAATATGAAATGTTTGCAAGAATTAATATTACTGATAATGGAATGGGCATCCATGAGAAAGAAATCAATAATATTTTTAAAAGATTCTATAGAGGAGAAAATACATATGATGAAGATGGAGTAGGCTTAGGGCTTTATCTTGCCCGGGAAATTATTACAAGACAAAATGGATATATTAAAGTACACTCTAAGGTATCAAAGGGTTCTACTTTTTCATTGTTTCTCCCTTTAAATACATAAAAACTTTGGTATCTATTCACCAAAGTTTTTTATGATCATATCTTTTTTTATACTATTAGATTATGCCCAAACTCAATTTCCAACATAATATTCTAAGAACTGATTCGTCAATCATACTCTCTGAAATTGTTCCATTTTTAACAGCATCAATAACAGCAGGAATTTGTGCTTCAAAATCTGTACAGCAAATCATATCGTTTCCTGCTAATACGGCAATTACTGCTGCTTCTTTTGCTTTTGTATACTTTTGAATAGCATCCATATATAAATCATCTGTCATGATAACACCATCAAATCTTAAATCTTCTCTCAATATTTTATGAACCTTTGCAGATAGAGATGCAGGATATTGTAAGTCCATGCAATCTATAATATTATGTGATACCAATATTGAATTGGCTCCCTCTTTGATTCCTGAAATAAATGGCAAAAAATCATTTTTGACAAAGGATTCATAACTGCGATGATCATAAGCCATTCCCGTATGGGTATCCACATTATTCCCATACCCGGGAAAATGTTTTAAAACACAACCGAGTTTGTTGTCATTCATTGCACTTACAACTTTTTGGACATATTTTGAAGTAAGTTTTGCATCTTTTCCAAATGTACGATCATACATATAATCAGATGGATTGGTAGATACATCACAAACAGGTGCCATGTTGAGATTGATTCCAAGAGATTTAAGGAGGTTAGATTTTTCCTCTGTATCTTTTGCAATCAAATCCCATCCCCCTTCTTCATATAAATCCTGTGGAGACTTAAACCGAGAAGAACGAAATTGATCATATAAACTAACCCGATTCACCGTTCCTCCTTCCTCGTCAACACCAATCAGCATGTCTATCTTTGAAGCATTTTGATAACTTTGGATATTTAGAGAAACTTCTTTCTGTGTTTTATTTTTAAAATCACGACCAAAAAGAATATAGCCACCCAAATGATACTTTAAAATAGATTGTACTGCATTTTCCTGGGGACAACGGACAATAAACATTTGCCCCACCTTTTCTTCAAGACTCATTTCATTTAATATCTGCTGAGCTTTTGCTAAATCAGAACTCTCCTCTTTTACAGGATCACTAACCACTATTTTTTCACTCTTATCATTTCTCACATCAGGCTTTTTAGAATCATCAGAAGCAAAATTACATGAAGTCATCAACATACATGTAAATAATAATATGCATAAGATTTTTATGTGTTTTGTATAAGCTATTTTCACTTTTATCAACCTCGTATTTTAAGTTTTTTTCCATTATACCATAACAATAAAAAAGACCACTTCATACGTAAGGCCTTTACCTTATGTTATAAAGTAGTCTCATATATAACTTATTGAATATAACCACTTAAATCAGCACTATTAATCACTTTATGCATCTCTTTTTCACTGACTCCCATAAAAATTAAATTATAATTTACATTGTCAATATCCGTGTTTGCTATAATCCCTTCACCTTCCTCTAATATTGAATATTTCCTTCCATCTGGAGTCTTATAGTCTTCTTTATGAACGGAATCTGTTACCGTTACAACAGTACTATCCTCTGGCATATCTTGTGTTATGATTGTAACTCCAAACAATCGATTCTCTTGATCCTTTGATTTATAAGTAATATATATATTGTGATTATTATTCAAAAACTCCTGAGCTATGATATCTTTTTCCATTTGAAAATCTTTTGGTATATATGAAGGTAAAATAACTTTTACCCCTAAGGCTTTTTCAACCTCTTTTATGCTAGAAAATGTCGTTGTTTTAGCTTCTTGAATTGTCCCTTGTTTATCTGGAGAATTATAATGATCTTTAGCTTCCTTTGCAAGTCTTTCTGCCTCTTTATCACTTATATTTGCGTTTGTTCTTATTTCAACTGTTGTATCTTTATTGTAAAATTTGAAGTTTTTAAATAAATCTGTCCCATAAGCTGCTGTTACACCTATAGTTAAAACTAAACAAGCTGCTAATATTCCTGATTTTTTTATACTCTTTTTCATAATACCATGTCCTTTCTTATTTTGTTTTATAATTCTTTTGGCAAATATCTTGCTATCTTCTATTTCATATGGCATGGGCTTTTCTTTAGATAGCCTTTCAAGTTGTCTTTCAATTTCTATCGTATCCATATGGTCAATAGCCTCGTCAAGCTTATTATGTATACTTTGAAATTGTGGAGTATTTTTAAAATTTTTTTCCATTAAATATCCTCCTTTTCGTTAGGATTGAGCTCATATCCTATCACTTCATATATGTCATCAATATTTATTTGTAACAAATTTTTTATTCGCTATATCATGTGTTAATTTTTTTATTTCACGTCTTAATCGCACATATCTCATGCGTAAGCTTACTTCATTAACATTCAGTATTTTCGCTATTTCTTTATAACTTTTATTTTCAATATAATAAAGTTCATAAAGCTTGTACTTATCTTCTGAAAGCAATGATAATATATGATCCACATACTGACTTTCATCAATTTTACGATCATAATTTGTAATGAGTTCTTCATGCAAATCCAACTCTTTACTTCCTATTTCCATATTTATAGGAGTTTCCTTTAAATTCTTTTGAATAGCTTTTCTCTTAAAATTAGCTGCTACAAATTTTGCTGTTTGATAAATGAATCCCCCTATATTTTCATGATTTTGCAATTCATCTATACGATTATATACAATAACAAATACTTCTTGAGTCAAATCTTTGGCATCTTCTGCATTTCCTATAGAATAATATAGATATTTTAAGATTTTCGAATGATATCTTTCACATAATGTAATAAAAAACTTATCCAAAACAACTCCCCTCCCTCTATTGTGTTTATGTTCATATTTGTTAATTGTAACATTTGTTTTTTAAAAAAAGACACAGTTTTGAAACTGAAAAATGCCTCATATAATCCATTCGGACTATATAGTTTTATCGAAATATGTAGTAATATACTTCATATATATCCATAAATCTAACGATCCTCAAACACATCCTAAAAAAATCATCTGTTACTTTCATTTTTTCTTTATACTCCAAAAGTTCATCATTATTTTTATCTTTTATATGGTTCATAAATCATTCTATTTCTTTTTTCTATCAAAAAAACATTCATAAATATTAATCACATTTGTAGGAGGAATATATGGTTAAAAATATTTTTAAATCAAAAAATGTAACACAAAAAAAAATCGCACATACATATATTATGTGGATCCTACCCATATTGTTATGTTTACTAGTAGGACTTGGAGCAGGAATATTCCATTTAAATAAAATCAGTCAAACAAAATCAAATAAAGAATTTAATGTAAAAGTGTTAGACCAAGCTAATAAAACTCTAAAAACATGGATAGATGATCAAATGTCTACTTTATTGATCATTGCAAAAGACCCACGTACTATAGAAGCTTGTTTAAATCCAGCAAACGAAGAAGCAGTAGCAAAAGCAAATGAACTTCTTTTATCCATAGCTGACCAAAACAAATATTATGAAAATATTGCTTTGGCTTCAAATCTTAGTCCTGAAACTAGTTTAAATATTACATCTGTTGATGGAAAAGAGCATATCATACAAAGAGGTACTTTCTTTGTAGACTCATCTAACGGAGCTTCTGTTGGAAAATCTAGTGCAGATCATCCTATGGCAAAAGGCATTTATAGTGAGGGTAAACCCCATGTCGTTACTCATGTATACCGTAGTCTTATATATGGCAATCCAGTGTTTGTTATTTCAGTTCCTGTTATGCATGAAGAAAAACTCATTGGTACAGCACATATGGCACTGCCCATGAATCATTTCACAGACATATTTGTGAATAATATTAAATTGGGAGATACAGGTTATATGTTTATGATGGACGAAAATGGATTTTTGATTTCACATCCACAAAAGGAAAATATACTCAATGAGAAGGCTGTTACAAAGTACAAGCCTTTACTAGATAAGATTCTTAAAGGCGAAACCTACACCTCTCTAAATTTTCAAGGCCAAGATAAAACCTATACCATACAAAAGTATGATTTTGGAAATGACAATTACCTTAATCAATGGTATTTAGTCTTTGTACAGTCTAATATGGAAGTTATAAAACATTCCCTAAAATTTGTTTGGATTGTTGGAGCTGTTTTATTGGTACTTTTATTAATGATCACATGTATTATTTATTTGATTACAAATATGATTGTAATCAAGCCATTGAATATTTTGGAAACTGAGTTAAATAATCTTTCGGAGAATGGTGGGGACCTAACAGCACGTATTCATATGAAAAGCCACGATGAAATTGGCAAACTCGGCAATGCTGTAAATCAGTTTCTTATGAATCTTGGGACGATAGTTGGGAATGTAAGTAGTGGCTTTGGACATGTGGATAACTTTTCACAACAATTGCTATTATCCACACAAGAAGTAAAAACTTCAATGGATCAAGTTTCTAACGTAATAGAAGATATGGCAATTACAGCGGAGCAACAAAGCACTTATACAAACAATATTATGGAAATGATAGAAAAAGTAGAAAAGCAAGTAACCCAAGGTACACAACAAATTGAAAAAAATACAATAAACACAAAAGAATCCACAGAGCTTGTATATAAAAGTATGACTTCTATGAAAGAAGCTACTATTCATCTTGATTCTGTTCATCAAACTGTAAAACATGCTACTGAAGCTATTCATAAATTAGATGATCATTCTTTACAAATCGGTAATATTGTAACTATTATAAAAGATATATCTGAACAAACCAATCTACTTGCGTTAAATGCTAGTATAGAAGCGGCTAGGGCTGGAGAACATGGACAAGGTTTTGCAGTTGTAGCTGATGAAATTAGAAAACTTGCAGAGCAATCTAAAAAATCAACTGAAGAAATATCTCTTTTAGTAAAAGATATACAAAAAGATACGAAAAGTACCGTTGAAACTATGAATCATGGTATGTGTGCAGTTGATCAACAAGGGGACATCATTAATAATTGTAGTCAAGCTTTATCCACTGTTGTTGACAAAGTAGAAATATCTGATATGAACGCACAGCAAACTCAAAATATATTCTATGACCTATTAAATAGTATGGAATCTGTTTTAAAAAATACAAAGGAAATAGCAAATATCATACAAGGTTATTCTATCTCAACTGTTCATTCTGTATCAGACATTAAGAAACAATCTAGCAAGATTCATACCATTACAGAAAATACAGATGAACTTGTACAACTTGTAAGCAAATTAAAAAAGCAAGTTGGTAAATTTAACGTATAATTAAAACAGAGGGACAAATTCATTGTCCCTCTGCTTATTTAACTTGTATTAAAAGATTTCCTAGATTGAATGCTTATCAGATGAAAACTTTAATGGTTCTATTTTAAAATTTGAATTGGATAATATTTCTGGCCAAATCTTAACCATTTGATAGACTTTATTTTTTTTATCTTCAGGTAATGACTCCCAAGGCACTAAAGCCGGATCTGTTTTTCTCTCCATATCTTTTATGCTTCCATGAGTCCAACCTGCTTCTTTTCTATGGAGACACCAACGAGTATGTTCGTAGTTTGCTAAAATATCTAGTTCATCTTCTGTAAAATGAATGTATTTGGGTTTCTCTTTAACAGATACAACATCATAATTAATTTTAAGCAACGCACTAGGAATATTTTTCGCATGATCAAGATTAGAGCTTTTAAGATCTTCGCTCAGTTCTTCCCAAGGCTTTACAAAATCTATATCCATGTTTTTATTATCTTTATTAAGCATAATATATTTTTCATGAATGGCTTTTGCAAGATTTTCAATTTTTTCACTAAAGAATGCATCCTGCATTAAATGACGTAAAAATTGGTCTTCGTCTACATGGAGTTTTAACTGCTCTCTAGAAGGTAGATGAGATTGCTCCCATTTCTTTGCTTTATTTAACATGCTCATCTCTAGGATCGCTTCCATAGATCTTGATTCATGTTTATATCTTGGAATTTTAAGGAGTGCTCTTAATACTCCATTATCAATTTGAGCTTCTCCCTTTTCATTGATCAAATGAGGTTCTTTACGTTCTAATAACGAACGTAACAGCATGGCTCTTCGAATAATAAATAGCTGATCTAATTTTCCATTTGCTTGATTAGGTCCTAAAATATTTACATATCCCCTCAAACGACTAATAAAGTCAGGTCCTTTGGCACTTTTGAATGCTTTTAGAAACTGTTTTTGTTCTTGTTCATCTGTAATATCTTCTCCACAGAATTCTTTAAAAGAACTGCTTGTTCCTCCTCCAAATACAAAAATAGCTTTTCCAATAGGATGAAGAACATCTCCTTCTCTAAAAACACCATCTTGCATAGGTGCTAAGAAATATTTTAACCATCCCAAATTTCCTTCAAAAGTAGAATCAAATTCATCAAAAAATACTAATGGAACTTTTCCTTCCAAAGATAAATCCCTTACTTTATGAAAGCAATTGATTAAATCTTGTGTTGTACGAAATTGAGATAAATTAAAATTTAATGGTTGAATAAGATTTGGTGCAATACTAGCAGCTATTTCCATGATCCCAAAGGATTTTCCTGATCCCGGAGTGCCAAATACAGAGATAGAAAGAGGCCGAACCGTATTGGTTGTAGAAATATATTCTAACATCAAATTTTTTATACTTCTATAGCTTTCAATCTCTGTTCGATCTACAGTTTTTAATTTTCCAAACTGGGCACTAGGAATAGATTTTAGTACTTTTCTTTCTCCATTTTTAACAATATCATAAGCCATTTCTGCTAAATTTGCAGAGCTTTTTTCTTCAAGAATATACCATGTAGAATATCCATTTATATGAGATTCATTAGGTATTTTCACATCTTGTACATACTCTTTATATATAAAGTCATTTTCTCCTTCAACAAATATGGAAGCATTAGGAAAAATAAATTTTTCAATATTTTTACCAAATCCTTCAATGAAATATTTTTGTGCAAAAACAATGCCTTCTCGAATTCCTTTTCCAAGCCAGTAAGAAAGACTTTTTTTATTATGATTTTTGAAAGCAACAATACTACGTGATAATCCAGCAACAAAACAAGAAGTCAATCCATACATTTTGCCTTGGGTATCTTTTACAAAACCTCCTTCAAATTCATAAGGAAGAAAATATAATCTAGATTCAGCTTCTGTGCCATCATTTCTATAATAAATAGCTCCTTCCAGTCCAAAAGGCACTATGAGATGATGACATTTTGATAAAAATGCAAGATTTGGATTATTGTTGATTTGCCAAACAAAATCCTGAGATGTTCTTTCCCAAGAAAGACTTTTACTGATATTCACTCCCTTTGAACGTAAATCATCCGCATTGATCACAACAATGGTATTTTTAATATGAAATTTTTCTAAGTGTTTCCAAAGATCACTAGATGAAATAGGATTATTCATTTTATATAATACGATAGGTGATTTTTTAGATGATTTTATTGCCAATGGCCAAAACTCTTCATTAGAATTAAAACCATTATTTTCATCATCTATGATCACAAGATCCGCATTTGTATCATCGTCATGAATAGGAAGTAACTTTGGGTTACCAGCTGATGGACCTGTAAATCCCATAAAATCTTTCACTCTGTATACTTGATCCTTATCTTTTTCATCAGCAGATACAGGAAATAACTCTATTGTTGCATTAGAAAGAAGAAATCCTTTTGGTACATCTAACTCTATATCCTTAATTTTAGGTGAACGTACGGAGACACCCGTTGCCAAAGCCACAAGCTTTGATAACAATAAAGATTCACCAGGTTTTAAAATAGTATGCATATTCAAATAGGTTTGCCAATTTAATCCATCATTATTTTGAGGATATGTAATCCATCGAAGAGAATTTATGCATATATCCCCAGATACAACAATTGTTACCTTTTTATCATCCATAAAGTAAAACCTCCTACTCTGTCATCAGCAATTTCATTGTCTAAAGATAATTTTTCTCTAAAAGTTCTTTATATATGAATTAATACTTTTTAAATTGATTTCTAAATATTTCAACAAAATTCTTAAATATCCTTTTCTTATTTTAAAAAACCTAATAAGGCAAATTATATGGACGGTTCATCATTTATTCATACTTTCATTTATTATAGTGAAAAAAAATATATTATATGATATCATAAAAAGAGATGAAAATGACAAATGAATATCATTGTATCTGATTATTTTAATTCAAAATTTTATCCATTAGAAATAATCTTACAAATTAAAACCATAACTTTTATCATGTATTTTATTGGAAATACATATTTTTTTGAAAATTTATTGATAATGATTTTCAATATTGTTTATTAAGTTTATCTATTCATAATATTTTTTATAAAAATTTGCAAAGTAAAGAAAGGATGGGATAGTATGGAGAAATATGAAGAAAAATTAGTAGGCGTTCCAGAAACAATGCTTATACCTGTATGGGCTAGAGCACAAGAAACAAAAAGGGAAGATCACATTATAAAAGATTGTAAAGCTTTAGAAATCGTAGAAAAAGTTGATTACGATTTTTCCGTATTTGGAGATTATAATCAATTTTACAAAACACAGGTTGGTGTTTCAGCAAGAACTAAGATACTAGATGCTCTAGTGCAAGAATATATACAAAAAAATCCTAATGGTACAATCATCAATATAGGTTCTGGTCTAGATACACGCCCCACTAGAATAGACCTTAAAAACATCACGTGGTATGATATAGATTTATCTGAAGGAATAAACATCAGAAGACAATTCATAAATGAAACAGATCATCTTACATTTATAGAAAAATCAGTATTTGACTATACGTGGATGGATTTAATAGATAAAAAAGAGAATGTTTTCATTATAGCAGAAGGTATATTTATGTATTTTAAAATAGATCAACTAAAAGATTTATTTCAAAAATTAGCAGATCATTTTACAAACTCTGAAATTGTTTTTGAAACATTTGATCCTATTATAGTAGGGAAAGCAAAGCATCATGAATCCGTCAAAAAACTAAAAACCCAATCTGAATTTCAATCCGGATTTAAATCAGGAAAAGAAATTGAATGCTTTGATCATCGCCTTCATTTTGTAAAAGAATGGTATCATTTTGATATAGGTGGAAAAAGATGGAAAGGTATGAGATTGCTTTGGTGTATCCCAAGATTTAAAAAAATGATGAAGATCATAAAAATTAAAATAAATTAATTTGTTGTTTTCTCAATCTAAATATTTATCCTCAAAATGAAAGCCTCATTTTCCTTGAACTTACAAGAAAAATAAGGCTTTCATTTTGAGAAGCAAGAATTTATTAACTCCTACTCCCACTATGGATCTAATTTGTAAATACAAGTGATAGCCACGGTACATAGGTCACTACAAGTAACCCAATTAATCCCACTATGAATAAGGGTAGAATATGTGCAAACATACTTTCCATTTTTATCTTAGCAACAGCTGCACCTACAAATAGATTGCAACCATAAGGAGGAGTACATAAACCTAGTGCTAAGTTTACAGTCATCAATACTCCAAAGTGTATAGGATCAATACCTAATACTTGAACTGTAGGCATTAACATTGGAGCCATAACAATAATCGCTGGCACTGTATCTAGAAATAACCCTACAGCTAATAGTATTAAATTAACAAACAATAATACAATTAAAGGATTGGTAGATACACTTGTTAAAAACTCTGTAATAGTCTGTGGCACTCTTTCATATGTCATAAATGTAGAAAATACAGTAGAATATCCTAATAAAAATGAAGTTATTCCATTTAATACTGCTGTATCCAAAAATACATTTTTTAATCCCGCCCATGTTAAATCTTTATATACATATAAACTTATTATAATAGAGTATACAACAGATATACAAGCTGCTTCCGTAGGAGTGAAAACCCCTGAATAAATACCTCCTAAAATAATAACTGGAGATAATAATGCCCAAAAACCTTCTTTCATACTTTTAGCAATTTCTGAAAATCTATATTTCATAGCTTCGCCAATCGGTACTTTTTCATCGGTCTCATTACTTCTTTTTTGTTTTAAATCTACTCCCTTTATAGTACAGATCACAATGTTTGTTCCTAAAAACAAAAGACCCATTAATACTCCTGGTAATACTCCTGCCAAGAATAATTGTGAAATAGATACTCCCGTTGAAGCCCCATATAATACAAAGGATAAACTTGGAGGAATGATTGGTCCGATAATACCTCCAAAACAAACGATCGTAGCTGCATACGCTGGGTCATATCCCTTTCTCTTCATTTCTGGAATCATCATCCCACCAATTGCTGATGTTGTCGCCATTCCAGATCCTGATAAAGCCCCAAAGAACATACATGCAATGATTGTTACACAACCAATGGCACCACTTACAAAGCTTATTAATGCTGATGCAAAATCAACAATTCTTTTGGCGATTCCACCTGTTGACATAATAAGTCCAGCCAACATAAAAAACGGTATTGCCATTACAGTAAATGAAAATATTCCACTATAGCAATATTGCGCATTGATGGCCATGTTCAAGTCTGAATACATAAACATTGATAACATAGTAGCTCCACCTATTGCAAATCCAACTGGAACACCTATCAATAACATCACAAACAATGCAATAAATAATACAGGTACTGCCATTCTGTCTTCCCTCCTTATGAAATTACTTCTTTGTTAAGAATGCATTGGACTGCCTCTAAAAAGTATGCACCTGCCCTGATTATAAAGATTCCGCATCCAAGGACAAGAGACATATATCCCCATGCTGTACTGATTTTAATTCCTGCATAAGGAACATTCATTTGTATGTTAATCATTGTAAATCCGTAATACATTGTAACGCCACAAATCACAATTACAATTAGTTCTGTTATTGCTTCTATCAATTTCTTTAACTTATATGGTAATTTATCAATCAATAATGTAATTTGTATATGTTCTTTTCTTCTATGACCTATACTTATTCCTAACCATGAAAGCCACACAAATAAAAATTTTCCTAGTTCTTCTGACCAAGATAGTGAATTATTGAAAACATACCTCATAATAACTTGAAAACAGATTACACCTACCATTGCCATAAACATCGTTATCAAAACCGTATCTTCGATTTTATCTAAAGCTTTCAAAACTTTATTTTTCATGTTATACCATTACCCTAGTAAAAGAGTAATGACCTAACCTCCTTTCATACTATCTTATCAATCATCTGACTTCTTAAAATGACTCATTCGATAAAGATATTTTTCTCCTTAATATCCTAGTTTGTATCATCATACAAGAAGTAATATATCTATATTACTTCTTGTATTTATTTAAACTAAGGACGTGTTTTTAACCATTTATCAACCATTTCATCTCCAACAATTTTACGTTGATAGTCATATACTGGTTTTACAGCTTCTTCAAATGCCTTTATTTCATCAGGAGTTAATTCATGAACCTCTGCACCTTCATCTATAAATCTCTTTATATAACCTTGCTCTTTAGCAAATTCCTCTTCTCTTTGTTTCTTAGCAACTTCTTTAACTCCTGCTTCCAATACTTTTCTATCCGCTGGATCTAAAGATTCAATCCAGTCTCTTGAACAGATAATTGGGAATGGTGAAGAAGCATGATTTGTTAATGTTATATGTGGAGCAATTTCATGTAGATTAAAATCATTAAATACACCTAGAGAATGATCTAATGCATTAATCTGACCTTGAGATAATGAAGTTACTACTTCTCCCCAAGCCATAGGTGTTGGATTAGCTCCCATAGCTTTCCAAATTTCAATATTTAAATCATTTTGTGCAATACGAACTTTTTGTCCTTTAAAATCAGCTTTTGTTTTATAAATTTTATCTCTACTGATTACTTGTCTCATCCCGTTATAATACATATCTATACAATAATATCCTGAATCTTTTAAAGTTTCATTGAATAACTCTAGCCCACCATTGTCAAAGGTACCCTTTTCCCAAGCCTCAAACGAAGGATATAAATAAGGTAAATCAATACAAGTTGAAGCCGGACCTGCTGCAGATGTAATTGCTGTTGATAAGTCAAACATCATTGTAACCGTTCCTAGTTTAATGCCTGATACTAAATCTGGTGTATCTCCTAATTGTCCATCTGAATAAACCTCTACTTTAAACTTACCAGGTGCTTCTTTTTCTAAATATTCTCCTAAAGCTTCACTCCATTTGTGAGTCGATCTTTGTGATGAATCCGTATGTCCAATTTTGATAACAATTGGTCCATTCTCTGCTGTAGTAGCATCCTTCCTTCCACAACCTCCTACAACACTCATGGTCAACACCAATGTTAGGATAAAAGCTAGCATTCTTCCTTTTCTCATGTTTTTCAATCCTTTCTTTTAATTTTTAACATTCATGATGTTCTCATTATTTTATAATTGCAACTGTCATGCCAATTATTTAAAATCAATTCATAACCTGTAATCTTAGTGTAATGCTTATTTTAAGATAATCAATATTTATATAAAAATAAAAAGTGTGAATTATTTTTCACACTTTCATACTCAACACTGAAAAATTATTCACACTTTTTCCAACTCTATCTTATATTGATTGATCTTATTCCACAATTGTCTTGTGCTTATTTCTAATTCATCTGCTGTTTTGGTAACATTTCCATTATTGTTCTTTAAGGCTTCTAATATAAAAATCTTTTCAAAATTAGCACGAGCCTCCTTTAAGGTCTTTTCACAATTATTATCCATCAATTTTCTCTTTTGAACACAACCTATTGGCATTAATATTTCATTAACTGTAATCACACCATCTTTACTTAATGCTATCATTCTTTCAATGATATTCTTAAGTTCTCTAATATTTCCTGGATAATCATATCCTAATAAAAAACCCATTACCTCGTCATCAATTTTCTTAATTTTTTTCTTTTGATCCATTTCAATTTTTTTAATAAAAAAACGAATCAGTTCTGGCAAATCTTCTCTTCTTTCTCTTAGCGGTGGTATATTCAGCGTCAATGTATTAATTCTATATAACAAATCCTCTCTAAAATCTCCTTCAACGATTTGCTTTGAAAGGTCTTTATTAGTAGCTGAAATAAATCTCACATCTAAATCAATTGTCTTATTACTGCCTAGTCTTTCTACTTTCCTACTTTCTAAAGCTCTTAGTAATTTTCCTTGTGTTACAATAGGCAAATCTCCAATTTCATCTAAGAATAAGGTGCCAAAGTTGGCTTGTTCAAATTTTCCGATTCTAGTGTCAATGGCCCCTGTAAATGAACCTTTTTCATGACCAAACAACTCAGATTCTATGACTCCTTCAGGAAAAACTTGGCAATTTACAGGAACAAAAGGTTCTTGCCTTCTTTTACTTAATCGGTGAATATAATTGGCAATGACCTCCTTACCTACTCCAGATTCTCCTAATAACAAAATGTTAATACCTGTATCCGCAACTCTTTTACACATCTCCAAAAGATTCAAATATCCCTCATTTTTAGACTCGATAAATAATTCAGTTTCATTTTGATTCTTAAGTAGAAATGAACTATGTCGCTCTAATCTATATATTTTAGCTAACCGATCAACTTTCATAACCAATTCTTTTATATCACTGCTCTTAACAAAATAATCGATTGCACCATATTTTATTGAATCAACTGCACTTTCAATGCTCCCAAAGGCTGTCATAACAATTACTTCAACCTCATCGTATTTTTCTTTTATTCTCTTGATCAGCTCAACTCCATCCATAACTGGCATTTTTAAATCCGTAAGTACAAGATTTACGATATTGTTCTCCATATGTTCAAGCGCTTCATGCCCATTAGAACAACTCGCTATATCATATCCAACATCTGAAAGTATTAAAGACAGAACCTTTTGATACTCAATTTCGTCATCTACAATTAGTATTTTATATCCCTTTTTTTTAACCATTTGCACTACCCCTTTATTGGTAAAACTATATCAAACTCTGTACCTTCTCCAAAATTACTTTTTACAGATATCCTTCCATCATTATTGGATATTTCTGTACTAATAATATAGAGACCTAAGCCTGTTCCATTCTCTTTAGTAGAATAAAAAGGATCAAATATGTTCTCAAGCTTTTCCTTTTCTATACCACAGCCATTATCTATAACCTTGATATTTAAATAGTCTTCTTCAATTTTCATTGTTAAGTAGATATTCTTTTTTTCTCTCTCAACACCTTCAAATGAATTAATACTATTATTTATTAGATTAAGCAGTACCATTCTTAGTACATCTTCATTGATTAAAACTGGCTTTGAATGGTTTCCTGTGATCTTGCAGATCATATTGATTTCATTTTGTTCAATATTCTTTTTTTCCAAATCTAGTATTAAACTTACTAAGTTTTCAATATTCACTGATTTTATTTCATCATTTGAAAGCTTTGAAAATCTCAACAAGTTCTCAATAAGCTTGTTAATTCTTGCTACCGAGTCATTTATCACTAATATAGCATGCTCACAAATTTCATTCACACAATACTTTTCAATAATATAACTATAGCTTTTTATTAAGCCTAATGGATTTCTTATTTCATGAGCCAATCCAGCTGATAGCTGTCCAACAGCTATCAATTTAGCTTCCTGTCTAGCCTTCTTTTCATTTAAATACTTTTCTGTATAGTTTTCAATTATAATCATACTTTTATTGCTAGCAATTTTCTGACTAGTAACATAATAATATGCCTTACCTACATTTAATACCTTATTCATTTGATCTTTGTCAACAAAAGGCTCTAATACTTTAAGCTGGTTATAGTCAACCCCTATTAAAGCTTCTCTAGGCATATTCGTTATACTAGTCACTGCATCATTGCATTCCACAATTATACAATCATTTTCTATAACCATAATACCGCTTTGCATGGTATCAATAATCAAACGTAATTCTTCTTTACTCTCAGATAGTTCCTTAGTCTTGGTATTCACTCTTTGAGTAATAACATAATTCCAGCTAGAAAAGATACCTATAATAAATAAAATGCCAATTACTACTTTATAGGCCAACTCAATATTTCTTAAATCAATACTATGAGTGTCAAAATCTCCAAGCCATTTATATTGAGTCTGTGCGATCAAATTTTTTTTCTTTAATTCTAATATACCTTTGTTCAATATATTAAGTAAATAGCTATTTTCTTTTTTAACAGCTAAGCACATCTTTTTCTCATAAAGAGTCGGTTCTAAAAACCTGAAATTTGTACCTCTATTGGTCACATTAAGAAAATGTGCAGCTTCCATATCATCTCCCACAAATCCAACTGCACTATTCTTATTGATTAAAGCAAAGCATTGATAGATATTGTCTACTTCAATGATTTTAACATTACTTTTATATTTAAAATATTTATTTATGCGCCCATCTATATTATCTCTCTCCAATGTGACTAAAGTCATATCCTTTAGATCCTTAATATTTTCTATATTGGAGTTGTTCTTAACTAGTATTTTCACCTTAACAACACAAAGTGGCTGACTTATGTCAAACTCTTTTTTATTCTGATATGTATTTTCCACAACCATGACATCCACTTCATCACTTTTCATTGCATCAAGGAGATAGTCCTTTGATCCTACTTTTAAATGAATATTACTACTTAATTCAATTGCCAACTGGGATAAATAATCTACCATAATTCCAGTATTATAATTATTAAATTCATTAATAAATGCCAAAGGGGGATCATTATAAACCCCTACAATAAAAGGTTTTTTCTTTAACAACTCTTTTTCCTTTTCGCTTAATGGAGTATTGTATTTATAATATTCACGCATCCCCATATTATATCTTAAATTTATGTCTAACTTCCTTATACTAATGAAACCCATAATTAGCAGTATAGTTAAGATTATGATCTTTCTCTTTTTCATAAATCCTCCATAATTGGTTGAACAATAAGTTTTATTTGCAATTCCCCTACCTATTTTTATTCTAACATTATGCTATTTTTTTTACAATTCAATTACATACTTGGATAGTATCCAGATACCTTAGGAAAAAAATCTGCTCTCACTTTCATATATATTGTCATCATCCCTTATAATACAGAACCTCATCTTCCTTGAAATTTCAAGAAAAATGAGGCTTCATAGACTCTTCATTATCCTTATAGAATCTTGTTTTGATATGAGTAACAACATTTTAATGTGACTATTTCAAGCTGGTTTGTTCTTATAACATTCATAGTATTACTAAAGAGACAATGAACTTGTCCCAATACCTTATATAATCCTTTTGCACTATATCCATTTATTAAGGCATATGGTAATATATTCAATGCAATTATAAATAAATCTAACTCCCAAAAACACATCATGTAGAAAGGAATCTAAGCAAATGAAAAAAACATTTAGTATAAAATTAATTAATTTCATACTATGGACAAAATTAATTATCTTATCAAGTATATTTTTATTAAGCTGTCTAGCTTATATGTTAGACACTGAAAGTGAGCTTGTGAAACGAATGTGTTTGCTTAGACCAGAATTTGTTGCTGTATTTCAAGGTTATATTTTTTTTCATATCATTTTAGTTATTTCCACTCTAAGAAGTATTGCTAAAAGATCTTATAAATGGATTTGTTGGTTGTTGGGATTACAGCTCGTAACTCATTTGAAAAATCCTATTATGTCAGTCCTTTTCATCATCTTACTATGCACCGTACTTTTTGGAGAAAAAACAAAAGCTTATTTAAAGTATCCACAAGCATGTATAGATGTAAATCCTATTGAATAAAAAGAGACAGATTCGAAAAATCCTATTGTCCCACCCTAAAAACGAATATCAACTACTAGAAAATCTCCAACAATATAAAAAACCTCATCTTTCTTGAAATTTCAAGAAAAATGAGGTTTTATTTTGGTGCACCCGAGAGGATTCGAACCTCCGACGCACAGTTTAGGAAATTCTGTATCGGTGATTTTTTTCACCGACAATGCAGTGTTTCTGTCTAAGACATCCTTCTAATCCTCCCCCTATCCACGATGCCGAGTGACTGGTTGCTTCCATTTTGACGTCAGTTTGTCAACGTAGTAGGAAAAACTACTGAGAAGAACTTAGAACAAATTGCAACATATAGAAATTACCATTATCTCTTCTTCATTCAAATAATTACTTTACTTAATATAAGGTAATAAAATATTAACCAAATCTTGTACAGTAGTTGCTGGATTCATTTTAGAACATATATTTATTCTATTACATTTATATTCATTCAATAATTTATCACCCCGTTCTATCGCTTTCAAAGTATTATCTCTCATTAATTCAAATATAGTTTTAATATTTTTTTCATATTTGCCATTATTATAATTCAATCTTTTAAAATGACTATCTAATTTACTTTCATAATAATTTCTTGTCAAAGGCGAATTTAACTCCTGGAAATGTAGTAATAACCATAGTTCAAAACTTTCATTTGACCAAGCTATATTTAGCCCTTCGTTCTTTGCTAATTTTATAGCATCATCAAAATCAATATTATCATCTTTATCAAATACTACCCAAACATCACTAAAATTCCCTAAACTTCTTCGCTTTACTGCTTCTTTTACTAATGCACAAGTACTCTTGCCTATTCCTTTTACTTTTAAAGCTATTGGCTGTACTTTTATCCTACCTTTATAATTCTTATTGATTATATCTTTAATGTTTTCAAAATAATTCACCTCTGTTTCAGTACCTTCGGTTATTATTAAACAATACGCCGGAGCAACTTCTCTAGTATTAATTTCCCTACTTCTCTTCTTTCCACCTCTATTTAACTTCCCCATATTCATTCCTCCACATATCAAATCCTCTTAATACAGGAACTGCTCCATATCTCCCAAGTAAGTATTGTTTATTATATGTTGCATCATTTCTAACTTTTGTATTATCTTCTAGCTTTAATTCTGCCAAAGAATATAGATCTGAGACAGCTTCTTCATTTTTTTCAACAAACCATACTTGGTCTCTCCTAAATATTTCTCTAGTCAATGTATAATTATCATGGGTAGTATATATAAGTTGTGCTCCTTTTTTATTAATCTCATCATTATGAAACATATTTATTACATATCTTAGTAATAGAGGATGGAGTTTTGCATCCAACTCATCAACGATTAATGTATTTCCATTTTTTATGGTTGATATAATAAAATTATATAAAGCAAACATTTTTTGAGTTCCACTTGATTCTTCTGTAAATGGAATTTCATATATTGTTTTTTTGTCTTGGGATAAATGTTTTGAAAAAATTTTATATTCATCCCTTTCTTCATCAGATATTTCTTTTTTTTCAACTCTTATTCCATCAATGTTTATATCTACTGCTTTTAAAAATGCTTTCATTCCTTCAAGGTATTCTTCTTCCTCTATATAAGGAGGTAACATTCTAGTTAAAAACATCTCTAACCCAATATCCCCAAAATCTATTATATCTGTATCTAAAAACCACTTAAAAACCTCTTTTGCATACATAATTTTAGCACTTGCTATTATGGATAAAAATAGGGTAGATTCTTCTACTAATTCAACTAGATTTTCTGCACTTTTTAATTTATTACTACACTCTATTTTATCTCCAATTCTTTCAAATAAGGTATCATACTTATTTTTGCTTGTAAAATCTCTCTTATAAAGCCATTCTTCATGAATTTTTTTATCATCTACCGTAAATCCATATTGATATTCATTAGACTTACATCTAAAAAACACTTCAAATTCAGCAGTTTTTTTCCTACTTACATTATCGAATGCAAATCTTTTAATAGGTATTCCTTTCTTTTCACTCTCTCTTTTAAATGATGTTAATACCCACTTACGCATAAACTCAAATGCTTGTATTACAGAACTCTTTCCACTTCCATTTGCACCATATATAGCTGTAACTTTTAAAAATGATTCTTTTTTATTTGTATCTATAAGATTATATGGATGCTCTTTTAATGAAGTCGCTGTCATATCTAATGAAACTTCATCTCTAAAGCCTTTAAAGTTTTTGAAATTGAATTGTATGAGCATTTTACTCACTCCTTTATATTATTATAGTACATTCTATCGCTTTTGTGAATAATTCATGAGATATTTCCTCACTTTTTATTATTGTCTTTCGAAATTTATTTATTCAACTTCATAGTTTTGTATTTCCTCTACATGATTATTTACCCATAAGTATAGCTCCAATTATTCAATATTATCTTCTTTATATTTCCTTGCTAGTGCTAATGCTCTGTTGCAGTCTTGAAAAATATATTTTTTTCTTCAATCTCTTCTGTAAGTCTAAGTAATCTTTGTATCTTTTTTGTATTCTCTTCATTTACATAATTGTACTTGTCCATTAGTTGCTGAAATTCTCTTATGAAAAATTGATTTAGTATTAGTGGTATGTTTTTAGTGAACATACATTTCCCATCCATTTTAATTTGAAATAGAAACACCTCTAACAGAATTTCTGTTAGAGGATTCTCATTAATATTATATATATTTTAATTCCATTTATTTACATTTTATTTGTCTTATTTCCTTTCCTGATGTGTCGTTGACCTATCTCACTAATAGTAGTATTTTAACAACTTACATTAATTATATTATTCTCTTTGATAATCTTCAGGCAACCAAAATCCATTATCTGCTCTCAATTCCCTCTGTTTATTTATAAAAATAGTATTACTTTCTTCAATAAACTGTCCGTATATAGAAGTATCTCTTTCATTATTATTAAATCTATTAATTATAGGATTTAAGCTTCCAATTTCACAGCCAATCCATTTTCTCCTTAATAATTCCGATGCAACATAGGTTGTACCACTTCCACCAAACGGATCAAACACTATATTTCCTTCATTAGTTGTCAATGAAATTACTCTTAAAAGTAACTTTAATGGTAATTCATTTTCTTCTCTATTTTTATGGGACTTATGTCTCACTGGATGTATATCTTCCCATGTATCAGAGATAGTTTGACCATTTATAGGGACATCTCTTTTCTTTCCCCCATAATCATGTATCTCTCCACCACAATGTCTACATGTTTTCATTGGTATTCTCTGCTTATTAAATACATTTACTTGAGATCCCTTAGTATAATAAAGTAATCCATAATGACTTACATTTAATTTGTTAGGAATTGGTGGTGTATATCCTCTAAAGTTAAGTGCTATCCAATGTCTGAAATCAAGATAATTATTCAGAATATATGCTGTTTCAGTTAACCACTTTGGTATATTATAAACAAATAATGCACCTCCTGGTTTTAATATTCTAATACATTCTAATAACCACTTTTCGGTCCAAATTAGATAGCTATCTTCTGATAAATTGTCATCAATCCCTGACTCATATACTTTTGATAAGTTAAAAGGTGGATCTGCAAATATGGTATCTACGCTATTATCGTCCATTGACTGCATTAATTCAATACAATCACTTCTATATAATCGCCCATTTTCAGTAGTAAATTCTGGTCTTAACTCTATTACATCATTTATTTGTGTGTTATTATACTCTTCCAAAAATAGGTGATTATTATCTGAGAGCCAATCAATTAGATCTCTATCAAATATACCAAGCATAATTTTTAATTTTGGTGTATCCACATTAAGATGTTCTTTTATCTTCTCAAGACATGCTCCAATAGGTAGTATTCTCTCATTATTATAATATTCAAGTTGTTTTTTTGGTATTTTAAGTTTTCTCGCTACTTTAACAGCTTCATCGTTATTAGTAATACCTAATATCTTGTAAAGTCTATTTATATGAATAGTGTTTTTCACAATAGTTTCACCTCTCTAAAATTTTAACATATAAACCTATTGATATAAAATACAATTTATGTTAATACCTTCTTAAATGTAATCCTTTATTTTCGTAGTCCTTTTAATAAATACGAGGAGGTATTTTCATGAAAGTTTTAAGAGTAGTTCCCTTAGTAGACATTAATGATGCTTTTAGGGATAATAGAGTTAAACATGTACTAAATGAAATAACAAAGCATATTAATAATATGCAACATCCAAAGAATAGTGGAGCATTTCACTTAAATTTAACTATGAAGGGTAATGGTTTAAAATCTATCAAAGACTCATTCTTTTTTCAGATAATTGGGAATTAGAACATAGACTGAACCTTAGTATTACTCAAAGAAAACCTGGTCCAATTCATGCTACATATCAACTACAAGATGATTCACGAAAATATATTGCAGTAGAGTGAGAAACTGGAAATATATTAGTTTCCCATAGAGCTGTAAATAAGCTTATAGCTGGACTCTTGCAAGACAAATTACTTTGTGGCGTGCTTATCTTGCCGTCAAAAGAAATGTATAAGTACTTAACAGATAGAGTTGGAAATTTTGATGAACTTGAACCTTATTTTCAAGTATGGAACAAAGCAAGATATGATCTTAAGGAAGGTTGTGTTATAATCATTGAAATTGAACATGATGTCTTAACTTCTGATGTTCCAAGAATATTAAAAGGTACAGATGGTAGAGCAAAAGTATAATTTTTTAATCATAAAAGGACTCTATATTAATATTAAGAAAAGGGTGATGCTATGCCTCACCCTATTTTTATTATAGCCTAAACTGATCCACTTCTTTTACCAAAGTTGATATGGCTTGTAAAAAGTTCTCATAATTTTTACCTGTATAGGTTATGGTATTTAAGTTAAATGCATTATTCCAATACTCAGTAATCTGACTTGGATAACTATTTTGTTCAGTTAATATATAATGTGGTGAAGAATCCGCACTTACATGCGAAAGAGCTTCTAGTATTAGATGAATATCTGGATCATTCATGCTATAACCAATGAATAATACTGTATTCGTTAAAAATAAAGCTTCTAATATTTTGTAAAACTGTGGGTTTTCTGTTCTTGCTTTAAAGTATTGTTGGTTAGTAAAAATCATTTTATTAGTATTATCAATAGTGCCATGAGCTTTAATTAATATATTTTGTGGAGCCTTTATGTTTGATATTATTCTTGAAGTATCATGATAATCAGCAACAACAAAATTATCATTATGATAATGTTTATCTAACATCTTATCAAAGTTTGTTGTAACTGTAATTTTACAATTTAGTTTTATTATATCTTTATATGCTGATGATTCTGTATAACCATTTAGCATAAACTGTCTCTTTAAGAATCTTGAATACATTCCAGGGTCTATATTATTATATATACCCTGAAGTGCCATAAGGTAGTTTTTCTGTTTCAACATATTCTCTATAAAACTAATATTTTCTTCAACTGTATGTCCTTTTTTTATCTCATCTAAAAAATTCCTTATGAATTGTTCCCACCCAGGAGGTCTTCTACCTCCTTCATCCACACAAGTCGAAGTTAGTCCAGATCCTATAAATAATATACACCTCTGTGCTGCAATTTCTTCTAGAAGATTTTCAGGCCAGTTAACTATCATCTGTTCACCTCCATATTACTTAAAATTTTCTTTGTAATGGAGTCCATTAATTGACCATACTCTTCAGCAGCTATTGATTGAGCACCTCGTACACCATCAGAATACTCTAACTCAAATATCGGAGCTTTTGAAGTTTGAGATAAAGGTATCAAACTATATAAATATGGAATATCTCCTAATTTTAAATCGTCTAAAGTTAGATTTTCAAAACTATGTATTTGAAGTTTTTCCTTGATTTCATTTGGCATATTTTCTATAACTTCTTCATATGCTCTTATCGCTCTATATCCAGACTTAAATTTACGTTTAACATATTGCTGTACTGAAAACCCAATAAATTTAGTCATTTCATCAGGGTTATGATTTATATTAAATGATTCGTAATCCTCTACTTCGTATTGTCTATGCAAAACTTTCAAAGCATCCTTATATAGTGTTTTCCATGTGTTAAACCATTGACTTAAGTTATCAATGCCCAACAAGCTAAAAATATCAGATCCCATCGGTGTAATAAAATAGTGTGAATTAAGTAAAATACTCCTATTCAATGCTCCTAATGATGGTCCTAAATCAATAATTATATAATCATATTCTTCTTTATAATGATCTTCAAACTGTCTCAACCAATTAGTTACCCTGAACCCTCCAATATCTCCTTCAAAACAAGAAGTCCATGCCTTACTTAATTTCTCTTCAATTATAGATAGTTTAGGATGTCCAGGAATTAGATGAAAATTATATCTAGTATCACTTGTTTTTATTGGAACTTCGTAAAACTGAATATTAGCCTCACCTATAATTATTTTTCTAAAGTAATCATAAATAGTTTTTTCAGTTCTATCAGGACCATAAAATTTTCCCCAATCTTCTTCACGTACTACTAATTGTGTAGAATTTGATTGAGGATCAAGATCCATAAAAAGAATTCTTTTATCTAGTTTTTTAGCAAAATAGCTTGCAATATTAACTGCAGAAGTTGTCTTCCCAACTCCCCCTTTATTATTGAAAAAAGTTATAACTTTCACTTCTGTACCCCCTTATTATACTTACCTATATTATACATTTTTTTATCCCTTAATCAAAATAAAAGTAATATTATAGCTATTTATGTAGTTCTTTCTTAATATTTAGTCAAAATTGTGGTACCTATTTGTCAAAAACGCCGTTATTTATGATATGGTTCAGCTCTAATTATCCTAAATCTCTTTTTGTCACTAAATTTTTTCACTTTAATTCGCTTCTATTAAAATCTCTAACACCCACCAAATTCTCCACGACGTCCTTTTGACGTCGTAACGCCGACCACAACCAAGATTTTTTAGAAACAAATCACAACTAACTAAAAATCCCCCACAAAACAAAAAACCTCACCTTCCTTGGAAAACCAAAGAAAGTAAGGCTATATTTTGGTGCACCCGAGAGGATTCGAACCTCCGACGCACGGTTTAGGAAACCGACGCTCTATCCCCTGAGCTACGGATGCATAGGAATCATTTCTATGATAATCCTATTTTTTATTTTTGTCAAGGATGCCTATAATTTACCACATATTAGAAAAAACACTTGCAAAAATATGAAAAAAGTTTGTAATAAATAGTTTAAAAGAAAGCTTTCTAATGTCTCTATCACTTACCAAATCTGTTTTGATCATCTTTCCATCATAAGTAGTAACTTTTAACTCCCCTATTTTTTGTCCTTTAGATATAGGATAGGGCATTTTCTTCACTAACAGAATTTCTCTATTTTTTCCTATCTTCTCTTTAGGTCCTAATGTCCAAATATCTTCTTTTGCTAAAAGTGTTATGGGAAGCTTTTTTTCTCCCCATAAATGAATTGTTTTTATTTTTTCATTCTTTTTTACTATTCTCTTTTTCACAAAACCTTCTGACCCATATTCTAAAAGCTTTTTGCTTTCTCTAAACCGAGCTTCTTCACTATCCGTCCCTAATACTACTGCAATGAGTCTAAAATCCTTTTCATCCTCACTATTCTTATGAACCTGCATGCTAGATGCAAGACAATATCCTGCTGCATCTGTATATCCTGTTTTAAGTCCATCTACTTGAGGAATAATTTTTAAAAGTTTATTGGTATTTTCTTTATAGAAATCTCTCATAGGATTTTCATAAAATTCTTGATCTGTAAGAGAAAGAATTTCTTTATGATGATCTATAATATACTTTCCTAAAGAAGCAATATCCTTTGCAGTCATTAAATTTCCACCATCTTTTTGGGGCATTCCATTTGGATTGTCAAAATGAGTATCCTCAAGACCAATATCTTTTGCTTTTTGATTCATCATGTTTACGAAGTTTTCCATACTTCCTCCTACATGTTCTGAAATAGCAAAAGCTGCATCATTAGCAGAAACAATCATCATTACTTCTATTAATTCTTTTAGCTTTATTTTTTCAAATGAAACAAGGTGATAGGAAGCTCCTCTTTCTTTAGAGGCTCTTTCACTAATGATCACTTCATCTTCTAAAGAGATCTTTCCCTTTTGAATCTCATCCATAGTTACAAGATATGTCATTAATTTTGTAATACTAGCTGGAGGAAATACTTCTTTTATATTTTTTTCATATAATATTTTACCAGTTTCCTCTTCCATTAATAAAGCTGCTTTCCCTTTTATTTCTATATCCTGTCCATAAGAAAAAGAAATATTAGCTGCTAGAATCATTGCACAAATCAATGCTGTAATTTTTTTCAACTCAATCCCTCCCGCTAGTATTATACCATATAAAATTTATCTATTTATAGGTCCAAACTGTTGATAACTTATATTTTAGAAAAGTCATAAAAATGAGGAACAATTATTGAGAATTTGTGAAAATATAGAATGAGTGAGAAAATGATTAGCATTACACTGTTTGAGCGGAGTGAGTTTGTAATGCTGTTTTCGAGCATTTCTATATATTTTCCAAATTTGAAAATTTAGTGACGAATTTTATGATTTTGTCTACAAGCTTTATCTATTTATAGATCCACTCTTTAAATAAATCCTCCATATTCTCTCCCATAACTTCTTCACATATTTTTTGAAAATCCTTTGTTGTAGCATTTTTAAATTTATAAGTTTCATAGTATTTATTCATCATCTCATAAAATTTTTCTTTCCCGTATTTTTCATAAAGAGAATTCATAAACATAGCTCCCTTATTATATACCAATACTCCATAATCTTCCCATCCCTCAAATTCATCGAGAGGTCTTAAAATCCTTTCATTTTTTATCTTTCCATCTTTTTTGATCATTTCATATTCTTGTTCATTCATATATTTATGATATTCTTTTCCCTTTTGTTTCCCATAGTTTTCTATTGTATAAATAACTTCTGAATAGTTGGTTAAGCCTTCATCTAACCAAGCTTCATCAATTTCATCATTTCCTACGACTCCATACCACCATTGATGAGCTGATTCATGAACAATAACCATTTCTAAATAATCTATATAATTCTCATCATAACAATTTTTATCAATCAATACGATACCAGGGTACTCCATTCCTGATGGAAAATTGGTTTGAACTACAGAATATTGTCCATATGGATACTTTCCATATATTTTATTAAAGGTTTGCAAAGATTTTTGAGCTGCCTTTGTAGCTTGTTTTTTTACATCTTTTTCTATATTTTTATCCTTCAAAAAATACATATTTAAAGTAGTTCCTTCTACCTCTTGATTTTCTACCTCAAATCTATTACTTGTTACAAACGCAAAGTCTCTCATGAGTTTGGCTTCTATTTCCCATTTTCTTTTTTGATCTTTCATTTGATCCTTTATAATATTTCCAGAAGCTGCAACTATATAATCCTTTGGAGTTTCAATATGTACATCATAATTACTTACATCACTATAAAACGGATCTCCAATCACATAATAAGGATCTAAATTCCATCCTGTCTCATCATAAACAGCTGCAATAGGATAAAAATTTCCTAGATTAAAAATATCTTCTCCATATCCAAACCGTTCTCTTGCAGGAGGCAATTTTATGGTATAAGTCATCTCTATAGTTACTTTCTCTCCCGGTTTTAAAGATTTTAATAGAGGAACCTTCATAATCGTATCATCTTTTCCTTCTATCGTATAATTTATCTTTTGATTGTCTATAGATACTTCTTTTATTTTGATTCCACCAAACCCAAATCCATTAGGATATGCCTCTTTGAAATCTTCATCCCAAAATGGAGCTGTCTCTTTCTTTGAAAATACATTAGGATACAAATGAAAATACACTTCGTTCAAAGATATATTTTCTTGGTTTATATACTCGATCCTTTGATTTCCTTTTATGGTTTTATTCTTTGGATCAAAAACAAGATCCATATGATACTGATTGATCTTTTTCATATCTGTTCCATTATAATCCTCTACTATAATAGTAGGTCTTTTTTGTACATCCTCTTTTGTACACCCAGTAAATAACAAAGTAATGATAACCATCCATATCCCAATTTGAAACTCTATTCTTTTCATAACCTTCCCCCCTTACAATTACTTTACTATCATTATATGAATATATAGAAAAAAATAAAAGGCAATGATCGCCTCTTATTTTATAACTTCACATATTTTGCACACAATACATTTTCTTTTTGAGTAAGTCTTTTTAACCCTTCCTTAGATACTTCATCATCAATCGTCAGTACCATTAAAGCCTTATCTCCTTTTGCATTTCTTCCAACCTGCATAGTTGCAACATTTATCCCTTCTTCTCCTAATGCCATTCCAATATGACCAATTACTCCTGGTACGTCTTTATTTTGTATAAATAACATATGATTGCTTGGGGTTACATCTACTTCATATCCTTGTATTTTTATAAGTCTTCCTTCTCTTTTAGAAGATAGATTTCCTGCAATCTCAAATACTTGATTCTTTGTCTTAATTTTCATTTCTATATAATCTAAATATCCATTATAATTCTCTTTATTTTTTCTTTGATCAATAGAAATTCCTCTTTGTTCTGCCAAAATCATAGCATTAATATAATTTACTTTATCTTCTAATACAGGTTCTAACACTCCTTTTATAAAAGCAATACTACACATTTCTATATCCTGTTTTGCAATGCCTCCCCAATACTCAATGCTAATATGCTCAATAGGCTCTTGATACAATTGATAATATGTTTTTCCCAACTTCTCCATTAGTTCAATATAAGGTTTTAACACTGCTAGTTCATCTCTGTGCATAGTAGGTAAATTTACTGCATTGGGAACAATTTCTCCCTTTAATGCATTGATTACTTGCTGTGCTACTGTGATTCCTACATTGATTTGTGCTTCTGTTGTACTTGCTCCAATATGAGGAGTCACGATCACATTATCTAGTTCAAATAAAGGATTATTAAAGCTAGGTTCTTCATCATGAACATCTAAACCTGCGCTTGCAATCTTTCCACTTTTTAATCCTTTTAACAATGCTTTTTCATTGACAATCCCGCCTCTTGCATCATTGACGATTCTTACTCCATCCTTCATCCACTCTATTTCTTCTTCTCCAATCATACCATAAGTCTCTTTTGTCTTTGGAGTATGAACAGTGATAAAGTCAGCCTCTTTGATCAACTCTTTTAAAGTATCTTTCTTTTCCACTTGGAATCTTTTAAACCTTTCATCTGAAATATAAGGATCATATGCAATCACCTTCATTCCAAAAGCATTCATTCTTGTAGCAACTAATGATCCTATCCTTCCAAGACCTACAATCCCAAGAGTTTTATTATAAAGCTCAACTCCCTTAAAAGGATTTCTAGCCCATTTTCCTGATTTTATATATGCATTGGCTTGAGGGATATTTCTAGATTGAGCCAATAAAAGTCCTATGGCTAATTCTCCTGCAGACATCGTATTACTATCTGGTGTATTGGCAACAACAATTCCCCTCTTTGTTGCAGCAGGTATATCTATATTATCTGTACCATTTCCTGCTCTTCCTACTACTTTTAACTTCTCACCAAAAGACAAAAGCTCTTCATCTACTTTTGTAACACTTCTTACTAAAAGAGCATCATATTCATGAATTCTCTTTAATAGTTCTTCTCTAGTTATATTTAAACAAACATCTACATCTAGATGCTTTTGTAATAGCTTGATTCCTTCTTCATCTACTCTTTCTGTCACAATTACTTTTTTCTTATTTTCCATTCGAATCTCCTCCAAAATTGTATTTTTTATTAAAATGGGAGCTTCTACATGTAGAAATTTCGCAATTCCTTACGGAAACCGCTTCATGGCGCCAACAAAATTCCTTCATTTCTTTAGGAATTTCCGTTGCTTAAAAATAAAAAACCCGTCCTTGTATATACAAGGACGGGGATAATATCCACGTGGTACCACCTTTTTTTGCTGATTACAGCCTCTTACTCATAACGGGAGCCCCGGCACAGGTTATGACCCCTATGCAGCTTCCGGTCGGATTCAATAAGCTTTGCTATCGATTTTCACCACACATCGACTCTCTACAAACAAAGGATTATTTACTACTACCGTTCATAGCCTTTTAAAAAGTGATCTTCAATTTTATAATTATTGCTATTATATTATCTAAAATCAATTAAGTCAATATATATTTTTTAAAAATATATAAAAATCATTTTGATTTTTCCTATTATTTCCATACCTATATATCTTTTTTGAAGTGTATTCATCTTGATAACTAAAATATCCCGTTGGGAGATATAAGCTTTTTTTATTGATAAAACTCATAGGAGTATTGGAAAGCAACCCTATACCCAGGGATATATCCTTAAATACTGCCTTATTCTTGAAAAAGTGCGACTTTGTAAAAATTGGTATTTATGAAACTTGATGTTTAGCAAAAGCTCTGCGTGAAATAATATAGCCAATCATTATCAAAATCACTGCCATCGGGATAGCCCATATTGCGTACAAGAGTCCATTACTCATTTGCTCAACCGACATAATTGAAATGAATTGTGCTTGATAGACAGGCATAAGGACTACTAACTTATAAAGCAAATTTGTTTCTGCTACAGGCAATAAAAGTGGTAGCATAAAAATTGAAGCAGAAGTCACAAGCGCTACTATTTGATTTTTGCAAATTGATGATAAAAGTATGGTGATACCTACAACACTCATCATGCAAGTAAATGTCAAAAGCATTTGATATTTAATCAATGTTGCACAAGTAATATTAAATGGGATATAGGCTTCAATAAATCCTTGCGGTGCAAAAAGAATGCTGCAATCAAGCCCCTCATGTCCGTATATTACAAGTGCAGCTACGATGTTAAGAACAACAAAAAATGCAGTTACAAGAAGCGCCGCTAACAGAGCCCCTATATTTTTTGCTGTTCCGCACCTTGTTTTTCCATACTTTGTCGTTAGAATTAAACTATCAACTCCACCGTATTCACCAGAAAATACAGGTGCAATCATTAGTACAATCAGCAGAGAAAGAACGATAAAAACTCGCGTCATGTATTGACTAACATGAAGCCAACCATTGACATAACCAATTGTGATTTTCTCGTGGCTAAAAACGTCTGCAACAGTTATCCCATTCCAATCTCCATTTTGGTCAGAAAATCGAGCGTGAACAGAAGACTGCGTGGCGTTTGTGTATAAATAAGCTACATTCAATCCATGGAAATCTGTTGTAGGCTTGAAGTCATTCAACATCTTCTGTACTTTTTCATCTGTTAAAGTTCCTTGATATTTCTGGGCAATTTCTTTGTCAATATTTACAGCAGTTATACCCGTTCCCTCCCTGTTCCTGCCATCAAAGGAATACATTGATTGCAAAGTAGAAAACACCAACAGAAAATTTAATATCAAAACAGCAACAATACCAATAAGCGTAATCCGCTTTGTTAGTATTTTCCGAAGTTCAAATAGAACCAACGTTGTCATTAATTATTCCCTCCTTTGAAATAGAAAAGATACAAATCCTCTAAATTTGGCTGTACCTCCACAGCATTTGTCATAGGCTTGTGTTCATCCATAATCCGTAGTACAGTTTGGTTATTCTCCATATTCCGCAAATTGCTGATATTGAGAGTTAAGCTACACTGTTCCACTCGATCAGTTGAAACAACACATTCCCATACTTTTCCATTTATTTCAGAAGTGATTTCATTTGGCTTTCCAAAGTGAAGCACTTGCCCAGATTTCATCATTATAATTTCTCCAGCAATAAACTCAATGTCAGAAACAATATGCGTAGATAAAACAACAATCCTGTCTTTAGAAAATGCACTGATCAAATTGCGAAAACGTACACGCTCTTTCGGGTCAAGTCCAGCCGTTGGTTCATCTAATATGAGAATATGCGGGTCATTCAACATAGCTTGTGCAATTCCTAATCGTTGTTTCATACCACCTGAAAAGGTTTTGATTTTATGGTTACTCTCCTCAATTAGACCAACAGCTTCAAGTAACTCTTTTGACTTTTGTTTTGCATCCGTGCCACTCAATCCCTTTAAGGCAGCAATATAAAGCAAAAAGTCGCGTGCTGTAAAATCGGGATAATACCCAAATTGTTGCGGGAAATACCCTAAATGTTTTCGGTATCTTTCTCCCATATGCATAATGTTTTTGCCATCTAAAGTAATTTTTCCAGAGGTGGGCGTTTGAATAGCACATAAAAGGCGCATGAGTGTTGTTTTCCCTGCGCCATTTGCGCCGAGCAAGCCATAAACTCCATTTGACAAAATAATGTTTAAGTGGTTTACGGCTGTTTTGTTTCCATAACACTTTGTCAGATTATTCGTTGCCAATTCCATATAAAAACTCCTTTCGTTATAGGGAACAAAAAATACTCTCCATGTATTTACATGGAGAGTATAGCGTATAATATTCTACTTTTTATCTACAAAACAAAGGATTTGAAGAAAGCAAGCACAGTTGCCCCAGCAGTACGATTTTCGATTTTCACGTATCCACCGTGATGTTCACAAAGTACCTTGCAAATATATAGTCCTAGTCCAAAATGTTCAGAATGGTTTTTTTCTTCTGTAAAGTAGGGACTTGTTGCGTTGTATAAACTGTTTTTGGAAAATCCTTTGCCATCGTCAGATACAGACAGTAGCAATCCATTATTTGTTTCTTCAAAGGTAATTGTAACAGTAGATGCGGCATAGCGAATAGCATTTGAGAACAAATTATTACATACTTGCGAAATAAAATCTGTATCGACAGACAGCCGCTCTGCTGTTGTCCTATTTTTCAGACACAATTTTTTCCTGTTTCGCCCACATAAAACATAAGCACTTTCGGACAAAGAGGATAGAAATTCTTGTAGAGAAATGTCTTTGTATTCCGGCTGCGTATCTTCCAACCGCCTCAAACTGCTCATGCTATCAATATAATACTCTAACCGCCCTATATGTTTTCCCATCGTGGCGGCGGTATCTCTTGTTTGTGTGTCATTACTTGCTTGTAGCATTTCATCATACCCCTTGAGTACCGTAAGCGGGGTACGCAAATCGTGGGCAAACACAGCATTGAGTTGCTTTCGTTCCTCGATTTGCCGCCACATTTCAGAAAAGTTATTTACAAGGGTGGAGCGCATCAATTCAAAAGAAGCGCATAACTGTCCTAATTCATCTTTACTTCTGTATGTAATAGAAAAATCCAAGTTATTATTTGAAATCTTTTCTGAAGCAGCTTTTAGCTCTGCAAGTGGCTTTTTCAATTTGTTTCTGTAAAAAAGCAATGCTGCAGCTATAATACATAATGCAGAATAAATTGGAGCTGCTACAATCGGAAGAATTTCCAAAATAAACACCAAGCGTTGATCTTGTTCACATAACGGAGTAGGTACAGTTCCTATATAAGTCCCCTCTCCTAATTGTTCTCCCATTTCATTTGTCAGATAGTATTTTTCACCTGTTGGTGGATATTTGTCTTGAATATTCTCAACAATACTATTACAAACAGAGGCGGTTATCACGCTCAAAGCAAGAGCAACTATCACGAATACCACCACATAGAGCACAATGCTTTTTCTCAAAGATAAATCCCCCCAAAGTCGCTTTACTTTGTCCATTTGTAACCGCACCCCCAAACTGTTTCAATATAGTTTCTATCGGTAAATGGAGCGATTTTTGTCCGTACCCTGCGAATATGTTCTGCCACTACGCTGCTGTCTCCCTCGCTGTCATATCCCCATACTCTTTCATAAATCCGTTCCTTGTCAAAAACTTGCCCTGAATTTTGAGAGAGAAGTTCAACAATATCAAATTCCTTTTTTGCAAGAGTAATTTTTACACCTTTATAGAATAAGCAGCGTTCCGAAAAATCTATTGTAAGGTCACCTGCAAACTTGATCTGTGCTTCAAAATTATGGCGTGCTTCCCTGCGCAGATGAGCGCGTATTCTTGCGTCTAATTCTACAAGTGAAAAGGGCTTAACGATATAATCATCACCACCAACGGAAAATCCTTTTACTTTATCAGTATCCTCAATTCGTGCAGTCAGAAAAAGAATGGGACAAGATACATGATCTCGGATACGTTCGCAAACCTCCAAGCCATCCAATCCAGGCATATTGATATCGAGTAAAATAATATCTGGACTATGCTCAACTTGCTTTAAGGTTTCAACTCCGTTTGAAGCTGTCAGTACATCATATCCCTTGCTTTCAAAAAAATAGGTGAGCATTAAAACAATATCTGCTTCATCGTCAGCTATCAAAATTTTATTGCGCAATTTGCACACCTCCCTAAATAACTAATATAGCTAATAATATCCAACTATTTATCAACTTTTAGATGTAACTTTCTTCGCCCGTCAATAGGCTTCTATACATTTTTCGTTATCAGCTAAATAGGGCTAAATTTCTCAACACTCAGTATGAGGTTTTACTCACAAAGTTTTTGCACCTACCATTCTTACATACCCCATTTTTTAGCGGCTTCTGGGGCAGACATATATTCCATATGATAACCGTCCTTTTATTCTACATATCCATATTATATACGGACAGACGAATAATAGAAATAAATAATTGGTAAATAATAGGCTCTATTTTTATCAATACTATGATATATGTACTCATATATTATATATAAACATATAAATGCCCATAGAAATTTTCAATTTCTATGAGCATCATTCTTACTTCAGATATTCACTTAGAGGCTTATACTCAATGTGTTCATTATTTTTCTTCATACGAATAGCTGTTTTAAATATTTTAGCTGTATCGATGCAAGTAAATATAGGAAGCCTATATTCACTCATTTTTCTTCTAACTTTGAATCCAAGGCTCTTTTCGTTATTTCCTCTTGTAGGAGTATTAATCATCATAGAAATTTTTCCTTCTACAATATACTTTGAAATCTCATCTAGAGGAATTGTTTCACAAGAAACCTTATTTTCATTTAAAAATTCACTTGTACCTTCTGATGCATAAATCATAAATCCCATAGATTCATAATCCTTTATAATCTCTATGCCTTCTTTTTTGTCTACATCTCTTAAAGATACATAAATACCTCCTTGGGTTGGAATTTTGTATCCTGCCCCTTTAAATCCTTTGTAAAGAGCTTTCCTTAGATCTTTATCTATTCCTAGGACCTCCCCTGTAGATTTCATCTCAGGCCCTAGATACATATCCACGTCTGTAAGCTTCTCCCCTGAAAATACTGGTACTTTAACTGCATATAGCTCTTTATTTTTCATAAGTCCTGTTCCATAAGAAGTATCCTTTAATTTTTTACCTAACATAGTTTCTACTGCAATCTTCACCATTGGTGTATCTGTTACTTTACTAAGGATTGGAACGGTTCTTGATGCCCTTGGATTTACTTCTATGACATATATGTCTTTTCCATCAAATACATATTGAATATTCACAAGTCCTACAATTTTTAATCCTTTTACAATTCGTTTTGTATAGTCTACTAATTTTTGAACTGTTTCTTCACTTAGGTTTAAATATGGATACACACTAATGCTATCCCCTGAGTGGACTCCTGTCCTTTCAATATGTTCCATAATTCCAGGGATCAGTACATCTTCCCCATCTCCTACAGCATCTACTTCTATTTCAGTTCCCTTTACATATCTATCCATCAAAACAGGATATTTTTTAGAAAGAGTTACAGCTTCTTCTATATATCTTCTCAGTCCTACTTCATCATGTACAACCTGCATAGCTCTTCCACCTATTACATAAGATGGTCTTACCACTACTGGATACCCTATTTTGTCTACCCCTTTTAATGCTTCTTCCATACTTGTAATAGCCATACCTGTAGGAGATGGAATATGGATTTCTTCTAAAAAGTCTCTAAATTTATCTCGATCTTCTGCTAGATCCATAGAGTTGTAAGATGTTCCTAATATATTGACTCCTCTTTTATATAGTTTTTCTGCTAAGTTTACAGAAGTTTGTCCTCCTAGTTGGAGAATAACTCCCTCTGGTTTTTCTTTTTCAATAATGTCCATTACATGATCGATATACAAGGATTCAAAATACAGTTTATCTGCCGTATCAAAATCTGTACTTACAGTTTCTGGATTGTTGTTAATCATAATAGATTCATATCCAGCATTTTTAATGGCCCATACTCCGTGAACACAAGAGTAGTCAAATTCTATTCCTTGTCCAATTCGTATAGGTCCTGAACCTATTACGATAATTTTTTTCTTCTCTGATATAATATTTTCGTCTTCTTGTTCATAGCAGGAGTAATAATAAGGAGTTTCTGCTTCAAACTCGCCACTACAAGTATCTACCATCTTATAAACCGGTCTGATTTCATGTTGTTTTCTCATAAGATGTATCTCTTCATGATCTCTTCCTGATAAATCACTAATTTCCCTATCTGTAAATCCCATTTTCTCTGCTTCATATAATAAATTTTCGTCTATATTTTCATTACTGATTCTTTTTTCCATATCTATAATATTTTTTATTTTGTTTAAGAACCATAAATCAATTTTGGTCATTTCATGAAGCTTTGAAACTGTTATTCCTCTTCTAACTCCTTCTGAAAGGGCAAATATTCTTTCATCATCACAAAGTTTTATTTTATTGATCAATTCTTCATCTGTCATATCCATAATAGAAAACATTCTAAGTCCTGTAAATTTTCCCTCAAGTGAGGTAAGAGCTTTTAAAAGAGCACTTTCAAAATCTCTGCTAATAGCCATTACTTCTCCTGTAGCCTTCATTTGAGTTCCTAGTGTTCTTTTCGCTCTTTGAAATTTATCAAAAGGCCATTTTGGGAATTTTACTACTACATAATCTAATGAAGGTTCAAAGCAAGCACTTGAATTTGTTGTTACATAATTTCTTAGTTCATCTAAGCTATATCCTATGGCTATTTTTGATGCAATTTTTGCAATTGGATATCCTGCTGCTTTTGATGCTAGTGCACTTGATCTACTTACTCTAGGATTTACTTCTATTACAATATAATTATTGCTTTTAGGATCTAGCGCAAATTGTATATTGCATCCTCCTTCTATTTTTAAACTTCTTATAATTTTTATAGATGATGCTCTTAACATTTGATATTCTTCATCTCTTAATGTTTGGGAAGGTGCAACCACTATACTATCTCCCGTATGAACTCCTACAGGATCCATATTTTCCATATTACAAATAATGATACAATTGTCTTTTTTGTCTCTAATGACTTCGTATTCAATTTCCTTCCAGCCTGCTACACTTTGCTCTAAAAGAATTTGTCCAATAGGGCTATTTTCAATTCCACTTTGGCAAATTTGTATAAGCTGATCATGATTATTTGCAATACCTCCTCCTGTTCCTCCTAAAGTATATGCAGGTCTAATAATGACAGGATATCCGTTTTTCTCTACAAAATCCTCACATTCTTTTAATTTTGTCGCAATAATACTTTCAGGAATAGGTTCATGAATTTGTATCATTAAATCTCTAAAAGCTTCTCGATCTTCTGCTTGTTTGATTGTTTTAGAATCTGTTCCCAATAGCTGTACTTCATATTTTTTTAATACTCCTGTTTTTTCTAGTTCCATAGCAAGGTTTAATGCAGTTTGACCTCCAAAACCTGCTAAAATTCCATCTGGTCTTTCTTTTTCAATAATCTTTGAGAGACTCTCTATTGTTAAAGGCTCTATATAAACTTGATCTGCTACATTTGTATCTGTCATGATGGTTGCTGGATTGCTATTTACTAAAATTGTATAGATTCCTTCTTCTTTAATAGCTTTACAAGCTTGAGTTCCTGAGTAATCAAATTCTGCTGCTTGCCCTATCACAATAGGTCCTGATCCAATAATCATTACCTTCTTTAACTTATCGTTTACTGGCATATTGTCTCCCCCTTTAATATACTTACGAATTTATCAAATAGGTAAGTTGCATCTGTAGGTCCTGGTGCTCCTTCTGGATGGAATTGTACAGAAAAAATCGGAAGTTCCTTATGCATCATACCTTCTACTGTATCATCATTAAGATTCATATGAGTAATAATCATTCCTTTATCTTCTACACTTTTTTTATCTACTGCATATCCATGATTTTGAGAGGTAATATAAGCTCTATCTTGTTGTATATCATACACTCCATGATTTCCTCCTCTATGACCGTACTTCATTTTATAAGTATGCCCTCCTACTGCTAAGGCCATGATTTGATGTCCCATACAAATCCCAAAGGTAGGAATCTTTTGAATGATTTTTTTCACCGTATCAATTGCTTCTGTTGCAGCTTCTGGATTTCCTGGTCCGTTGCTTAAAAATACTCCATCAGGACTCATATTCATAATTTCTTCATACGAGCTTTCATAAGGAAATACGGTAATATCACAGCCTCTACCTTTAAGATTTTCTAAAATATTCTTTTTTATTCCAAAATCTATTACTGCTACTTTCGGTCCTTTTCCTGGTATATGAAGTATCTTTTTCGTTCCTACATATTTCATCCAGTCTTCTTGAAGATCTACTTTATGAAGATGTTCTTTTAACGTCTCTATAGATGTTTCTTCATTAGATATGACACATTTTAAAGGTCCTGTTTTTCTAATTTTCTTTGTAATACTTCTTGTATCTACATCTGAAATTCCCACAACACCCATTCTTTCTAACATTTGTTCTAAATTTTCTTCATTCATATAATGAGATGGAGTTTGATCTATAGACTTTGTTACAAAACCTTTTGCATAAATCTGAGAGGATTGATTTCCTACTTGATTCATGCCGTAATTTCCTATTAAAGGATATGTCATGGTGATAATTTGTCCTGCATAGGACGGATCTGTAAGTATTTCTTGATATCCTGTAATAGAAGTATTAAATACCAATTCTCCTACTGAAATCCCTTTTTTTCCGAACCCTTTTCCTTTGTATATGGTACCATCTTCTAAATACAATATGCCCGTCATACCTATCCCTCCGTTTTATTTATTCGTATATTTGTATATTTATTCACATATTCTTAAAAAAATTTAATTTTTATTTTATAATAGCTTCATAAATATTCATTTAATATATTAAAAAAACCTTTTGCCAAGAGACAAAAGGTTTTGATTGCACTAAGAATAGATCACACTTTATGTGCATCTTTTCTTTTCATATCCTTTTCAGTCTCTCTGGACCGATTTAAAGGCTCGTTATTTATTTTCATTTTATACTATCATATATTATTATTTTATGTCAATATGTATTTTATTCCTTATTTCATATCTTTTATTTATTTTCCCCTTTTCTTTCATCTTCTATAGACCAAAAACAATTTTAATATTTTTGTGACAATTTGGAACCATGTGTGTGAAATTTCTTTTTTTGTAAGTTATCCACATCTATCCACAATAATTTGTGGATAGATGTAATATATCTACTATATATTGTTTTCCCCTTATTGATCTAAATAATTATCCTACAATCACTTTATCCTCTGGGTATCTGATACAGGCTTTTTCCTTCTTTTGTTTTTTAGCTAAAGCTACGGCAATGGTAAGAGGTCCTACTCTTCCTGCAAACATAGTAAAAGCAATAAGTATTTTTCCTATAGAAGTAAGCTTAGAAGTAATTCCTACAGAAAGTCCTACTGTACCAAACGCTGAAACCACTTCAAATAATATCTCAATAAATTGAAAACCCTTCTCCGTTATAGAAAGAAGTATTGTAATCACAACTACAATCATCATAGCAATTCCTACTACAGCTAAGGCTCTATTAATCAAATCTTTTGCAATACGTCTATCAAAAATTTGTGTATCCTCTTTTCCTTTAATCACAGAAATAATAGTAAGAATGAGTACTCCTGCTGTTGTAGTTTTAATTCCTCCTGCTGTACCTGCTGGAGATCCTCCTATAAACATTAAAAGAATTGTAAAAAATATAGATGCCATAGTCATTTTATCTATAGGTACTGTATTAAATCCAGCTGTCCTTGGTGAAACAGACTGAAACACAGATGCAAGAATTTTTCCTTTCAAACTAAGTTTTTGTAAAGTATCTGGATTATTATATTCTAATACAAAAATAGCTACAAATCCTGCTACAATTAATACAGTTGTAATCATTAGCACCATTTTTGAATGAAGAGAAAATTTGCTCACTCTTTTTTTTGTAATCATTTCAAGAATTACTGTATATCCAAGTCCTCCACATATAATCAAACCACAGATTGTAAAATTCACTAAAACATCATCTACATATCCTGTAAGACTTGAAAAATTTCCTATCAAATCAAATCCTGCATTGCAAAATGCAGAAATTGCATGGAAAATTCCATATCCAATTCCTTTGGTCCATCCAAACCTAGGAACAAATTTAATAGATAATAAAATAGCTCCTATACTTTCAATTACAAAGGTAGTAATAAGAATATATTTTGTAAATCTAACAATACCAGAGATCGAAAACTGATTTAAAGCTTCCTGCATGACAAGACGCTCTTTTAATGTGATTTTTTTTCCCACTACAAATGCAATAAACGTCCCCATTGTCATAAATCCTAATCCACCCACTTGAATCAAGAGTATAATAATGGTTTGACCAAAAACAGTCCAGTGTGTTCCTGTATCTACTACAATAAGACCTGTAACACATACTGATGATGTTGCTGTAAAAAATGCATTAATAAAGCCCACACTTTCACCACTTTTAGAAGCGATCGGAAGGTTTAAAAGTATAGATCCTATAATAATAACAATCGAAAATCCCAAAACTAAAATTTGGCTCGGATCTAATTGAAATAAGTCCATCTTCTTTCTAGTATTCATTACTACACCACCAACTATCAAATTTTGAAAATAAAAAAAATCATGGAGAAACCATGATTTTTTATCCTGTCATCTCCTCTTTCAACACTTACGAGGTTAGCTGTCGGGCTCGGATTGAAAGAGTTATCCTATCCTTTTGGAATTCGCCCCTAATAAAGGGTCCCCCGCTTCTTTTTAGAACTCAGCGTATTTTATATTAACTAACTATTAATTATAAGATTGCTCTATTTATTCGTCAAAAACAATTCTCATGCTTATACACTCATTCCTCTACAAATATATCTATTTCCCTAAATTATACCACTTTCTTTTAGGATTAATCTCGTTTCCTTGTAGATAATACAAAATAAGATACTTTTAAATCATTCTCATTTCCTTGTTTTTTTATGTCATTGTGGTATACTAAATAGGAAAAAAACAATTAGGAGTTGTGCTTATGTCAAATACTATTCAAACAGGAAACATTCTTACTGGCAAAGTTACTGCCATTAAACCTTTTGGTGCTTTTGTAGCACTTGAAGAAGGAAAAGAAGGATTAGTTCATATTTCACAAGTAGCTCATGCATTTGTGAAGGATATCAATGATTTTCTTTCTGTTGGAGATGAAGTACAAGTAAAAGTACTTTCTGTAGACGAAACGTCCGGAAAAATTTCACTTTCTATTCGTGAAACACAACCTGCTCCAGAAACTACTCAAGAAAATCGTCCTCGTCGCCCAAAACAAAAGAAAAACAATATGAACTATCAAGATCCTGAAAACAAAGAAGCTTTTAATCCTCTTGCAGATCAATTAAAAGCTTGGATGGAAAAATCCAATAAATAAAAAAATCAACCAATATGGTTGATTTTTTTATTTTATGAAAATAACAAGCGATCGCTAAATACATCATCTTTTTGAATTTGTTCAAAACAATTTAAAAGCTTTTCTATGGTCAATTCCTTTTTTTGTTGTCCCTTCATGTCTAATATAATATTTCCTTTGTGCATCATAATGAGTCTATTTCCTATAGAGATAGCTTGATGAAGATTATGGGTCACCATTAAAGTTGTAATTTTTCTATCTTCCACAATTTTTTGAGTAAGCTCTATAATTCTTTCAGAAGTCTTTGGATCAAGTGCTGCTGTATGCTCATCTAATAAAAGAACATGAGGATTTGAAATGGTAGACATTAAAAGAGCCAACGCTTGCCTTTGTCCTCCGGATAATAAACCTACTTTCGTATGAATTTGATTCTCAAGACCTAAAGAAAGTTGAGATACTAAATCTACAAATTGAGAAATATCTTTTTTGGAAATACCCATAGTTAAATTAAACTTCTTCCCCTTATGAGCTGCCATAGAAAGATTTTCAAGTATAGTCATAGATGGAGATGTACCCATGGTAGGATCCTGAAAAACCCTTCCAATTACTTTCGTTCTTTTATATTCTGGCTTCTTAGAAATATCCTCATCTCTTAAAAGAAGACTTCCCATGTCCATAGGAATAGATCCTGATATCAAATTCAAAAGAGTAGACTTTCCTGCTCCATTACTTCCTATAATCGTAATAAAATCTCCTTTTTCTACATGTATTGAAAAGTTTTCAAATACCTTTTTTTCATTTACCGTATCTTTATGAAAAGTTTTAGATAGATTTCGTATTCGTAACAGGACAATCCCCTCCTACTATAAATATTTTTTTAATAGAAGCTCCAATTTTCTTCTCATTTAATGCTAATGCTAATGCTACAATTACAGCTGTAATGAGTTTTAAATCTGTAGGTGGAAAATTTAATCTTAGTGCAAAAGCCATACTCATTTTATAAAGAATAGATCCTACTAACGCCATAGTTGTAGGAAGAATAAATGAAATTTTGCTTAAAACAGCTTCTCCAAATATAATAGATGCAAGCCCCATAACAACAATTCCTGTACCCATTCCTATATCTGAAAAATTTTGATATTGAGCTGCTAGTGATCCTGATAAAGCTACGAGTCCATTTGAAAACATGAGTCCTACTATTTTTGTAAATCCTATATCTATTCCTAAAGAAGTAACCAATTGAGGATTATCTCCTGTAGCTTTTAATAAAAATCCAAACTTTGTCTTTAAAAAAATATCTAATAACAGTTTAATACATAATGCAAACAATAAAATAATCCAAATCGGTTTGATTCCTATACTAAAAATAGTTTTTTGATTAAAAAGAGGAACATTGGCTTTTCCCATAATTCTTAAGTTAATAGAATATAGTCCAATCATGACTAATATTCCTGATAATAAGTTAGTAATTTTAAGCTTTACATGAAGGTATCCTGTAACGAATCCTCCAATCATTCCAGCTATTACTGATAAAATCATAGAAAAAATAGGGTCTATTCCCTTTGTAAGAGCAGCAGCCGTTACTGCTGCTCCGAGAGGAAAAGTTCCATCTACTGAAAGATCCGGAAAATCTAATATTTTATAAGTAATATATACGCCTAAAACCATAATTCCAAACAACAATCCCTGCTCTAATATATTAACCCAAAACTCCATATTACTCACCACTTCCTATCATTTCAGCTTTACTTTCTAACTCTTTTGGTATTTGAATATTTAACTTTTTAGCTGTATCCATATTGATCACCAATTGAGTATCCTTTGGTAGTCCAATAGGAATTTCCTTTGGATCTTTTCCCTTTAATATTTCACTGGCTATTTTCCCTGCTTCAAATCCTGATTTATAGTAATCGATTCCTTCTGTTGCTAAAGCTCCACCTTTTACATGAGCTTCTTCTGCTCCAATTACAGGAATTCCTTTCTTTGTGCATTCTTCTGTAATTAAAGTCATAGAAGATGCTACCAAATTATCTGTTGGAGTATATAAAACATCAATGTCCTTTGAAAGAATACTTAAAGCTTGGGATACTTCATTTACATTTGTAACTCCTGATGCAATCACTTCTAGCCCTAATTTTTTTGCTTCATTTTTGGCCATTTTCATTTGAATTTCTGAATTAATTTCACTTGTATTGTATAAAATACCTACCTTTTTTGCATTAGGTACAATTGTTTTTAATAATTGAAATTGCTTGTTCATAGGTGCCATATCAATTGTTCCTGTAACATTTGTTCCTGGTTTTTCTAAAGATTTTACAAGTTCTGCCTCCACAGGATCTGTAACTGCAGCCATTACAATTGGAATTTCCTTTGTAGCATTAAAAGCTGCTTGTACTGCTGGTGTTGCAATAGCAAAAATCATATCTTTTTTTTGGGATACAAAATTTTGTGCAATAGCTTGTGCTGTAGGAATATCCCCTTGGGCATTTTGAAAATCAATATTTATTTTTCCTGAAAACTCTTCTTCTAAAGCATCTTCAAACCCTTTTCTCGCTGCATCTAGTGCTGGATGTTCAATAATTTGGCTAATGCCCACTTGAATCATTTTCTCTTGATTATCTGATGTAGTTTGTTCACTGCATCCTACCAAAAATACCAAACCTACCAAAAACACTGCTACTTTTTTCAATAAATTTTTTCCTACCATTCTACCATCCTCCTAATTTTTTGTAATAAAAAAAACTCCCAGTAAGAGAGTTTTGCATACACAAATAAATCCTTAAAAAGGACTTCTATTCTCCCTACCATTCTACCTTAGCTACCTTTTTTTATAAACTACATTCCTACCATCCTACAAAACTACCTACCAACTGCCTACTAATTTTTATATTATTATATGTTAATACTATAATTATGTCAATATAATTTATCATATTTCAGACTGTGAACAAACTATATTTTAGCAAAGTCATAAGAATAAGGAACAATTATTGAGAATTTGTGAAAATATAGAATAAGTGAGAAAATGCTTAGCATTACACTGTTTGAACATAGTGAGTTTGTAATGCTATTTTCGATCGTTTCTATATATTTTCCAAATTTGAAAATTTAGTGACGTTTTTTATGACTTTTTCTACAAACTCCAATATAATTTATCATATTTAATATGTAAAAAATCGAAGTATTTCATCATTTTCAAGTTTTTGACGGAAAAAATTCATTTTTTCCAAAATATAAAAGACCTCTTGCATATGTGTAAAGATCGTTATATAATGATTGAGTTTTCACTTTTTAACCTATAGTTTTTTAAAAGAGAGAGGAGGATTTTTTATGGAAACTGCTGCTATTGTAGCTACACACAAAATGTTTATTGCCTTTGTTACAGTAATTATTGCTGGAATGGTTTCTGGGAAAATTAGTAAGTTTATAAAACTTCCTGATGTGGTTCTATTTTTAATTGCAGGAATTATTATTGGTCCTGCTGGATTAAATCTTATTGATATCCATGGAAACGCTATTACTTATCAACTTATTCTAACTTTTGGTTCCGCATTTATACTATATGATGGAGGAAGAGAAATTAAACTATCTATTCTTAACAATATTAAAATTACTGTAGGTCTTTTATCTACTGTAGGAGTATTTTTATCTGCCTTAATTATGGGAACCATTATTATGTATGTATTTCATATAGATTTTATTTACGCTCTTCTGTTAGGATCAGTAATTGCCTCTACAGATCCTGCCACATTAGTACCTGTATTTCAAAAGGTACATATAAAGGATAACGTAAAACAAGCCGTAATCAGTGAATCTGCCTTTAATGATGCAGCTGGAGCTATATTGGTATTTTCTATTTTAACGATTATCCACTCAGGAACCTTTTCTCTACAGGGAAATATAGTAAATCTATTGATTATGATTTTAGGAGGAGCTGCTGTAGGAATCATAATGGGTATATTATTTTCATTTTCTATTGATGAAAAATATGGTATTTTCAAAGAATATGCTCCTATTATTTCTATACTAGGTGTGGTCATTTCTTTTACTTTAGCTGAAGCTATTCATGGAAGTGGATACATGGCAACATTTATATTAGGACTTGTTTGTGGAAATAAAAAAAACTTTGGATTTTTTGTTCCTGAAGAAAATTTTTCAACTCAAACTCATGTAAGAGAAACTTTATCATTATTGATGAGAATGAGCATTTTTATATTATTAGGAACTCATGTAGATTTTATCGCTCTATCTAAATATTGGAAACTATCACTTGTCATTGTTTTAATTCTTATGTTTATTGCAAGACCTATTGTCGTATGGGTTTGTACAAGTCTTTATAGAAAAGAAAAATGGACTCTTAACGATAAGCTTTTTATTACATGGGTAAGAGAAACAGGAGTTATCCCAGCAGCATTATCTGGAATGATTACAAGTATGCATATTCCTCATAATGATATTATTTCATCTGTAGTATTTATGACTATATTAGTCACTTTAGTTGTGCAAGCAAGCACTACAGAATATATGGCAAAAAAATTAAAACTATTAATATAATAGCAAAACCTCTATCTTTCATAAGATAGAGGTTTGATTTTTATATATGATCTGGAACAGAACGATGGGCAAGTCCCATCACTACTTCATTTAAATGAAGTAGTCCTATACTCATAAAAATACATACACTTAAATGTTCTCCACTTCTGGCAATTCCGATCTTTCCTCCTACATTCAATCCATTTGCCTTCATAGCCACTTGCATAATGGCCTCTCTTGCTGCTCCTGCTACAGCTCCATCATAAACATGAGATTCTTTTATGACTCCTGTTTTTCTGGATGCAATAATGGCTCTTTCAATAATCTTAGGAATAGATTGAATTAAATTTCCTCCTATATCTACAGCTGCACCCTTTATTCCTTTTTCCTTTAACTTTTGTATTTGTTCTTCTTCTATGGCTCTTGAAGAAGAAATAGCAATCTCAACAGATGCTCTCGCTACATCAATACTATCAAATTTCATATTTTCACCTCCAAATGACCCTTTAAAGAATTCCTTTATATTTATTATATCTGTCTATAAAACTTACGTAAACATAAAATCATGAATACACTACAATTTAGATCTTACTTTTTCATATATTCACATATGATATCTCCTGTTTGTGATGTAGTACCCTTTCCTCCTAAATCTGGAGTAAGTTTCTCTCTATCTTCTAAGGCTCTCTCAATTCCTTTCATCACTTGATCTCCTAAATCCTCATGTCCTAAAAAATCAAGCATCATTTTTACAGACCAAATCATAGCAATAGGATTTGCAAGTCCTTTTCCTGCAATCTCAGGAGCTGATCCATGTACTGGTTCAAACATAGATGGATATTCTCTTTCTGGATTGATATTGGCTCCTGCTGCAAAACCCAATCCACCTTGTAAGGAAGCTCCTAGATCTGTCAAAATATCTCCAAAAAGATTAGAAGTAACAATCACATCAAAAGTTTCTGGCTTTTGTAACATATACATGGCTGTAGCATCCACATGAAAAGATTCTTTTTGTATCCTTTCATACTCTTTTGCTGTTTCTTCAAAAACTTTATCCCAAAAAACCATACTATAATTGAGTGCATTAGATTTTGTTACACTTGTTACTTTATTAAATTTATTTCTTTTTTTAGCTAATTCAAATGCATATTTCATTACTTTTTTTGTGTTTCTTTTGGTAAAAATACTAGTTTGAATAGCTACTTCATCATCTGTTCCTTCTCTTTGTATTCCTCCTACTCCTGCATATTCCCCTTCTGTATTTTCTCTTACAAATATCATATCAATATCTTGAACATCTTTATTTTTAAGAGGGCAATCTCTTTCATCTAAAAGTCTAACGGGTCTTAGATTGATATATTGATTAAATCCTTGTCTAATCTTTAGAAGAAGGCCTCTCAAGGATATATGATCTTCAACTCCTGGAAATCCTACAGCTCCAAGCAAAATTGCATCATACTTTTTTAATTTTTCCAATCCATCATCGTCCATCATCTTTCCATGTTTTAAATAATATTCGCATCCCCAATCATACCAATCAAAAGTAAACTCTATATTCTCCAAGAAGTTTAAAACCTTAATTCCTTCCTTCATCACTTCAATCCCAATTCCATCTCCTGGTATCACTGCAATATTGTATTTTTTCATAAATTTTCCTCCTTTTATTCCATAAGATAATAGCTTCACCTTTTAGGTAAAGCTACAGACTGAAGATAAACTATATTTTCCAAACTTGAAAATTTAGTGACGTTTTTTATGACTTTGCCTACAAGCAGCTAGGTAAAGCTATTATAAAACTCATTACCTCATATTATTTTTTTCTTTTTTATCAGGAAATAAAAAACTTAATTTCGTCTCCGTAATAATAATGGCGCAGAAAATTAGGAAACATCCTAAAATCATCTTAGAAGTTAACAAATCTCCTAAAAGAAGTACTCCAAATATAGTTCCAAATACAGATTCTAAAGATAAAATAATAGCTGCATGAGTAGAAACGGTATACTTTTGTGCAACATTCTGAATGAGTAATGCACCCATAGTCGATACAAAAGTCATATAACCAATTGCAATTCCTATATCTTTAAGATTTCCTTCAAATACAGGAGCAGGTTCAAACATAAAAGCTCCTATTAAACTCAATACTCCTGTAACTCCTATTTGAATTGTAGCAAGTGCAATAGGATCCATATCCTCTGCAAAATGACCTACAGAAGTAATATGAGCTGCAAATAATACTGCACATAATAATGTGAGACTATCTCCTATTCCAATATGTAAGCTTCCCTGAAGAGTTAAAAGTCCGATTCCTATAGCTGTCAAAAATGCACCTATCATATTGTACCCATCTGGTCTTTTTCTAGTGATTCCCCACACTAAAAATGGAACGATTACCACATTGGTTCCTGTTAAAAATGCAGATTTACTAGCAGTTGTATATTGTAATCCTATTGTTTGGATAATAAATGCTAAAAACAAAAAAATTCCTACAATAGTTCCAGAGATAAAATCCTTTTTAGTAATCTTAATAAATCTTTTCCAAAATATAATGGCTAATGTGACAAAAGCTAATGTAAATCGAATTCCATTCATATAAAAAGGCTTTAGAATGTCTAGACTATCCTTCATAAAAATAAATCCGCCACCCCAAATAATCGCTACTAAAAGTAAAGAAACATCTGCCAATAAACTTTGTTTTTTGCTTATTCCTTTTACCCTTTCACTCATTCCTATTTCCTCCTTATTTTTCTGTCTGTCTCATTATTGTAAATATTTTCTTAATTTATCGTCTCATGAAAATTGCGACAAGTCAAGACAGTTTTTGTATACAAAATAAGAAGGCTATAGGCCTTCTTATTTTGTAATTCTTTCTAAGCCACCCATATATCCTCTTAATGCATCTGGAATGATTACAGATCCATCTTCTTGTTGATAATTTTCTAAAATAGCAGCTACTGTTCTTCCGACTGCAAGTCCTGATCCATTTAATGTATGCACATATTCAACTTTTCCTTTTCCCTCTGGTCTAAATCTTATATTAGCACGTCTTGCCTGAAAATCTTCAAAGTTGCTACAAGAAGAAATTTCTAAATATCTTCCATAGCTTGGCATCCATACTTCAATATCATAAGTACAAGCAGAACTAAATCCCAAATCTCCTGTACAAAGTTTAACGACTCTATAAGGAATATTTAACCTTTTTAGTATTTCTTCTGCTGCCAAAAGCAATGCTTCTAATTCTTGATAAGATTCTTCTGGATTTACAAATTTCACAAGCTCTACTTTATTAAATTGATGTTGTCTAATCAAACCTCTTGTATCCCTTCCTGCTGAACCTGCTTCTTTTCTAAAACAAGGTGTATAAGCGGTATGATAAATAGGAAGTTTAGCGCCATCTAAAATATCATTCATATAAAGATTTGTCACAGGAACTTCTGCTGTTGGAATCAAGAAAAAGTCCTTGCTTGGAATATGGAACATATCGTCTTCAAATTTTGGAAGCTGTCCAGTTCCTGTCATACTATCTCTATTCACCATAAATGGTGGTAGTATTTCTGTAAATCCATGCTCTGTTGTATGAAGATCAAGCATAAAGTTTACAACCGCTCTTTCTAATCTAGCTCCTGATCCTTTGTATACAGTAAATCTTGTACCTGTAATTTTGGCTGCTGTTTCAAAATCTAATATTCCTAAATCAGTACCAATATCCCAATGGGCTTTATGTTCAAAATCAAATTTTGTAGGCTCTCCCCATTTTTTTACTTCTAAATTATCTGCATCACTATCTCCTACAGGAACACTTGGATGTGGTGTATTTGGAATACCTAGAAGAATATCTTTTATTTGTGCTTCTATATTTTTTACTTCTTCATCTAATTCTTTTATCTTATTAGATAACCCTTTCATTTCTTCTAAAACTGATGTTGCATCCTTACCCTCTTTTTTAAGCTTTGGAATTTCTTTTGAAACTGTATTTTGTCTATTTTTCATTTGCTCTACTTCTTGGAGAATTCCTCTTCTTTTTTCATCTAATTCTACCACTGTATGAATTCCATAATCTCCGTGTCCACGTCTTTCTACTAATTCCTTTACTTCAGCTAGATTCGTTCTTAGTCTTTTAATATCTAACATTTTCCTTCCTCCTTCTGCTTTATAAAAAAATATAAAAAAACCTTTCATCCCTAAAAATAGGGACGAAAGGTTACTCTTCCGCGTTGCCACCCTTGTTGGCTGAATATTTCAGTCCACCTTCTAGCGATATAACGGTCGCACCCGACAAAACCTACTTTTAGTTCAGTTTGTAACTCAGGGATGGATTCAATCATAAGCTTCATCGGTTTGCACCTTCCACCGACTCTCTAAAGAAACTATATCATTTACTATTTCCCATCATTGTCTTTCCTCATGTTTAAGATATTTTAACATATTATATATATCATTTCAATATGTTTATCTTTTTATACCTAACCTTTTTCACTCACAAAAGATAAAAGTCCAGGAATTCTTTTCTCTCTCAAAGCTTCGTATACTTGGTCTAATCGAATTAAGTAAGGATCATTGATACAAAATGGAATAATCTCTTCTTTTCTTTCTTTTCCTTTAAATATATATAAATATAATTCTTTTTCTATAAGCCAAAGTTCTATATACAAATCATGTATAATATTTTCTCTTAATTTTAATCCTATATATTCTTCATCTCCTACTTTTAATAAATCTTTCCCATCTACTATAGAAACTATACTTATGATTTCCTCAATACTTTCTTTTAATTTTTCTTCTTTTTCTTCATCCTCATAGTATTTTTCTATATAATCCATATGTAAATCCATCATTTCATAATATATTCTTTCAAGCTTTTGATCATTTCTTTGTAGATAAGCAAACAAACCTTGAAACAAATACTTTATAATCTTTACACAATAAGTTCCTGTAGTAATCTCATATTCCTTTTGCATAGCCCCTCCTCCTAAAGAAATAGACCTATTTTATATTATGTATAAAATTCATTTATGTGACCCATATACAATTTTTCTCCATCATGTATATTTGTTTTAAATTTAGTTAATAATAATCATTATAGAATATCCAAGGGGGGTAACAATATGTATGATATTGATTTATATGCACAAATTGGTGATTTAAAAGAAATCGATTATAGAAACACTTTAGCTATTGCTACTATTATAGAAATTTTGATTGAAAAAGGATTCATGAGTCGTAGAGAATTTTCTCATATGGCAAGGCACTTAGATGACATGTCTTTAGAAGAATTAAAAATATTAAGAAATAGATAAACATAATTCCATCCCTTTTATATAAATTTATATTTGAAAAATTTTAAAAAGAACTTTCTTTGATTGAATGGTAGTATACCAATACACCTGTCAGAGAAGGTTCTTTTTTGATGATTCTACTATTGTTCAACTATATGATACATTCACTTCAAAATCAACATATGACAAATATACTATGTAATATGTTGCATTAAAAAAATAACACATAAAAAGAAAATTATAAAAACCACCTTGTAAGATTATAATTTCAATATTTTAGGTTGTTTTTATGAACACAACAGAATTATCATTGTATTGCGTTAATTAAGTTGTAAATCATCTATGAAACTTAATTAAGTTTCTATATTTATTTGCTAATAAAATCATTATTATCATTAAAATTATTAGTCCGAATGGAATCTTGAAAGAAAAAACACATAAAAAATATAACAATGATACTCTTCTCATATAACTTGGAGAGGATTTCGTTTTTAACACTATATAAACTCCATAAAATATTATTAGACCTGCTAAAAAGGCATGAATACTATTGATCATATTTTTATCTAGATAAAGAGAAATAATTGAGTATATCAAAAATAGACTTCCAGATAGTACCGCAAGTATTAGAGCTACACAATGCATATTTCTTGTTGTTTTATTCATAAGCTAAACTCCTTAGTAGTATTTAATATCATTATAAATCATAACTTAGAAATCTTAGAATCTTAGGGACGGTTAATAGAATCTTAGGTAAGAATCTTAGGGAAGGTTAATGCTTTTTCTTCATTATAAACCCCATTAACCTAACCCCTAAAAACATTTCATTTGAATTTTATAAATAATAAAAGTTCTTAACCGTCCCTGATGATAAAAGTTCTTAACCGTCCCTGATGATATTCTTTGCTATAAAAAGAGAGAATACACAGAATGATTTACACTCCCTAAGAAAGTTAATTAACCTTTTTATTTAGATAGGGTAGTGAGATTAGTTCTTGGAAATTTCATATCCATAAATTGTATACGATGATTACCTGTATCCACTACATATATATTTCCTTTACTATCTACTATTATCCTAGTAGGACTGTTGAATTGCCCCTCATTATTTCCTGCACTGCCCCAATATGTAATAAAAGTTCCATTGGAACTAAATTGTTGTATTTGTTCTTTATATGTGTCTGATATATATATATTTCCTATATGATCTATTGCTATACCGTATGAACTTGTAAATTTATTTTTTTTATTTATTTTCCAAGAAGTGATATACTTTCCATCAACATTAAACTTTTGGATATATTTCGTTGATAAATCAACTACATATATATTATCTTCACTATCTATTGCTATATCAACAATACTTTTAAATTCACCTTTGTCATACCCCTCACAGCCCCAAGAAGTAATATACTGTCCATTAGAATTAAACTTTTGAATGCGATCATTATCCTGATCTGCTATATATATATTGCTTTTACTATCTATTGCTATGCTATATGGGCATTTAAATTGCCCAGCTTTATCTCCTTCGTTACCCCAAGTAGTAATATATTTACCATCAGTATCGAACTTTTGAATACGATGATTACCTGTATCAACTACATATATATTTCCTATATGATCTATTGCTATACCTCGTGGAAAATTAAATTGTCCAGGTTTATCTCCTTCGCTACCCCAAGAAGTAATATATTTGCCATCAGCATTGAACTTTTGGATACGATGATTATATGTATCAGCTACATACATATTCCCTAAGTGGTCTACTGTTATATCAGATGGATATTTAAATTGCCCTTTTTTGTTACCTGAATCTCCAAAATAGGTGATAAAAGTTCCATTAAAATTAAACTTTTGGATAACTTCTTTAGACGTATCTGTTACATATATATTTCCTACATGATCTATTGCTATACTTCGTGGAAAATTAAATTGTCCAGGTTTATCACCAAAGCTACCCCAAGAAGTAATGTATTTGCCATCAGCATTAAACTTTTGAATACGATTGTTATACGTATCAGCTATATATATATTTCCTACATAATCTATTGCTATGGCAAATGGATCATCAAATTGCTCAGCCTTATCTCCTTTATCTCCCCAAGAAGTAATGTATTTGCCATCAGCATTAAACTTTTGGATACGATGATTACCTGTATCAACTACATATATATTTCCTATATGATCTATTGCTATACCTCGTGGAAAATTAAATTGTCCAGGTTTATCTCTTTCGCTACCCCAAGAAGTAATATATTTGCCATCAGCATTGAACTTTTGGATACGATTGTTATAAGTATCAGCTACATAAATATTGCCTGCATGATCTATTGCTATACCAAATGGAGAGTTAAATTGTCCATCCTTGTCACCCTTATTCCCCCAAGAAGTAATATACTTTCCATCAGTATTAAACTTTTGGATACGATCATTCCCAGTGTCTACTACATAGATATTACCTATGTTATCTAAGACTATGTCTTGAGGATAATCAAACTGACCATTAGAACTTCCTTCATTCCCCCAAGATACTATATGATTACCATTCGAATCTAATTTATGTACGCAATTTTTCACTTCATCAGTTACATATATATTTCCTATATTATCTATTGCTATGTTACCTGGATGTTTTAAAAAACATGGATCAGATGGAAGCTTCTGAATAAAATTGGGCATGCTTTCAGCAAAAGTATATGTAGATATAAAGAAAATAATAGTATTAACCAGAATAAAAATTTTAATAAGTTCTTTTTGATTTTTTATATAACTAAACAATTTTTCAACCTCCCATATAATATTTGCTTTTTATTCATAAACATTAATTTGTAAAAAATTTATTTTATACATAATATTAACATATTTTAGCATCATATGGTAAATATCAACGTAGTTCTATATCTCTATTTTAAATTCAACTATTCCTCAAATCTATGTTTAGGTATTAATTAATCTCCTAGATCACCAGTAATCTTAACCCCGTTAATGCTTTTTCTTCATTATAACCCCCATTAACCTCACCCCTAAGAAGATGTCATTTGAATTTTATAAATAATAAAAGTTCTTAACCGTCCCTGATGACCTGATGACTGCTGATGACTGTACTGATGACTGTAAACTATTCAACACCTTTGACAGCAAATCCTCTATCAGAACGATGGAACAAAATTCACTTGATGTAATCGTACAAGGCTTTTGGGAGCACTTTTTCAATCAGACCTTTGCGATTATTGAGCAAAGGATCCTTTTTTCATTTTCCTTTATTTATAGAATTGTTTTATATAAAAAAGACCCATATTTTAAGGGTCTTTTAATTTTTTTACTATTAGATCAGTATCATATACCTTATTGGTTTTATCTGTTGCAATAATAACTTTTGTTGTCTTTAAACAGAAACAAAGTCTTTACACTTTCATCTTTGTTTAAAATAGGTGTAATCAAGTCATATTCTATAGGAATTAACAATTGTCCTCTCATATTTACAACTCCATATTTATCTTTAAGTTTAACTATAATATTGTCATTATCCCATACAGTAAGATAATCATATTTAGGTTCAATCAGTGTTTCTTCTTCCCTATTTATTAACCCCCATTTATTATTTAGTACTACTGGTTCACAAAAGTCTGTTATTGTAGGATGTACCCTGCTTTCAAATGTATATTTAGTATCCATGATAAATTTACCTTCTTTATTAAAAATAGAGGTTTTACCATTTTTTTCGATTAAAAAGCCTTTATAAATAGGACATATAAACTGTTTCGCAAAAGGAATTATTATTTGATTTTTACTATTAATAACGCCTTCTTCTTCACCTTTTTTTACATTAAAAAATTTTTTATTATTTTTACAAATTTCAATCGAATCATAAATAGCTGGAATATATATATCTTTATTAAAACTTTGGAATCCTTCTTTTTCATTTGTGCAGAAAATATAACCATCATCATATAATCTGATTTGATCATATTTTGCTTCAACAACAATGTTTCCATCTTTATTGATAATTCCATATTTCATGTCATTATCTTGGGACTCTGAATTTTTATTTTTTATTGCATATCTACTATAAAGATAATCTTTTTCAAAAGGATCTAAAAAATCAAATTTTAATGGAAGTATAAAATCATTTTTCTTGTTAATTATTCCAAACTTACCATCTTTACAAACTCGAGTCATATTATTAGAAAAGTTATATATCTGATCGTATTGTGGCTGTATTACAACATTTCCAGACATATCTAAGCATCCCCATTGGTCGTTTTCTGTAAATCCTATGAAACCTTCTCCAAGAGTTATTGGGGCACTGTCTATAGTTGAAGGGTGAATAATTTCACCTTTATAGTTATATAATCCAAATTTTCTATTTGATTCAAATGAATATACTGGAGTTTTTACTAGTGTTAATGAAAGTTTTGAAAAACAAATACCCGTTATTCGATGATCGAGCTTCTTTATTTCATCTCCATTAACATTAATTAGTTTGAAAGTTTGATATACATCAGGATCAGTGTCATATAAATGTGCATCTTCTTTTTTATTTTCACCAACTAAAACATATCCATTTTCACAATTATATGGATACATTGACTTTGGGGCTACAATTTCTTCACCTTCTGTAGTATATATTCCAGATAATTCTGTGTCATAGTCATATACTATAACCCTGTTTTCATTTATTGGAAGTATATAAAGATCCTCGATATTAGCAGGATAAGACAATTGTGCTTCTTTGATTTCTGGAAGTTCTATGGCTGTACTAGTAACACTTGAGCATCCTGTTAAAGTAATTAAAAAAATAGTTAAAATAATATTTGATATATATTTCCTACAATTCACTGTCTAAATACCTCCTTTAATAATGTTAATAAGTACTAACCATTAGTTTAGCGTATAAACTATCCAAATTCATTTTAACATTTTTTGTAAATTTTTCATATAGTTATATACTTCTATTTAACTTTCAACTATTCCTCAAATGTATGTTTAGGTATTAATTAATCTCCTAGATCACCAGTAATCTTAACCCAGTTAATGCTTTTTCTTCATTATAAACCCCATTAACCTAACCCCTAAAAATGTCTCATTTGAATTTTATAAATAATAAAACTAATGCCTAAAAGTTCTTAACCGTCCCTGATGTGTAATTTGTAATCTTCTATTACAAATTTCTACAAAATACTGTATAATATCTAGTGCGTGAAATACTTTCTAATATATACCAAAATACCTTGACATTGCTAGAAAAACCTATATTTATTAATATATAAGGTAATTAAAAATTCAAACAACAATAAAAGGAGGAAGGAACATGGCAAAACATAAGACTTTAAAACGAATGTTAGTAACAGCATTAATTGTTAGCACTATGGCAATCCCTGTCTTTGCAGATAATATCGTCAAAGATCCAACACACCCTGCAAATGATAGAACTTATGTATCAACACCGTTGCCAACAGAAGCGTCAAAAGATTTTGTTAAAATTGGAGAGATTGTTTATAAAATATACGACAATCATGTACCAGATGGTAAAAATAGTTATCTCGTAAGAGAAGTACAAAGAGATACGAAAGTGCAAAAATTTACAGGCAATGAAAAACTAGATGAAGCAATGAATAAAGTAATTATGAAAGAAGCAGTTATTAATCTATGGTATGATTATGCAGTAGAAAGTATCTATTCTATTGATGGTGTTCCTATAGAAAAAACAGAATATGTAAATATGGCAGGAAATATTGATCACATGGAAAGATTAAGAGAACTTAATAAAAAAAGTGAACAAAGAAAGATTCCAGAAGTAACTGCATTAGAAGAAGTGAATATTTATCGTGAAGTTTTAGGACTGAACAAAATTAATGTTTCAGAACAAGAAGCAATTAAAAAAATACAAGATTTTGCATATAAAAATAATTGTAAAGTATTTGATGGAATAGATGTAAAAACAGGAAAACCAGTTGGAGAAGTACCACAAGTTACAACACCAAAAGAACTAACAGTTGAAGTAAATGGAATAAAGGTAAATGTTGATGTACCTCCATATTTAAGAAATGGTAGAACAATGATTCCATTTAGGGCAATCTTTGAAGCTCTAGGGGCAGAGGTAGATTATGACTTTACAAATCCAAATGAAAGAAAAGTATGGGGTATCAAAGGAAATAATAGAGTAGATATGATTATTGGTAGCCCTAAAGCTCTACGAAACGGACAAGAAGTATATATGGATACTACTCCAGAGATCAAAGAAGGAAGAACATTTATTCCAGTAAGATATGCTTCTGAATGGCTAGGGGCTAAAGTAGATTGGAATGAAGAGACACAGACTGTTATTATTCATCTAAATGAATGAGCAACCTGTGAATAGACTTGACTATAATAAGTCAAGTTTTTTCTTTGATATTATTTTCATAGTAGATAAAGATTTTTAAATAAATCTCAGGAATCTCAGAATCTCAGGAATCTCAGGGACGGTTAATGCTTTTTTTTCATTATAAACCCCATTAACCTAACCCCTAAAAACATTTCATTTGAATTTTATAAATAATAAAAGTTCTTAACCGTCCCTGATGCCATTTGGTGCACTTCAAGGTCTAGATAAGGAAGAAACATCTAAAAAATATGGAGAAGAACCGGTTAACAAATGGAGAAGGTCTGTATATGTCACACCTCCCGCAATAGAAAAGACAGATAAAAGATATCCTGGTCTAGAATTAAAATATAAAGATTTGAGAACCTCAGACATTCCTCTTACAGAAAATCTTAATAATACAGAAAAGAGAGTGTTAGTCTATTGGCATAATACTATTGCACCTTCTATTAAATCAGGGAAAAAAGTGATTATATCTGCTCATGGTAATACTTTAAGAGCTTTAGTAAGATATTTAGACAACATACCTGATGATGGAGTTTCAACTTTAAACATTCCTACTGGAATACCTCTTGTATATGAGTTAAATGAAAACCTAAATCCAATAAGACATTATTATTTAGGTATGGATGGTGAACTACCAAAGGTCGCTATTCCAAAGGAAATTCATTCATTAATTTATACTTAGAATATCAGGTAATTGTCATAAATCAATACTGGATTAATATTTGCTTTGTATTTTTCTACAACTGCGTATTACTTATTTTATCATAGTATAAGAACTCCTGAATCACTAAGACATCACTGCATAAGTTATAAGAACCCATACTGTGGACGCATATGAAGAAACACTTTACTCTGAGTAAGTCAGAGTAAAGTGTTTTTAATAGGTTTTAATAAAAAATTGATTTAGATACTTACTAATCTTGATACCCAGATAATTGTTGATTTGCAGAATTAAGTGAATTTATTGCTTGTTGAATCTTGTTTTTGTTGTCTGGTTTTTCCGCAGAATTAAGTGCTTGTTGTAATGTGTTAACAGTACTTTGCACTGATGACATACCTTGGTCAACGTATTGTTTAGCTTTTCCCGGCATATATGACACCTCCTTTAATAATATATTCAAAAATAGTATTTGTATAAATTCAAATAAATATTCAGATGTAGCAGACGTACACGTTTAGTATTAATCCTTTTAAGTTCCTTGCCTCGATCAGATAATTGACCTAACCACATTAGTGGATAATAGGACGGTAGCTGTTATAGAAGGAAAACTCCATTTTACACAATAAACATTTTGACAAATAAAAAAGCACAGTCAAGTAATTAAAATAGCTTGACTGTGCTTTTTTAAAATTCTTATATTGGCGAAAACTTATTTTTGAGTTTATCATAACTCTATTTTAAAGTAATCTATGACAAATCTTAGTTTTTTCAAAATTTTAGAAAGTATCAAAGTAAAAATATAGTAATTTCAATATGTATAGCTGATTGTTATTTAAAAATATAATTGAGTGTTCCTTTGGTAACAACTACCGTCTCATTACCCCTACTAAAAACTTTTATGTGCAACTAACTTACAACTATTTTGTGTTGGAACTATTTTAAATTAACGTACCTTGCTGCATAGCATACTAATTATAATACCAGTAGAAAATCCTACCGAATGAACAAATAATGCATCTAATCCTTTGAAATTGCCTGCAATAAAATAAACTATTAACGAATCCAATTCTCTATTGTGTAAATATGTTTCTAAAAGCTTTTTTTCTTTAAAGCATAGTATCAAAACAACACCTATCAATGCATAAATCCCTGGGGATCCTCCAATAGACGACTCAAAAGAGTATGTAACCATAAATAGTATATTAGTTATAATATTTCCAATTATAAATATACTATTTAATCCAACACTCCCAATTTCTCTTTCTAATAATCGACCTACACAATACAAACCTATTATATTTGCTAATATATGGATAATTCCTCCATGAAAAAACGATGCAGTTATAACCCTCCAATATTCCCTTTTTATTAATACTGCATCTTTTTTTAGAGCACCCCATTCAAATAATATTCCTTTAAGTACTATTTTATCTAATATAAATATAATTATAAATATACTAATTAAGAATAATGTACCTTTTGGTAAATGCTTTGAATTATCCATAATCTTATTCCCCTTTCTTTCGTAGTTATCTCCTTTTACTCTTTTAGATAATTTTGAAATTAACACATTTTACAATAACATGGAGTTTTTTTCAAAAATTGTTGTATTATTATAGTAAATCAAAAAGAACCTCCCTTGACTAAGGTATGATCATACTACCATTAAATCAAATAAGGTTCTTTTTTTCATTCCAATAATTTTATCAATGTGAATCTATATAATGATTTTACGTCTTATATTACTTCGTTTTATGATTTAGCTTTGGAAAAAATATTCCTATTTTATCCATAGACTTATATACTGTAAAAATTAAATATACATGAATTGGAAACATAATAATTTCTTTTTTTAATCTTGGAATCATTAAAATTTGTGCCGCTTTTCCTGTAATCATACTTAACCAACAAGTATTTAAAAACAAATTAACAAATATTGTAATTACAAAAACAGCTATACTTACTCTTTTTAAATTTACTTCTTTTTGATAAAGAAATACTCCATAAATCGTTCCTCCCAAAAAAGCGCTTAAAGTAAAACCTGGAAAATAAGCCCCCTTTGGAAAAATCATCATTCCCAAAATATCTGCTACTGCTGCAGTTAGTCCTGCTGAAACTGGTCCAAATATAGCTCCACACATAGCTACAGGTAAAAAACCAAACCCAATTCTAATAATAGGGGTTTCAATAGCAAAAAACCTAGTTAGCACAATCTCTATGGATACTAGTAAACTCAAATACACTAACTTCTGTGACTTTTTCATTTTACTCCTCCTTTTCCTGCAATATGCCGGCAAAAGAAAGAATAAACCCTTTTGCGGCAGCGGAATGCGGTGAATGTATCGCAAGCTAAATTTTGCTCTTCGTCTAAAAGACAACTTCCCGTTCTTTTAGCACTTGACGCACAAATACCTACTCTGCCTTTATTGCAATTTTATATTTTGAGTATATTATAAACAATATTTATAAATTCTTCAACTCCTAAAATAGACTTTGTCATGTCCTCTCATGAAAATATATGTTTTTTCATAAGCAAGTGTTTTTCAATCTTATCTTTTGGTATAATATATACATATACTTTGGTCCAATAAAGGAGGAAATGAATGGATATTAGACAAACACTTTTAATTATTCCTGGTATCATTATAGGATTTGCCTTTCATGAGTATGCTCATGCACAAGTAGCTGTTTGGTTAGGAGATCATACTCCACAAGATGAAGGAAGGCTTTCTTTAAATCCAGGCGTACATATCGACCCTTTCGGATTTTTATTTATTCTTTTAGCTGGTTTTGGATGGGCAAAGCCTGTTCATATTAATGAAAATAATTTTAAAAATCCCAAAAGAGATGATATTTTAGTATCTTTAGCTGGCCCTGCGATGAATTTACTCATTGCAATATTTTTTCTTACCATTATGAAAATTACTCCAGCTACCTTGTTAGGTAACTTTTACAATACTTTCATGGAAGTTTTTGATTACACTGTATGGATCAATGTAGTTTTATTTGTATTTAACCTTCTTCCTATTCCGCCACTAGATGGATCTCATATTTTATTTGGAATATTAGGGATGAAGGATAAACCTATCTATTATGAAATTGCTTCAAAAGGAAGATTTATTTTAGCACTACTGATTATTACCAATATGATAGACAAAATTATGGGGCCTCCTATTCAAATGGTCTATCAACAGCTTTTAAGTATTTTTCTATTTATATAGTTAAAAGGGAATCCATAGGATTCCCTTTTATACTAAATACAAAGTATATTTTAGCAAAGTCATAAAATGCGGAACATTTATTGAGAATTTGTGAAAATATAGAATAAGTAAGAAAATGATTAGCATTACACTGTTTGAACATAGCGAGTTTGTAATGCTATTTTCGAGCGTTTCTTTATATTTTCCAAATTTGAAAATCAGTGACGTTTTTTATGACTTTGTCTACAAGATCAGGGAATCCATAGGATTCCCTTTTACATTTGATTTAATTTTTCTAAAACTCCTCTTAATTCATCAATGTATTTCCCATACTCTGCCCAATTTCCATTTCTTTGAGATTCTTCTGCCTTTTTAAATAATTCATTTGCCTTTACAATCAATCCTTTTGTATCCATTACCTCTTCTTCTTTTGTTGGTATAGTAGGTGATATTTCTTCCTCTACTCCAAATAAGCTCTCTAAAGCTTTTTCTAATGTACTTTCATAAGCAATCTTGTCTCCATAAGCTACAACTACTCTTTTTACCTCTGGAAGGCTATTTTCATTATCTGCTTTTAAATAAATTGTCTCTACATATAAAAGTGAGTTCTCAATAGGGATGGTCATTACATTTCCTCTAATATAAGTAGATCCCTTCTGTCCCCATAAAGAAAATTCTTTAGAAATATTTGTGTCTTGATCAATTTTAGACTCAATCTGCATAGGTCCATAAATGTTTTTTTGCTTTGGCATTGTATAAATAATGAGCTTTCCATAATTTTCTCCATCATTTCGTGCCATTAAAAGAGCTGTTAAGTTTGGTTTATTTTTTGGTGTATATGGAATCGTAAGCAAAAACTCCTCTTTTTCTTCTTCTGGAAGCTTCATAACAAAATAGTTAGATTCCATTTGTTGTTTTTCTCGATCATATATTTCATTGGCAATATCCCATAAATCCTCTTGTTGATAAAATACATCTATATCATTCATATGATAAGTTTTATAGATATCTGCTTGTATATCAAAGAAAGCTTGCGGGTATCTTATATGACTTTTAATTTCCTTTGGCATTTGATCCATGCTTACAAATAAATCAGGGAATATCTTTGCCATAGTTTTGATCACTGGGTCTTTTTTATCAGATATATAATATTTAATATCTCCATTATATGCATCTATTACTACTTTTACTGAATTTCTAATATAATTTGTATCATCTTCTCCAAAGGGCTTTGCATAAGGATAATTCCCACTTAAAGTATATCCATCTAATATCCAAGAGATTTTTCCATTTTCTACTACTAAATAAGGATCATCATCATAGTAAATAAAAGGTGCGATTTTTCTAGCTCTTTCTTCTATATTTCTATAAAGTAAAATTTTACTATCTTTTGTAATATTTCCTGATATGAGTATCTTAAAGCTTCCCTCTTTAATGGCATATAAAATTTTGTTGAGTCCTCCTAATTTGATTCCTGCATTTCCCTTATAAAAAGTTTCTGCATTCCCATCTCCTTTAGGATAATCGAATTCTTCTTCTTTTGTATTGGTAATAACATAATTATTGGTAAGCTCTCCAAAATAAATTTGAGGTTGTTTAATTTGTAAATCTTTTATCAATGATTGAGGAGGAATATCTTTGATCAAAAGATCTGGCTGACCTTCATCTGTAATATCACGTACAGAAGACAATGCTACTCCATACCCATGAGTATATTTTAGGTGTTGATTGATCCATTGTTTGCTTATTTTATTTTCATCTATTTCTCTTGGAGATAGAAAAACTTGAGTCAATTTTCCATCTATGTTGTATCGATCTACATCTACATCATGAAATTGATAATAAAGACGAATTCCTTGTCTTTGATTGTAGTATTGTTTTGTAGGTCTATAATCATTAATTCTTATATTATTTAAAGTCTCTTGATTTTCTTTAATATCTTCTTTTGTTAGATTTTGTTCTGCTGTAAACTTCTTTTTTTCTATTTCATCTAATCCATAAGCTTTGTTGGTATAATCAATATGATCCGCAAGATATTTTCTTTCTTTTGAAATTTCATCAGGAGCTACAATAAAGTTTTGTACTCCTAAAGCTGCTACATTTCCTAAAATAGATATCAAAACCATAAGGACTGGTCCTGTAAGAGCTAATCTTAGCTTTTTCCCTTTTGCTCCTATTATAAATAATACAGCTGAGATACCTGCTAAAACAATTTGTATTCTGTATACCCACAAGGTTACATGAACATCTGTAAAACTCGCTCCATAAGCTACTCCTCTAGGAGAATACAAAAGATCATACATTTTTAATACATATCCTATTCCTAATAAAACAAATAGAATCGTTCCTAAAATAATAATCTGTCCAAAGGCAATATGAAAAAGCTGCTTTAGATTATCTATGTCTATTCTTTTATTCGGAGTACCTTGCATATCATGATTTACATCAAATAAAGTAGGCCTTTTCACACTTACTAAAATCATATACAAAATCACTGTAAGGATTCCTAAAAATATAATAAAACTAATGGATAAATAGTACATTCTTTCAATCAATGGAAGCTTAAACATATAAAAACCTACATCATTATGAAAAATAGGATCTTTGATATTAAAATTTGTTCCATTGAAAAATTTAAGAATCTCAAACCATAAACTGCTATTGACTGTAATGGTTGCAAATAAGGAAAAGATCGCTGATATTCCTAGAATAATCCTGTTTATTTTCTTTTCACTTATTCCTACATAAGATGTATGAATTTTTTGGTTATAGCTTCTTTTAATGGACAGTAAATAGAAATGAATAAAAAGAGTAAGTACAATAAAGAAAGGAATTCCTATCTTAAATTGTGTAGTAAGTTTTGTTAAAAATATTTTTGTATACCCTACTTCGGAAAACCACTGATAATCAGTAATAAAATGAATAATTGTCCCAAAAGAAGTCAGTACAAAAATCACTCCTATGACCAATAATCCTAATAAAAATCCTGATGATTTTTTCACACTTTTCACCTCTTTACAAATGAGTTATGTATAATATACCCTATTTCTTGCAAAAATAAGCTCGATAGTCTCATTATACTATCGAGCAGAATTTTTTTCAAACTATGGGTTTAATTTCATATCACCTAATTTAATCCATCTTTTTTTTCTCATATAATTAGAAATCATCAGTGTAAGTAAAGCTGGAAGAATAAAATGAAGGATTAAAATTTTCCCCACAATCCAATTCATAGGCTCTGTTCCTTTCATGACAGCAATGGTTCCAAATTGGCCCACCAATCCACTTGTTCCCATTCCAGCTCCAATGCTATTATTCTCCATCTTTAAAATAGTAGTCGCAATAGGTCCTAAAATAGCACTAGCCAATGTAGGCGGTATCCAGATAAGAGGGTTTTTAATAATATTTGGAACTTGTAACATAGATGTTCCAATCCCTTGAGCAATTGCTCCTCCAAATCCGTTTTCTTTGTAACTTGCAATAGCAAACCCAATCATTTGTGTTGCACATCCTACTACAGAAGCTCCTGCTGCTAGACCACTAAGTCCTAATGAAATAGATAAAGCTGCACTACTAATAGGAAGCGTCAAGATCATTCCCATTAAAGCTGCAACTACTATACCCATAGGAATAGGCTGAAGCTCTGTAGCATGATTGATCATTGCTCCTAAACCTTTCATAAAAGATGATATAAAAGGACCTATAAATACTCCTGCCATTCCTCCTACCAATATGGTTCCTAGTGGAATAATTACAATATCTACTTTTGTTTTTCCTGATACTATTTTGGCAAATTCAGCTCCTATTAACGATCCTATAAATGCCCCTACAGGCTCTCCTATAGTAATAGTAAAAGATGTATCTATCGGTACAATCGTTCCTGCTCCTATAGCTCCTGTTACAATAGATGCAAATATTCCAAGAGGAGGTGCCTTTATACTAAAAGCTACTCCTGCACCAATAGCAGGCCCCATTAAAAATTGAGCAACTTTACCAAAATTTATCAAGAAAGAAATATTTGTATACTCTCCTATTTGTTTTAATATAAGTCCTATAATCAAAGAAGAAAAAAGTCCTAATGCCATTCCATTTAATGCATTTGTTATATAATCTCTAAAAGAAAATCTACTTTTCAATCTATTCTCCTCCATCTGTAAATAATAAGCTTATATCCATAGCCTTCACTGAATGAGTAAGGGCTCCTACTGAAATTATATCTACTCCTATGGCTGCTATCTCTTTTACTCTTTCTATTGTAATATTCCCTGAAGCTTCCAATATAGATTGTTTGTTATTTATTTTTACTGCTTTCTCCATTGTAAGTAGATCCATATTATCTAGCATAATAATATCTACACCTTCATCTAAAGCTTCTTTTAATTCTTCTAAGGATGTAACCTCTATTTCTATTTTTGCTGTATGCGGGATATTTCTTTTCGCTTTTTGAATAGCTTCTTTGATACCTCCAACAGCTTTTATGTGATTATCTTTAATCATTACTGCATCTGATAAATTAAATCTATGATTGTATCCTCCTCCTATAGAAACTGCATATTTTTCTAATATCCTTAAATTAGGAGTAGTTTTTCTTGTATCCACAATTCTTGTAGGATATTCTTTGATAGTATCTACATATTTATTCGTTAAAGATGCAATACCTGACATTCTCTGAAGTAAATTAAGAGCCGTTCTTTCCCCTTTTAAAATTGATTTTGTTTTTCCTTTTATTTTTACAATTTTTTCTCCCTTTTTTAGAATACTTCCATCCTCTTTTAAAATTTCAAATGAAATATCCGTATCTAACATTGTAAATACCTTTTTTGCAACTAAAATTCCGGCTAAAACGCCTTCTTCCTTTGCAATCATATAAGCTGTAGAATATAAATCATCTTCTATTAAAAGGTCTGTAGTCAAATCTTTATCATTCATATCTTCTATGAGTGCATTTTTAATAATCTTTTCTACTAAAAATTGATTATACAATTTCTCCCCTCCTCATCTATTCTGTAATGAGCTCCTATGCTTTTTGTTCTTTTTAACGAAGCATCTATAATTAGTTTGGCTACGATACAAAGATTCATACATTCATATTCATCTATGGTACTTGTTTGATCTTTTATGATATTTTCTATTTTTTCTATTTCTTTATGAGCATACAATAGGTCTTTCTCGTTTCTCATAATGAATACTTTTGCATCCATCATCTTTTTTATTCTCTCTTTTATTTTTTGTGTATCTATATTATTTTTTATCCTACATCCCTTTTGTTCTTGTTCTATATGAATAGGCAATAAATCTAGAGAATCTATAGTTTTATGAATATGATCCGCTACCCTTTTTCCAAATACAATTCCTTCTAATAAAGAATTACTAGCCAGTCTATTGGCCCCATGAACTCCACTACAAGCACACTCCCCACAAGCATAAAGTCTATCTATATTTGTTTTTCCATTTACGTCTGTATCAATTCCTCCCATGGTATAGTGCTGAACTGGAGATACTGGAATATATTCTTTTGTCATATCTATACCATCTTCTAAGCATCTATTATATATAGTTGGAAACCTCTCCTTTATAAAATCCGAGCTTTTATGTGTAATATCTAAATAAACATGACTCTTTTTTGTCTTTTCTTTCTCTATAAAAATACTTCTTGCTACAATATCTCTTGGAGCTAAGTCTTTCATTGGATGATATTTTTTCATGAAAGCTTCTCCTTTTATATTTCTAAGAATGGCTCCCTCTCCCCTTACAGCTTCTGATATTAAAAATTTCTGATCATGATATTGATCATACAAAGCTGTAGGATGAAACTGAATAAATTCCATATCCTTGATCTTAGCACCTACGTTTACGGCCATAGCAATTCCATCCCCTGTAGCCGTATGTGGATTTGTAGTATTTTTATAAACCTGACCTGCCCCTCCTGTTGCCAAAATCACTACTTTGCTTTGATAAATAACCTTTTGATTATCCTTTATGGCCAATACTCCGCATACTTTTCCTTCATAAGTGAAAAGCTTTACTGCAAATGTGTTTTCATATAATTTGATATTTTTTCTTTTTTTCACTTCTTCTCCTAATGCTCTTATGACTTCTTTTCCTGTTGCATCCTTTACATGAACAATTCTTCTCTTTGAATGTCCTCCTTCTTTTGTCACTTTAAGATGACCGAATTCATCACGATCAAACATGACTCCATATTCTAAAAGCTTCTCAATATTATTTGGAGCTTCTTTGATTAGTACTTTTGTTGTCTCTTCTCTATTATAGTAAGCTCCTGCCCTTAAGGTATCTTCATAATGAGAAAAAAAATCATCATGTTCATCTATACAAGCTGCAATTCCTCCTTGAGCGAGAGAACTATTATTTTGATCTAAGGTTGTTTTAGAAATAAGAATAATTTGATACTTTGAATCAATATTTAAAGAGGAATAAAGTCCAGAAACCCCAGTTCCTAAAATGAGTACATCACAAATCTCTTTCTTAGGATCTTCCTCTACACTCCCAAATATTTTATTATTCATTTTTTTCATCTCCCTAATTCAAGCATTTTGTTAAGAGATTGTAAAGCTTTTTTCCTTATTTCTTCTTCTACCTTTACTTCATTTTTTTCATAATAAAGAGCTTTGTATACATCTTCTAAAGTAGTTTTTTTCATATTCAAACATGTAAGATGCTGGGATAATAAATAAAATTTTTTATTTGGATTTTTATTTTGAAGTGAATGTAATACGCCCATCTCTGTTCCAATAATAAATTCTTCATCTTCACAAGTGGAAGCATACTGAATAATCTCTGAAGTACTTCCTACAAAATCTGCTTTTTTTACTACGTCTTCATTACACTCAGGATGAACCAATAGCTTTGTATGAGGATACTTTGTTTTTACTTTTTCTACTTCTGATCCTTTGACTCTATGATGGGTAATACAATAACCTGTCCATAGGATTATATTCTTTTGAGTCAATTTACTTTTAATATAGCTTCCTAAATTCACATCTGGGACAAATAATACAGTATCTTCCTTTAACCCCTCTACCACTCTTAATGCATTAGATGAAGTACAACATACATGACTTTCTGCTTTTACCTCTGCTGATGAATTCACATAGCAGACAATAGGAATATGAGGATTTTCTTTTTTAAAATTAACTAAATCATCTTTATTAACCATATCTGCCATAGGACAAGTTGCATCCTCTACAGGAAGTAATACTTTTTTATTAGGAGATAATATCTTTGCACTTTCTGCCATAAAATGTACTCCACAAAATACAATACAATCTGCATTTGTTTTTGCTGCTTCTTCACTTAATTTCAAAGAATCGCCTACTATATCTGCTATATCTTGAATTTCTGGAATTTGATAATTATGGGCTAAGATGACTGCATTTTTTTTCTCTTTTAGCTTTTGAATTTCTTCTATCATTTCTTTTTGAGTCATTTTTTTCCAATCCCTTCGTTATGTTTTTACATGTGTCTTGTCACCTGTCATACAAAAAATATAACAAATTTTTTGTATTTTTACAATAAGATAAATTTGTTATATTCAAAATTACTCGCTTAAAAAATATCCTTTTTCTCTTAATTTTTTTATTATTCTTTCATAAGCTCGATTATTAGGGACTTCTATGGTATGAATGTGTTCTCCACCTGTTAAAGAAGATAACGGTTGTGCACTACTTTTTTTCACTTTCTCCATAAAGTCTTCTATATCCATTCTTGACCCTATCATTAAAGAACTTCTAATTTCTCCATAAACAGGATGATCTACAATCACATCTAGTACCTTTGCACCCATATCTACCATAATGGTTAACTCTTCTTCAATTTGATCATATCTTTCATGAGAACATACAATAGTTTGAATATTTCTTTTCTTTTCATCAATAGTAGGAATTAAATATCCATTAGAAGTGGCCAAAATATTATATCCTTCTGCCCGAATCACTGCAATGTCTTGTACAATGACTTGTCTACTGACACCAAATTTTTTTGCAAACTCTGTTCCTGTAATAGGATCTGTATTCTTTTTTAAAATGGAGATAATTTCTCTTCTTCTTTCATCCGTTGTCATGAAATCTTCCTTTCTAAAAATTTAAAAATTTATTTTCATTATATCAGATTTTTTTTAAAAAAGAAGCATCTTATCCTAAGGATGCCTCATACTGTTGACAAAGTATAATGTAGCAAAGTCATAAAAAATAAGGAACAATTATTAAGAATTTGTGAAAATATAGAATAAGTGAGAAAATGCTTAGCATTACACTGTTTGAGCACAGCGAGTTTGTAATGCTATTTTCGATCGTTTCTATATATTTTCCAAATTTGAAAATTTAGTGACGTTTTTTATGACTTTGTCTACAAACTAAAGTATCCTGTACTAAGGATGCCTCATTATTTTTCAAACTGACTATTGTAAAGAGAAGCATAAAAACCATTATCTTTTAATAATTCTTCATGATGACCTTGCTCTATAATATCTCCATCCTTCATAACAAGTATCAAATCTGCATCACGTATAGTAGATAATCTATGAGCAATAATAAAACTTGTCCGATCCTTCATTAAGTTTTCCATAGCTCTTTGAATAAAAATTTCAGTACGAGTATCTACTGAACTTGTGGCTTCATCCAAAATTAGTATTTTAGGATCTGCAAGGATTGCACGAGCAATGGTAATTAATTGCTTTTGCCCCCCAGATAAATTGTTTGCTTCTTCATTGATTTCCATATTGTATCCATTTGGTAACATCTTCACAAAGCTTTCTACATGAGCCAGTCTTGCTGCTTCCATGACTTCTTCATCTGTAGCATTCAGTCTTCCATAACGGATATTTTCCATAATAGATCCCTTAAATAACCATGTATCTTGAAGCACCATTCCAAATATACTTCGTAAATCCGATTTTTTAAAATCATTGATAGGATATCCATCAATACATATATCTCCTCTCTGAATAGGGTAAAAGTTCATCAGTAGCTTTACAATTGTTGTTTTTCCTGCACCTGTTGGTCCTACAATAGCTACCTTTTGACCTTTACGAATATGAGTTGAAAAATCATTGATAATGGTCTTATCCTCATCATATCCAAAATGAACATGAGAAAAATCAACTTCTCCCTTCACCTCTTTAAGTTTCACTGGACTTTCTGGATCTAAAGCTTCTTCTGGCTCTTCTAAAAATTCAAAAACTCTTTCTGCTGCTGCTGCTGTGGATTGTAAAACATTAGAAATTTGTGCTACTTGACCTATAGGTTGAGTAAAAGTTCTCATATATTGAACAAAAGATAATATATCTCCAACTTCAATAGTTTTTTGAATCGCAAGCCATCCACCTAAAATAGATACAGCTACATAACCGATATTTCCAATAAAAGTCATAATCGGAATCATCATTCCAGATAAAAATTGAGATTTCCATGCTGAATGATAAAGTGTATGATTCATTGTTTCAAATTGATCAATAGCTTCTTCTTCTCCATTAAAAGCTTTTACTATATTGTGTCCCCCATACATTTCTTCTACATGTCCATTGACATGCCCTAAAAATTCTTGTTGAGATTTAAAATACTTTTGAGATTTCTTTATTACAAATATAATTAATATCATAGATACTGGAAGTATTAAAAGTGCTACCATAGTCATTTTCCAACTGATCGATAACATCATAATGAGTACTCCAATGATTGTAACGATAGATGTAATCATCTGTGACATACTTTGATTTAAAGTTTGGCTTACTGTATCTACATCATTTGTAACTCTTGATAATACTTCTCCATGAGTCCTTTGATCAAAATATTTTAAAGGCATACGATTTATTTTCTCTGAAATTTCTTTTCTTAAATGATAAGATACCTTTTGAGCCACTCCTGATATAATATAGCCTTGTATAATTGAAAATACAGCACTGACTAGATATAGTCCCAACAACCAAAGGAGGATATTTTTAATATAAGAAAAATCAATAAAAGCACCTTCAACCCCCATAATCTTACTTACTAATCCTTCAAAAATTTTGGTTGTAGCTTTTCCTAAAATTTTAGGACCTACAATAGAAAAAGCTGCACTTCCTATGGCAAAAATAATGACAATGATCATCCATATATTATAGGGCTTTAAATACTCTATTAATTTATTCATAGTTCCTTTAAAATCTTTTGCTTTTTCTACTTTCCCTATATTTCCCATAGGTCCACCAAAATGACCAGATTTTTTATTCTCTATTTTTTTATTACTCATGATGAAAGCTCCTCCTTTGAAAGCTGTGATAGAGCAATTTGTTTATATACCTCACAGTGTTTCATAAGCTCCTGATGAGTACCTCGCCCTACCACCTTTCCTTCATCTAATACAATAATCTGTTCTGCATTCATAATAGTACTAATTCTTTGTGCAACTACTAAAATAGTACTTTCTACTATTTCACTTTTTAATGCATTACGAAGCAATTTCTCTGTCTTAAAATCAAGAGCTGAAAAACTATCATCAAATATAAAAATCTCTGGTTTCTTAGCAAGGGCACGAGCAATAGATAATCTTTGTTTTTGCCCTCCTGAAACATTACTTCCTCCTTGAGAGATTTCAGAATGTAATCCTTTTGGTTTTGTACCAATGAATTCCATAGCTTGTGCAATTTCTGATATTTTTATTAATTCTTCTTCAGTCATATCTTTATTTCCATATTGAATATTACTTTGAATAGTTCCTGAGAATAAAACTCCCTTTTGAGGTACATAACCAAGCTTTTCTCTTAATTTCTTTTGAGATACATATCTGATATCCACTCCATCTACTAGTATTTTTCCACTCGTTACATCATAAAATCTTGTAAGCAAATGTACTAAAGTGGATTTACCACTGCCTGTACTTCCAATAAATGCAGTAGTTTCACCAGGCTTAGCAGTAAAAGAAATATTTGAAAGAGCATCCTCCTTTGCACCTGGATATCTAAAGCAAACATTTTGAAACTCTACACACCCTTTATGATCATTTTTAAATTCATTAGGTTCTTTTGTATCTATAATCGTCACTTTTGTATCTAAAACCTCACATATACGTTGTGCAGATACAGATGCACGAGGTAACATAATAGATACCATAGAGATCATTAAAAAAGCCATAATAATTTGCATCGTATATTGTATGAAAGCCATCATATCTCCTACCTGCATATTCCCTGTATCTATTTGATGCGCTCCTACCCATACAATAAGGATGGTGATACAATTCATAATCAGCATCATCATAGGCATCATAAGGGTCATTAAACGACTCACAAATAAATTGGTATGGGTTAAATCCCTATTTGCTTTTTCAAATTTCTCTTCTTCATATTTTTGAGTATTAAAAGCACGAATCACTAACATTCCTATCAATGATTCACGAACAATAAGGTTGATCTTATCCACAAGAGTTTGTACTCTTTTAAACTTAGGAATAGCCAATGAAAATAATAAAACAACTAATGTAAGAATGGCCATGACTGCTACAGCTATAATCCATCCCATAGAGGTATCTGTACGAAGTACCTTGATCACTCCACCAATACCTAAAATAGGCGCATAAAATATCATCCTAAGCAAAATAACCATGAGCATTTGCACTTGTTGAATATCATTTGTACTTCTTGTAATTAAAGAAGCTGTTGAAAATTTATCAAATTCTGTATTAGAAAAATGAATCACCTTTCTAAATACCCTTCCTCTCAGATCTCTTCCAAGTCCTGCTGCTACTTTAGAAGCCAATAATCCGACAATGACAGTAGCAACCATACTAAGAAGTGCTAAAGCAAGCATCTTCCCACCTGAAATCCATATATAATGAGATTGAAGCTTGTCTGTATTGATTCCTATATACTCATATTCTTTATGAATAAAAATAGTAGCTGATTGAGTAATCATACTATCAGGCATATCTTCTAATTTTTCAAATATCTTTTTTTGCATTTCATTGATCTGCCCTTTAGGCATTTTTGAATCATTTATAAATAAGTTTTTATTTGAGTCTTTCTTTTCCATTCCACTTACAATAAATATAGGTTTACCCAGTATATGATTTAATTCATCTATTTTATCTTCATCTTTTGTATTTAACTGATATAGGGGTTCTTCCTCAAGCTTTGGATATTCCTTTAAATACTCACTCCACTCACTTTTAGAAAGAGTTTTTTGATCCAAAAGAATATATTGCTTTTCTACCTTTTTCTGATCCTCTTCATTCATAAAAAACATAAGCTTATCCCATTGACTTTTTCGAATGATTTTAGGAACAGCATTTTCTACTCCTCCCTGTTGAATCCCTACATTCACAATATTAGACATATAATCAGGAAGAGATAAATCGCATATAGCTTGCACAAATAACAAAGCTATGATGAGTACGATGGAAACCATAAAAGGTTTAAGATACTTTATGATTTTTAGCATTTTATGCACCTCTTTCTATCCTTGAAATTTATTTATCATTCTTATTTAAATATAATTATGTTTTCATAACAATTATATTTAAATAAAATTTATATGTCAATAACTTTTATATGTTAATAATTTTCTTCATTGTATAATAATTATATATGCATTATAATATAAATAAACTTATAGAATTTATATAAGGAGGATAATATGGATACAATTCAACTCAATAAACTATCTGAAGATCTATATGATTTATTTTTATATTTACACAGTAAAATTATTGATCCAAATGAAATGATGAAAAACTTTCCACTGCCACCATCTCATGTAAAAGTCATTATCTACCTTAGGCATAATGGCACTTCTTCTATTTCTCAGATTGCTAAAAATCTTACTATATCCAAACCCAATATGACACCTATCATAGATAGACTTATTGATAAAAATATAGTGAAAAGATGTTATGATCCTAATGATAGAAGAATCATAAATATTGAATTAACAGATGAAGGTCATCAATTTATAAAAAATGAAGAAAAAAAAATAAAAAATAGTTTACAAAAAAAAATATCCTCTCTACAAAAGGAGGATTTAGAAACTTTAAGTAAAGATATTATTAGTATTACCAATATTATTTTAAAGATAAAATAATTTTCTTATATTATAAAAAAGCACCTTTAGAATCATAACTTTCTAAAAGTGCTTTCATTTTTTGTATCTCTCATCTAATGAAATCCTTTAAAATTTAAATTGACTCATATTTTCATTTAATTCATTGACCATACGCTTCATTTCTTCTGCTAAATGACTAATTTCTTGAATGGAAGCTGCCTGCTCCTCAGTAGATGCAGATACCTCTTGAGATGCTGCTGCTGTTTCCTCTGATACCGCTGATACATTCTCAATAACTGCCATAACTTTTTCTTTAGAAGAAGAGATTTCCTCCATATTTTGTCCCATGTCATGAATTCTATTTATAATATTAGATATAGTATTTGCAATATGATGAAATGTCTTTTGAGTATGATCAATAGCTTCATTTTGGCCCTTCATAACCTTTTCTGAGCCTTGAATGGTTATTTGAGCCATCTTTACATCCTTTTGAATATCTGTAATAATCTCTTTTACATGATTGCTAGACTGTCCTGTACTCTCTGCAAGCTTTCTTACTTCCTCTGCTACTACAGCAAAGCCTTTACCTGCTTCTCCTGCACGAGCCGCTTCAATAGCTGCATTGAGTGCTAAAAGATTTGTCTGCTGTGAAATATCCATAATGGTTTCTAATATATTTCCTATTTCTTCTGTTTTTGTACTTAAAGCATTTACTACTTTTGTCACTTCTTTTCCTGCTTCATTACTTTCGATAGTTTTTTTCTCAAGATTTTGAATTACTTCTAATCCTTTAGAATTGACTGTATACATTTGATCTGCATACTCTTTACTTTCTTTGATTTTTTCTATGGCCTTTTCTATTTCTTCTGAAAGCTTAGCTACTTCTATGACTCCTGTTTCTGCATCTCTTGCTTGATCATTTGCACCATTTGCTACCTCTGATATGGTTCTTGCTACTTCTTCTATAGCAGACGATGACTCTTCTGTTGTTGTGGATAAAAGATGAGATGATTTTGTAACTTCATTAGAAACATTTTGAACTTTATAAAGAAGCTCTTTCATCCCTTCTAACATTTTATTAAAGCTTTCTCCTAATTTCCCTATTTCATTCTTAGATTTCACCGAACATCTTACCCCTAATTCTCCATTAGACGCTTGACTCATAAGCTTCATCATATCTACAATGGGTTTTGTAATCTTTTGTGCTACCATATAAGCAACACCTATGGCTAAAATAAGTAAAATAAAAATCATAAATAAATTTTTCTTTTGAACCTCTGTTACAAAATTTACAGCTACAGATTTTTTTTGTACTGTAATAACTCCCCACGGCTTTGAATTTCCTGGTACAGAAATACTTGTATAAGCACTCACTACCTCGTCACCATTATGGTCCTTATATTCTATAACACTTGATTTTCCCTTTAACACGTCTTGGGCCATTTTTTGAACTTCCTTAGGTACTTCAATGGGCTTGATTTCTTGTTTTGGATTTCCTTCTTCATCTAATAAAACTTCTCCATTTGAGTCTTTCATTAAAACAGTTTTGGTAATATTTTTATAATTGTATTGTTCTTGCACTTGTTTTTCATCTGTATGAGCAATGACGACTCCTTCACTATCAATAATATAAGCACTTTGACTTTGTTGATGATTAAATTTCTCTACAAGTTTTTGCAGAGCATCTAATTTTACGTCTGATGCCATAATTCCCTTCAAATTTTTTTGTTCGTCATAAATAGGAAGAAATATAGAAGTGACAGGAATATTTCCATTGATAGAATAATAGGATTGACTTACAAAAGGTTTTTGTTCTTTCATAAACTTTTGAAACCACCATCTATTAGACCGATCTCCAAGAGTTCCTTGATCCTTTGCTGTTTGCATTCCATCTATTCCTTGGATGTACAAAAGATCAAAATAAGGATTCCTTTTAGCTACGTCTATTAACACAGTCTTTTGATCATTAGGATCAAATTTTCGAATCTGGAGATTATTTGCCAACTCTTCTGTAGTAGAATAAGCTTTTTCAATAAATAAATTCACTTGTGAAGCAATAGAATGAGCAAGAAATTGATTATTCTTTTCCATCTCTTTTTTGTAATTGGTAGAGATAAAATAATAATTAATGATACTAGAAATCACAAAGGGTATGACAACAATTAACAATATAATAGCGATAAATTGATGTTTTAACTTTTGCATAAAATCATCTCCATCATTTTTCTTTACTATTTCGACAACATTCTCTATTTTCCTTCTTTTTAGTCAATTGGTATTCCATTTTTTATACAAAAATCAAGTAATTTATTTTCTAAAAATTTAAATGACAAATCCTCCATTTGGACTAATAATTTGACCTGTTATAAAATTTGAATGATTAGATGCTAAAAAATACGCACAGCTAGCAATATCAGAAGGGTTTCCTAATTTCATTAAAGGAGTCTCTTCTATAAGAGCTTTTAACTCATTTTCATCATAAGGACTAAGCATATCTGTTTGAATAATTCCTGGAGCAATACAATTGATTTGTATATTAGATGGCCCTAATTCCTTGGCTAGAGCTTTTGTAAGACCTATTATTCCAGCTTTTGCTACTGAATAATGAACTTCACAAGAACCTCCAATCATGCCCCAAATAGAGGAAATGTTAATTATTTTCCCCTTCTTTCTTGGAATCATATATTGTAAAACCTTTTGTGTACAATAAAAAACACCTTTTAAATTGACATTCATCATTGTATCCCAGTCTTCGTCCGTTAGATCTGTAAATAACTTTTCCTGACTAATTCCTGCATTATTAATGAGGATATCAATTGTGCCAAATTCTTGAACACAAAATTCTATCATATTATTTACTTCATTTCTTTTGGATACATCTGCCTTGAAAATTTTTACAGAACATCCTTGATTTTTTAATAAATCATATAATTCTGTAGCTTCTTTTTCTGACTTGTTAAAATTCATAAGTACATTGTATCCTTTTTGAGCAAACATTTGAGTCATTGCTTTTCCTATACCTCTAGAAGCACCAGTAATGACTACAGTCTTCATATGGTGCATAATATACCCTCCTCTATTTTGATAAAAATCTATTTATATTTACAAATTATACTATATTCCTTATTTATATTCATCTCAATAGAAAAATTGTTTTAGCAAAAATATATTTATTTTTCAGACTGCTGACAAAGTATATTTTAGCAAAATCATAAAAATAAGGAACAATTATTGAGAATTTGTGAAAATATAGAATAAGGAAGAAAATGCTTAGCATTACACTGTTTGAGCATAGCGAGTTTGTAATGCTATTTTCGACCGTTTCTATATATTTTCCAACTTTGAAAATTTAGTGACATTTTTTATGACTTGTAGAGTAAAATGGTGGATTTGATTTAATCTCTTCCACCATCTCCTCATCAAACCGTACGTGAGGTTTTCCCTCATACGGCTTTCCGATGTTCTTCTTCCATCTGCATTACGAGTTTTTAAGCAACATATTTTAGGCCCATATCATTAAATCGACTTACTATTTCATAAAATTCTTTTCTCTTTCGTGCCTGTCTTTTGTTGTTAAACCAAATGACTAGCCGCTTTCTTATATATTTATCAATCTTCACCAGTTTATTGAATGGTGACAATCCATAATAGTTTCGCCATCCTATAATCTTTCGATTTAATGTCTTAACCATTTCTTTACTAGAGACATATAGGGTTTTCCTATCTAGAGTCTTCTTAACTTTGTCATATATTTTCTTTATTGATTGATTACTAATCCACTGGATAAGTGTATAGTAGATTCTACCATCTATAGTCTTTGTCTTAACCTTACGATTATGAAACCCTAGAAAATCAAAACCTTCTTTTCCTTCCCATAAAGATATAATTTTCGTCTTGCTTTTATTTAGATTCAATTCTAATCTTTGCATTATAAGGCTTATAGCTTTATGTGTATGTTTTACATCTTTATAGTTCTTGCAAACAACTACAAAGTCATCACAAAATCTAATTAGTTTACCTAAATGCTTGTAATGTTTCTCCCATACCGTATCTAGGTAATCTAAGTAAATATTTGCTAGTAATGGAGATATCACACCTCCTTGAGGACTTCCCAGTTCACTTTGAACAACTATCCCATCCTTCATTACTCCTGCTTCTAGCCATTTTCGTATAAGCTTAATTACTCTCCTATCACTTATTCGTCTTTCAACTAGCAGTAATAATTTCATATGATTTATATTATCAAAGTATCCTGATATATCTGCATCTAACACCCACATTCCTTTGTTATTACAAGCTCGCCTTATTTTATCAAGTGCTTGATGCTGATTTTTCTTAGGTCTAAATCCATAAGAACATTCCTTGAAATTAGCTTCAAAAACAGGTTCTATCACTATCTTTGTTGCTGTTTGTATTATTCTATCTTTTACTGTGGGAATTCCTAGAGGTCTTACCTTTCCATTATCCTTCGGAATTTCTTTTCTTAATACTGGTGGTGGATTATATGTTCCTTTTGATATTTGAATTTGTATTTCCTCTAATATCTTTTCTACCCCAATATCTTCAATGTCTGCTATAGTTTGTTCATCTACTCCTGCACTTCCTTTATTAGTTTTGACTTGTTTCCATGCCTTCTCAAGTACATCTTTTCTATATATCTTATCGTATAAAGCATGAAACCTTCTGCTTTTATTACTCTTGGCTGATTGGTATAGTTTCCTTTGAAGTTGTCGAACTTTATCTATGGTGTCGTTAGTCTTTTGGACATTCACTCACTCTTACCTCCTCAGAAAACGTGAACAAAGTAGGGAACCTTTCCTAAGAATGGTTTTGTTGTCCATTCCATATTTGGTACTATGTTCCCCTCCGACTCCCTCCCTACTAGAATGTAATTTCACCTATCGGCTTATATGCATCTGCTTTACAGCTATCGCTGTGTAAAGTAGGGTCTCCCCAGTTCCATAATTTACTTTCGATACATACCGCTCCCCATACACCAGAGGATTCTTCTGTGCTGTAATCCAAGTTCTTCACACATTCCATGGACTTCATCTTAAGACAAGAGACTCGTCTTCCTCTTTTCTCCCTAACGGGTTGAGATAACAGTGCTGCAGGATTCACTTTATGTTACGGTCTGCATCTTTGCTAGCACTACTAGAGCACATTTTCAAGACGCTTCAGTATTACCATCTCTGATAGCACTGGTCTTATAGCTACTAGGCTTCTTGGCAATTACCTAGACTGAACTTTCATCAGCAAGTAAATTACAGCTTCGCTGGGCACGCTGTCTACAAGCTCAAAAATATATTTATTTTTCTATAATGATTTTTAGACTTTGTAAGGAAGAATCCTCCATTCCTATCATATTGATTTTATTTTTTTTCATATACATGATTTGATTGATAATTTCTTCTGTAATCTCTTCTCCTGGGCAAACCATAGGAACTCCTGGAGGATATGGAATAATATATTCACCACTGACTTTTCCTATGCTCTCCTCCATAGGAATGATTTTTTTAGGTAAAAATACTGCTTCTCTAGGAGAAATACGAACAATAGGAGATACATAAGAACATGAAATTTTTTCTTCTTCATGAATTTCTTTAGATTGACCTTTAATCTCTTTTATAGCATAAAGTAGTTTTTTAAAATCTTCTTTTGTATTTCCAATAGTGCATACTCCTACAATATAATGAGAATCACTCATTTCCATTTGAATTTTATATTCTTTTCTTAAAATATTTTCAAGTTCTACTCCGCTAATTCCTAATTTTTTCATACTGATCACAAGTCTTGTTTGATCTTTATTCCATGGACTTACTGTATCTATAATTTTTACTCCATCTATTTTTTGTAATTCATCAGAAAACCAATCTATATTTTTTAAAAGCTCTCCCATAAGAATTGTTCCTTTTCTTTGTGCAATGGCTCTTGCCATATCTAATGAACTCATCAACAAATACGAAGGACTACTACTTTGATGAATGGTTAACATAAACCTTAGTCTTTCTATATCTACTCTTTTAGATTTTACATGCAGCATAGAAGCTTGAGTAAATCCAAATAAAGTTTTATGGGTACTTTGAATAACTATATCTGCTCCTGCCTGTAACGCACTACAAGGAAGATCTTCATTAAGTATAAAATGAGAACCATGAGCTTCATCTACAATAAGAATTTTGTTATATTCATGAACTACTTGTACTATTTTGTTTATATCTGGACAAATACCATAATAATTGGGATAAGTAAGAACAACAGCCTTTATATCTGGATGATTGATAATGGCTTTTCTTACTTCTTCATGGGTAACCCCCATTGGTAATCTATTTTTTTCGTCTACCTTAGGCTCTATGTAAATAGGATCAATTCCTCCAAGAATCAACCCATTCATAACAGATTTATGGCAATCTCTAGGAACTATCACTTGATCCTTAGGATTTGCAACGGCCATTAAAGCAGATATATTTCCACAAGATGTACCATTTACAAGAAAAAAAGTATGATCCGCCCCAAAAAATTGAGCTGCATGATCTTGAGCGTCTTTTATAATTCCTGCAGGCTCATGAAGATTATCTGTCCCTTCTATTTCTGTCACATCTATAGATAATAAATTTCCTATATTATATTTCTCATAAGCTTTTCCATTCTTATGTCCTGGTACATGAAAAGATATAATATTTTCATCTCTCATAGATTTTAGTTTGTTTATGATACAAGTATCCATCTCTTCCTCCTTAAAAATAAAAGACTACTCATTCGTAGTCTTTTATTGATCCGTATTATTCTCTACATTCTTTTTTGAATTTGCAATATGATTGGCTAAAGCTTTTTGTGCACCTTCTTTGTCTTTATTTAAAAATGCATCTAAAATTGCTTTATGTTCTTGCAATGAAATTTTCATTCTTCCCTCTACTTGTAATGATCTTCTTCTTGTCTGTTTCATATAATATTGAAAATCTTTTAATACTTGCTCTAAATATCTGCTCTTTGTAGCCTTATAAATAATTTCATGAAATATTGTATTGATTTCTGAAAATTTTTCAATATCATTTTTAAAAGTATAAAACTCCATTAGTTCATAGCTTTCTGTTAATTGTCTAACTTCATCATTCGTAATTCTTTCTACTGCCCATCTTGCAGCAATTCCTTCAATAGCTGTTCGAATGGTAAATATGTCCTCAATATCTTGTTTGGATATACCTAATACCATCACTCCACGATTAGGTTTGTTTTCAACAATCCCATCTAATTCAAGTTGTTTTAGAGCTTCTCTCACTGGGGTACGACTTACACCTAACTCTTCTGCTAATTTTGCTTCTCCTAGCTTTTCGCCTTCTGTATATTTTCCATTGAGTATATCTTCTCTTAATATATTGAAAATTTTTGACGTTAGGGATAGACCTGTATGATCATCATTTAAAATATCTCTGGCCATAATCTCCTCCATTTTTACATATTTTACCTATTCCGTTTTTTATAAACTTGCAGGAAACCTTTTTCCCTGCAAGTTTATTGTAATACAAATATACGATAATGTCAATGTATACAAGTATTTCCAAGTATTTTGAAGGTTTTACAGTTTATTCTTTCATTTATTCTTTAATCTTATTATGCAGTATTCTGAATTGTTTATCACAAGCTCTATAAATCCATATTTTTATAATTTTCTATTTTTTTATTTACTTTAAAAGAGAATTATATAAATTTTTTCTTGCAAAATGCTAAAAAAAACTCTATTACCTAGAGTTTTTTTTAGCATGGCTATATCCTTCTATTTCATATTTTTCTGATAAATTTTTTATCACTTCATCATACCATGGACATTTAGACCTTACACAAGTAGAAAGATGAATCACCTCTACTCCCTTTTGAACCATTCTTTCAGCTCTTTCTAAAAACTGATTGACTACTTGATCACTGCATCCATTGCAATGAACAAAGCTAATGATTCTCGCCCCTTCTCCTTTATATCTTTCAAAAGATCCTGTCTCATTATATAAAGCTTTAAAACATCCTGAAGAAGAACATTTTTGGGATACATTATAGCAATTGATAATTCCTATATTTTTCATAAAAATCCCCCTATATATTATCTGATTTTTTATTATTATATAAGATTTTTTGAAAAATTTCCGTGATTTTTATCTCCTTACTCTATAGAATCTTGAAAAAATGTATTTTCATTATATAAAATTAAAACATCTTCAATATGATTTTTATCTATCAATTCTTGTAAATCTTTTTGATAATATCTAAGATCTACTACATATATATCACTATAATGCAATGCTAAAAAAGGAATCAAGCTATTTGCATAAGAATCTTTAATCATTAATAATTTTTTTGTATTTTCTTGCTCAGAAGAAATTTTTATAAGGGGATGATTTCCATCAAAAAAAACTTTGTATTTATCTTTTTTTTCCAGATTATCTAATTTATAAAAAGAATGATCCACTTTATTTTCCTCTATATACTCTACTTTATACTGATTTTCTTTTTTGGGAATATACAACTCAATATCATCTGGCTTTATATGTCTAAATCCACTCTTTGAATAAAGAGATCCATAAAATTTATCTGTAACCTTTTGAATTTTAAAATCCTCTTTTTTATAAGGAGTAAATCCCATATCCTTAGCAATTTTTTCATAAGCATAATAAGCGCCCTTTGTCGTCCAGTGATGGTCTGTTTTATAAAAAATATATTCATTTTTTCTATTGTATAGTGTAGGGTATATATCTAAAAATCTTATGTTTTGAATCATATTCTTTTTTAACTTTTCGATATAAAATAATTGATCATCTGTAGGTGCATAAGATGGAAGCTTATCTTTTAATATACTTACTGCATTGGGAACCAATAAAAAATATTTATTTGTATTGGGAGTAGAATCTGAAAATGATTGTAACTCCTTTAGTTTTTTATTAAAATTCTCTTCACTAGGCTTTTGAAAAGCTTCCATCAAATAACTCTCTTTTCCCAAATAAACATTATTATTTTCTTTTTTCCCAAATATTCTTTCTGTATCTGATCGAATTCCTATCCAAAAATCTCTTACAATAAATTGATCTGTAAAATATTTTTCATATTGTGAAATCCATTTACCATCTATTATTTTCTTAAAAGAAAAATAAGGCTTTTGTTGGAGCATTCTATTTTCTGATTCTGAAAAAGTTAAATCTGGACTGATCAAGTTAAATATTACACTCATTCCTATATAAGCTAAAAAAAGAATAGAAATCATCTTTTGATAAAGATTATTTTGATTCATATAAGCACCTCTTTTAAAATCTAAAATACAAAAATGGATTATAGCTTTCATTTACTAAATAGGCTGTACAAATTAACAAAAGAATCATAGTTGTAAAAGATAAAAGTATATCTTTTCCTACACTATATTTTTGTCTCCACTTATGAATCATATTTTTAGGAACAGGAGTAGAACAAATAAATAAAATCACAAATAATAAAATATTTGTATACAAATCATAAATTCCCTTTGAATCAATCCATAAAGATGAATTCCATCCAAACATAGTTTCGATAAAATCTACAGCTGAAATCATACTTTCAAATTCAAAAAATACCCATCCAATCATAACAACTATCATCGTATAAATATGACGAATCCAAGCAGAACGATTTTCTAACCACTTAAGTAAAAATAACTTTTCTATGGTCACAAATATACCAAAGTATATTCCCCAAAGAATAAAATTCCAATTTGCACCATGCCATAATCCTGTCAAAAACCATACAATCAATAAATTTCTATACTGCTTGATTGAGCTAAGTCTATTTCCTCCAAGAGGAATATACACATATTCTCTAAACCATGTTCCTAATGAAATATGCCATCTTCTCCAAAATTCCGTTACACTTTTAGAGATATATGGATAATTAAAATTCTTTGTGAAATGAAAACCAAATATTTTTCCTAAGCCTATAGCCATATCTGAGTATCCACTAAAATCAAAATAAATTTGAAATGTAAATGCAATAATACCTGTCCATGCAGAGACAATAGATATTTCATGGCTAGGCAGTCCTTTTATGCTGTCCCAAAGAAGTCCTATGTTATTGGCAAGAAGTACTTTTTTAGATAATCCTATAATAAAAAGCTGTACTCCTTCTCCAAATAATTTTATATTTTCTTTTCTATAAGATAATTCTTTTGAAATATCTTTATATTTTACAATAGGCCCTGCTACCAATTGGGGAAACATGGCTACATATGTTCCAAAAGAAATAATATTTTTCTGTGCACAAACTTCTCCTCTATATACATCTATAACATAAGACATAGTCTGAAATGTATAAAAAGATATTCCTACAGGCAACGGAAGATCTATATTTGTCATACTCATATGAAAAATTCCATTGATATTTGTTATGATAAAACCATAGTATTTAAAAAAACATAATATTCCTAAATTAACAACCATAGATAAAAATAATATACTTTTGGCAACTCTTTTTTTATTTTTATATTTTTCTATCAGCAAACCATTTACATAATCAAAAACAGTAGAAAAAATCATAATGAGTATATAAATGGGTTCTCCCCAAGCATAAAATGCCAAACTTCCTAGAAGTAAAACAAGGTTTCTAAGAAACCTTGGTGATAAATAATATATAAAAATCATAAAAGGTAAAAACAAAAAAATAAATATTAAACTGCTAAATACCAAACCTCATTCCTCCAATTCATTTCCTCTAAAAACATCCATCCACGATTTCTTCTATTTTTTGTGTATCTTTGGATATGATAAAAATAATATATTCTCCATTATTCTTTAAAACATGATTTTCTATTAAAAAATATTCTTCTGGAAGATAATCTTGAAAAGCTTTAGATTGTTTGTCTATTCTATTTTGAAATGCTTCTTGAACTTTTTCTATATCATTAGAATCTTTTACTTTTACTATAGCAATTTCATCTGCTTTTATATTTGTAGAAGCTGTATATAATACAAAGGAATCTACCTTTTCTTTCTCTATGTCATATAATTTTTCAAGTTGTTCCATGTCACCCTTTACCATAGAAGATAAATCCACTTCTTGATTGATCTTTTGATTTATATCTTCAATAGATACATCCTTTGACTTTTCTTTTCCACATCCTGCTAAAGTTCCTAGGATTAATATAATAAGTATCATTGTCCATGCTCTATTTTTAAATATTTTCATTTTGATACTCCTCCTTTGTATAATCTATTAAAAAATTAAGCCATAAAGGATAAAATTTGTATTGAAAATGAATTCCATCTCCTTCATGTAAATCTTCATTCATACTTTCTATTACTGTTGCTATATGAATATAAGTTACATTATTCTTTTCACACATATTCATAAGAACACCATTCATACTTTCTATTTTTTTATTGGTAATATAAGGATTCTTTTGTTCAGCTTTAACGGATACAGGTAATATAGATTGAACATAAATATTTGTATTTGGTAATTGATCTTTTAGTTTACAAATCAATCTTTCATAATGCTTTACAAATTCCTCCTGTGTTTGATAAGCTTTTAGGTCATTTACTCCAAATAGTATAAAAATATTCTCTGGATTTATTTTTGCAACTTCATCTACTCTCTTCTCTGCTTTCGAAAGAGTATCTCCTAAATTTGCAATTACTTTTTTATCCTCTAATAAATGATAAAAGGATAAAGCATTTGTAATAGAATCTCCTATGAATACATCTTTATAAAAAATTTCTTTATAATTATATTTTTTATTTTCTTGTTTTTCATCTTCTATTATAGTCTCTTTGTTTACATTTTCTTTCTCCTCCTTTTTTGCTTCTACTAAATCGTTAATCGCCGAGTCATTTTGTTCATGAATCTTCTCATCTTCTTTCTTTACTGTTTTAGGCATATTATTTTGCTGTTCAGAAATCAAAGCATTTTCTTTTGGAACACTATCTGCAATACATTTCTCTATCCACAAGGTCATCATACATATGAATCCAATCAAAATCATACATACAACAAGTTTTATTTTTTTATATCTATTGTACTTTTTCTTACTTCTTAGTCTCCCCATTTGATACCTCCAACGAACTATATAAAATTCAATACCCATTATAATATATTTTGTCGAGAAAATGGTTAAGAAAAAGTATCAATTTAGGCCCTTAGGGACATTTAATAATATTTTTATCTTTGACAATAAAATAAGTACATCCTCTTTTATAAAGATGTACTTATATCTTTTTTATTTACATATCTCTTGCTGCTACTAAATCTACTCCTGTTCCTAAAATATCTTTTATGATTACATCTCCTACATGAATAGGTGCTGTAACTTCTATAGAATCCATAAGCTTCATACACTCAAATATTTTATCCTTTGGAATAGGTTCTTTGGTTTTTACAGGTAGTCTATTTAAAATTCCATTTTTTATTTTTACAGTAGTCGTTACTACTCTTGTAGGAGCTGTAAGCTCTTTTACAGCATATTCTTGTCCTCTTTTGCATTTATTTCCCTGTACTGTATATTCTTCTCCTTGTTTGTCCACTTCTAGATGACATCCCATAGGACAAACAATACAGATCATTTCTTTTTTCATTTAAACATCCTCCCTTTGTAAGGAAACTGTCAATATTCCATCTTGATTTAAATCGCTTTTAAAAAGGGTAATAGATTCCATCTCTCCAGGAGCCAAATGCTTTTTCTTAATTCTTTTTATTTCTTCATCTCCTATGGATACTACCATGTCCATATTTTTATAAACCCCACTTACTCTCATAAATAAATCTAATTTTTCTTCTATATTTTCTACTCTTATTTTATGTGGAACAATATATCGAATCCCTTCTCCTGCATTGGTTTCTATGATTTGTCCTTCTTTTTTTAATTGATTTTTAACATATTTTGCAGCATTCTTTCCTGCTCTTTTGCTTTCTCCTGTAACAAAATCTACTAAATCATGAACATGTACTACATTTCCACAAGCAAATATTCCTTCTATATTTGTTTCCATAGCTTCATTGACAATAGGTCCTGATGTAATAGGATCTATTGTTATTCCTGCATTTTTAGATAATTCATTTTCTGGAATTAATCCTACAGATAAAAGAAGTGTATCACACTCAAAATGCTTTTCTGTACCAGGAATAGGTCTTCTATTTTCATCTACCTTTGCAATAACGACTTCTTCTACTCGATCCTTTCCTTTGATGTCTACTACTGTATGACTAAGAAGTAGTGGAATATTATAATCATCCAAACATTGCACAATATTACGTGTAAGCCCTCCAGAATAAGGCATAAGCTCTGCTACAGCTAAAACTTCAGCTCCTTCTAGGGTAAGTCTTCTTGCCATAATAAGTCCTATGTCTCCAGATCCTAATATGACTACTTTTTTTCCGACCATATATCCTTCCATGTTCACAAACCTTTGAGCAGTTCCTGCTGTAAATACTCCTGCTGGACGAGTTCCTGCAATATTTACAGCCCCTCTTGTTCTTTCTCTACATCCCATAGCAAGAACAATCGCTTTTCCCTGAATGACCATTAATCCATCCTTTTCATTAATGGCATGAATGATTTTTTCTTCATTGATATCTAAAACCATTGTGTCTAATTTATATTCTATATTCATATCTTTTAGTTTGTGAATAAACCTTTGAGCATACTCAGGACCTGTCAATTCTTCTTTGAAAATATGGAGTCCAAAACCATTATGAATACATTGCTGAAGTATTCCCCCTAGTTCTCTATCTCTTTCGATCACTAAAATACTATGGACTCCATTTTCTTTTGCTTCTATAGCCGCTGCAAGTCCTGCAGGTCCTCCTCCGATCACTACAACATCATACTTTAACATGTCATCACTCCTTGTCCTTCTAGTTTTTAGTAGGTCCTGTTAGAATATAAGATTTTTTGCTATCCTTCATTACATCTGTTATTTGAATATTTAACTCTCTTGCTAAAATCTCCATAACCCTTGGTCCACAAAATCCTCCTTGGCATCTTCCCATACCAGGTCTTGCTCTTCTTTTGATTCCGTCAACTGTTGTTGCTCCTGCATTTCTATGAATTACATCTACAATTTCACCTTCTGTAATATTTTCACATCTACAGATTATTTTTCCGTATCTAGGATCTTTTTTAATAATTTCTTCTTTTTCTTCATCACTTAGTTCCATAAAACGAATAAATGGTTTTCTTATAGGATTAAAATCTTTATTTTCTTTTAATGTGGTACTACCTTTTAAAATTTCTACTACATAATTTGCAATAGCAGGAGAAGCTGAAAGGCCTGGAGATTCAATTCCTGCCACATTAATGAATCCTTTTGAATCTTTTGATTCTTCTATAATAAAATCTCCTGTACTTGGTACTGCTCTAAGTCCAGAAAAGCTTGTAATGGTTTCATGAAAAGGTATATTTTTAGAAGTCTTTCTTGCTGTTTCTCTTACAAATGAAATTCTTTCATTTGTTGTAGATTTATTTTCTCTATCATCTAAGTCCTCTGCATCTGGTCCTACTAATAGATTTCCATGAACAGTAGGAGCTACTACAACTCCCTTTCCTAACTTGTTTGGTGCTTGGAAAATAGTATGATTGATAAAATCTCCTGCACTTTTATCTAATATATTGTATTGACCTCTTCTTGGATGAATCTCAAATGTTTTAGGTCCTACCATTTCATTAATTTGATCTGCATGTACTCCTGTACAATTGATTACATACTTTGTTTTTAAAATTTCCTCTCCTATAAAAATCTCGTATCCATCATCTATTTTATTTATATCTGTCACTTCGCTATTTAGCTTAAGTTCTACTCCATTGTCCATTGCATTTTCAGCTAATGCTACAGCTAGTTCCCAAGGACTTACAATTCCTGCTGTAGGTGCATATAAAGCACCCTTAATATCTTGATTGATATTAGGCTCCATATTTAAAACTTCTTCTTTAGAAAGAAGCTTTAAATGAGGGATTTTATTTTGTATTCCTCTTTCATAAAGTTCTTTTATACTTTCTATGTCTTCTTCATCAAAAGCAATGACCAAAGAACCTATTCTTTTAAAAGGAACATCCAGCTCTTTACAAACCTGATCAAATAATGGATTTCCCATAGCATTTAATTTTGCTTTTAGTGTATTTGGTTTTGCATCATAACCTGCATGAACCAATGCACTATTTGCCTTTGTCGTTTCATTTGCAACATCCATATCTCTCTCAATGAGTACTATTTTTAAATCATATCTAGATAATTCTCTTGCAACAAATGTACCTGTAATACCTGCTCCAATCACGGCTACATCATACATATGACTTCCTCCTTTTTATATGAAAAATGCCACACAAAGATACCCTTTACTTCTAAAGGTATTTTGTGTGGCTCTCTTATTCTCAGCCTTATATTCTCTTTAGGTGTATTATAACACTTTCTTTATGCTTTGTAAAATCTATTCTTCTTCCCATTGTAAAGCTCTTTGTACAGCTTTTTTCCATCCTTTATATTTTGTTTCCTTTGTTTCTTCATCCATATTTGGTGTAAACATTCTATCTTCATTCCATCTCTTTGAAATCTCATCTTTATCTTTCCAGAATCCTACTGCCAATCCTGCTAAATATGCCGCTCCTAGAGCAGTTGTTTCAATAACCTTTGGTCTATTTACAGGTACTCCTAAAAGATCTGATTGAAATTGCATTAAGAAGTTGTTTGCAACAGCTCCTCCATCAACCTTTAAAGCTTTAAGATCAATTCCTGAATCCTCTTGCATAGCCTCTAATACATCTCTTGTTTGATATGCTATAGATTCAAGGGTTGCACGAATAATATGATTTCTATTTGCTCCTCTTGTAAGTCCTACAATCGTACCTCTTGCATACATATCCCAATAAGGTGCCCCTAGTCCTACAAAAGCAGGAACTACATAAACTCCATTAGAGTCTTTTACTTTTGTAGCAAAATATTCACTATCTGCTGCATCATTAATCAGCCTTAGTTCATCTCTAAGCCATTGAATAGATGCTCCTCCTACAAATATACTTCCTTCTAGAGCATATTCTACTTTTCCATCTACTCCCCAAGCAATGGTAGTTAAAAGTCCATTGTTAGAGAATATTTTATCCTCTCCTGTATTCATGAGCATAAAACATCCTGTTCCATAGGTATTCTTCGCCATACCAGCACCAAAACACGCTTGCCCAAATAAAGCTGCTTGTTGATCTCCTGCTGCCCCTGATATAGGAATTTGAGCTCCTCCAAATGTTCTTTCATCCGTATATCCATAAACCTCACTAGAAGGCTTTACTTCAGGAAGCATACTCATAGGAATATCTAATTCCTTTAATATTTTTTCATCCCATTTTAGTTCCTTTATATTATAAAGCATTGTTCTTGATGCATTCGAATAATCTGTTACATGTACTTTTCCACGTGTCAAATTCCAAATAATCCATGTATCCATCGTTCCAAATAAAAGCTCTCCATTTTTTGCTTTTTCATGAGCTCCCTCTACATGATCTAGAATCCATTTTATCTTTGTACCTGAAAAATAAGCATCAATCACAAGACCAGTATTTTCTCTAATATACTCTTCTAATCCTCTTTTTTTAAGCTCATCACAAATCCCTGCTGTTTGACGAGACTGCCAAACAATAGCATTATAAATAGGTTTTCCGGTATTTTTATCCCATACTACAGTAGTTTCTCTTTGATTGGTAATTCCAATAGCCGCAATCTCATCTGGTCTTATCCCTGTAGTTTCCAATACTTCTCTTGCTACTCCACTTTGTGTTCCCCATATTTCCATTGGATCATGTTCAACCCATCCAGCTTTTGGATAAATTTGAGTAAATTCCTTTTGAGCAACTTTTACAATCTCTCCATCGTGATTAAATAAAATCGCTCTAGAACTTGTAGTTCCTTGATCTAATGCCATTACATATGTTTTCATATTCTTTCCCCCTCTATATTTTTAAGCACCAAAGAATGTAGCATAGAAAACTGCTCCAAGTATTCCTCCGATTACTGGCCCTACTACTGGAATCCAAGAATATCCCCAATCAGAATCTCTTTTTCCTGCTATTGGAAGTATAAAATGAGCAATTCTAGGTCCTAAATCCCTTGCAGGATTAATAGCATATCCAGTAGGACCTCCTAAAGAAAGACCTATAGCCATAATTAAAGCTCCTACAATTAATGTATTGACTCCATCTGCAAAAACATTCGCGCCTATTGCTAAAATCCCTAATACCAATATAAATGTTCCTATAATTTCACTAATTAAATTAGGCACTGTATCTCTAATAGCTGGAGCTGTACAAAATACACCAAGCTTTCCATCTGCATCCTCTGTTTCTTTCCAATGAGGAAGATAATGAAGCCAAACAACAACGCCTCCTAAAATTCCACCTATCATTTGGGCTACAATATAAGATGGCACCATACTCCATGGAAATTTTCCTATAGTTGCAAGACCTATAGTTAATGCTGGATTTAAATGAGCTCCACTAAATCTTCCAACTGCGTAAGCTGCCATAGCTACTGCTAAACCCCAACCTACTGTGATAACAATCCATCCACTGTTTTGTGCCTTTGATTTGTTAAGCACTACTCCTCCAACTACTCCATCACCCAGAATAATTAATAACATAGTTCCTATAAGTTCACCTAAAAATGCTGACATGATACCCCTCCCATAATCATATTATTTTTTACTAACATTAAAACGTTTTCTTATCCCTCCTTTTTTTATAAATAATAAAAGCCATGTAAATCAAACCTATTCTCATAGGTTGAATTACACGGCTCTCCTTTTACTCTGCCATTTTATATACTGTACTATAACAATATAAAAAAATTATAACACGAATACAATATTTTGTAAATACTTGTCATTTACATATACCATATTTCTTGTTTGCTTGTAGATATGCCAACTGCACCTGCTTTTAAACTCTCAATCACATCTTCTTTATCACTAATGAGGCCTCCTCCAATTACTGGAATATTTGTATCTTCATATACTTTCTTAATAATCTTAGGCATAATTCCTGGCATAATCTCTACCGCATCTGGTCGAGTATTTTTAATAGAACCAATTCCTGTATCAAGAGACAAAGAATCTAACATAAAAAGTCTTTGAATCGTAAATATATTCATATTTTTAGCTTTTTTAACTAAGCTGCTTTTTGTTGTAATAATTCCATCTGGTTTTAGATTTTCATTGATATATTTGAGAGCCATAGAATCTTTTGAAAATCCTTCCATTAAATCAATATGTACATAGATATCCATATTATTTTCTTTTACTTTGTGAATAATTTCTTTTAAATTAAAAATATTTCCACAGAGTAAAAATATAATTTCACAAGGAGATTCTATAGCTAAATCTAACTTTTCCATGCTATTTACAGCTGCAATAATAGGATTGATTCCTATTTTATCATAAAATGGATTGCTCAATTTTTTTTCCTCCTTAGCTATAATATATTCTCTTCCCTTTTTAAATATTCCTTTTAAACTTAGATGGCTCTTGTTTTGTCTTTTTATTTTTTTCATTATATCATTCAATAGATAGGGTGTAAATGACTACGGTATTTTCACAATAAAAAACCACAATGACTATACTCATTGTGGTTTTAAACTAGCGANAGTTAACCTCTCAAAACTAGACAGCTCAAGAAATGATTTGCTCCTTAGAAAGGAGGTGATCCAGCCGCACCTTCCGATACGGCTACCTTGTTACGACTTCACCCTAGTTATTGATTTCACCTTCGGCAGCTTCTTCCTTGCGGTTAGATCGCTGACTTCGGGTGCCCCCAACTCCCATGGTGTGACGGGCGGTGTGTACAAGACCCGGGAACGCATTCACCGCGACATTCTGATCCGCGATTACTAGCAACTCCAGCTTCATGTGGGCGAGTTGCAGCCCACAATCCGAACTGAGACTGGCTTTTAAGATTGGCTCCAGATTACTCTTTCGCTACCCGTTGTACCAGCCATTGTAGCACGTGTGTAGCCCAGAACATAAGGGGCATGATGATTTGACGTCATCCCCACCTTCCTCCGAGTTATCCTCGGCGGTCTCTTTAGAGTGCCCACCCAAAGTGCTGGCAACTAAAGACAAGGGTTGCGCTCGTTGCGGGACTTAACCCAACATCTCACGACACGAGCTGACGACAACCATGCACCACCTGTCTCTCTGTCCCCGAAGGGATTTCCCCGATTAAGGGTAATGCAGAGGATGTCAAGTCCTGGTAAGGTTCTTCGCGTTGCTTCGAATTAAACCACATGCTCCGCTGCTTGTGCGGGTCCCCGTCAATTCCTTTGAGTTTCAGTCTTGCGACCGTACTCCCCAGGCGGAGTGCTTATTGCGTTAACTGCGGCACCGAGGGGGGTAACCCCCGACACCTAGCACTCATCGTTTACGGCGTGGACTACCAGGGTATCTAATCCTGTTCGCTACCCACGCTTTCGTGCCTCAGCGTCAGTTACAGTCCAGAGAGCCGCCTTCGCCACTGGTGTTCCTCCTAATATCTACGCATTTCACCGCTACACTAGGAATTCCGCTCTCCTCTCCTGCACTCAAGTCAGTAAGTTTCCAAGGCTTACTACGGTTAAGCCGTAGCCTTTCACCCCAGACTTTACTGACCGCCTACGCACCCTTTACGCCCAGTGATTCCGGATAACGCTCGCCCCCTACGTATTACCGCGGCTGCTGGCACGTAGTTAGCCGGGGCTTCCTCCTAAGGTACCGTCATTATTCTTCCCTTAGGACAGAGTTTTACGACCCGAAGGCCTTCATCACTCACGCGGCGTTGCTGCATCAGGCTTGCGCCCATTGTGCAATATTCCCCACTGCTGCCTCCCGTAGGAGTTTGGACCGTGTCTCAGTTCCAATGTGGCCGATCACCCTCTCAGGTCGGCTACTGATCGTTGCCTTGGTAAGCCGTTACCTTACCAACTAGCTAATCAGACGCGGGCCCATCCTATACCGATAAATCTTTGACTCCTATATGATGCCATACTAGAGTTTTATGAGGTATTAATCCCGGTTTCCCGAGGCTATCCCTCCGTATAGGGCAGGTTGCCCACGCGTTACTCACCCGTCCGCCGCTAACTCCTTTTTATTCCACCCGAAGGCTTCCTAAAAATTTGTTCGCTCGACTTGCATGTGTTAGGCACGCCGCCAGCGTTCATCCTGAGCCAGGATCAAACTCTCAATTAAAATCTTCGAGGTTTGTGCTTCTTGCTCAAAATAACATTTTGGCATTTTGCATGTTTTTGCTTGTCATTTCTTGTGCTGTTTAGTTTTCAAAGGTCAATCTCTTTTTAAGTAGCCGTCGTTTTGACGACTTAATCATCTTATCATTTTTCTTGTTCCCTGTCAAGAACTTTTTTTATTATCATTCAATAGATAAAATGTAAATGAATATGTTATTTTCGCAATAAAAAACCACAATAACTATAATCACTGTGGCTTTAAACTAGCGACGACCTACTCTCCCAGGGCGCTACCGCCCAAGTACCATCAGCGCTGAGGAGCTTAACTTCTGTGTTCGATATGGGAACAGGTGTAGCCTCCTCGCTATTGTCACTAGATGTGATACATAAATGTACCTTCAAAATTAAACAATGCAAAATCTGGTCAAGTCCTCGACCGATTAGTACCT